>NZ_CP114065.1:1217791-1522239 GCF_027627575.1 Kribbella sp. CA-293567
GTAGCGGCCGGACCGCCACCACACACCAACCTCTGGACAACTGCCGCCGGATCACCCGTTCAGGCGTGGGCTGGCGTCCAGCACCGCTGGTTCGACAGGTTGGTCAGTGATGGCGGTGCGGGCGCCCGCATCAGACCTACGGGTTGACGCCGTGCTCGCTGAGCCACGGCTTCGGGTTGATCTGGTTGTCGCCGCCGAGCAGCACCTCGAAGTGCAGGTGCGGTCCGGTGGTGTTGCCGGTGACGCCGATCGCGCCGACCTGCTCGCCGGCCGAGACCGAGTCGCCGATCGAGACCGAGAACGCGGACATGTGGCTGTATGACGTGACGGTGCCGTCGGAGTGACGGACCTTGACCTGCCGGCCGTAGGCGCCCTGGTAGTCGGCCTGGATCACCTCGCCGGCCAGCACGGCGCGGATCGGCGTACCGATCGGAGCGGCGAAGTCGAGGCCAGTGTGGTCGTTGGCCCAGCGTCCGCCGCCCTGGCCGAACGTTGCGGTGATGCGGTAACCCGTGGTGGGCAGCACGACTCGGGGTGCGGCCTCTGCTCTGGCCTCCTCGGCCTTCGCCTTCGCGGCCTCCGCAGCTCTAGCCTTGGCCTTGGCGGCCGCAGCGGCGGCGGCCTTGCGGGCAACCACCGCCTTCGCCGTGGCTAGGGCCAGTGCGCGGCGCTGGGTCAGCGTCGCGTTGGCGGCCAGCTTCGCGGCGCGTGCCTTGGCAATGGCGGCCGCGTCGACCTGCGCCTTGCGGGTCGACTCCAGCGTCAGGCCCAGGCGCGACAGGTCGCGCGAGGCCAGTTCGCGGCGCTCGATCCGGGCGGCGGTCAGTGCCTCGAGCTGAGCGGTGGAAGTGGTGCTGGTCCCGGCGTTGGCCGGACCGGCGGAGGGGGAGAGAGCGACGGCGCTGGTACCGGCGGCGGCAGCGAGGGCGGCCGTGAGGCCGACCCACTGAACGCCACGGACGGAAGTGCGGCGGGACGTCAGGCGGTGCTTCGCCACCCGACGCGCGCCGGCCGGAGTACGACGTGGTGCCGTACGTCCTGCTTCCGACACGTCATGGTGAGGGGACACGAGAGCCTTCCAGAGTCGAGTAGCCGCCGGAGTCGTCCCCAGCGGCGCATCGACCATAACGACGAGGTCACGGTCTGCTCAAACGCGCAGGGCGACCAGAACCGTGGTTTCGGCTACCGAGGGTGATCGGGAGGCGTCCGATCGTGCTGGGTCAGGCGTAAAAGTGACTCACGGGTAGTTCAAGGATCACGTGACTGGGATCACCTGAGTCCTAGCGGTCCGCGGGCCCCGCAGGCCGATATATGGGGGTCGGCAGGGTGGCGGCGGTGCCGAGCGGGACTGCCGAAAAATGGTCAGAAGCACTCCTGGAAGCAGGTATGCTTCTCTGGTCGGAACGAGGGTCTGCAAGGCGCTTCTTCCCCGATTTCACATCGGGTGGGAGACCGTGTAATCTCTCTCCTCGGCCCGCCCCTTTAGCTCAGTCGGCAGAGCGTCTCCATGGTAAGGAGAAGGTCTACGGTTCGATTCCGTAAAGGGGCTCAGAGAAACCCTGCTCCACCCGGTCCGCCGGGTGGAGCGTCGGATTCTTTGGCGGGGTAGCTCAGGTGGTTAGAGCACACGGCTCATAATCGTGGTGTCGCGGGTTCGACTCCCGCCCCCGCTACTTCGAGAACACGATCACTCCAGTCGCGTGTTCCCAATCAGAAGAGGCAGTAGTGGCCAAGGCTAGCGACGTCCGCCCGAAGATCACCCTTGCGTGCACGGTCTGCAAGGAGCGCAACTACATCACCAAGAAGAACCGGCGCAACGACCCGGACCGTCTTGAGCTGAAGAAGTACTGCGCCCGTTGCAACGACCACACCGACCACCGCGAGACCCGCTGACCTCAGCAGTCTTCACGTCAGGCCCGCTTCGTTCCGAAGCGGGCCTTTCGCTGTTCTCAGGCGGTGATGATGGGCCTGCCACCTTCGTACGCGGCCAGACGCTGCTCGCGGGGAGTCAGGCAGCACGAGCCGCAGAGCGACCCGCAGCCTTTGGCGCTCGTGTAGTAGAGACAGCAGGTGTTGCGGAGATAGACGAGCTTGCCCGCGGCCTCGGTGACCTCGCCCAGACGGGCCAGTTCGCCCGGTGCCTTGGCGACGAAGGTCTGCCAGCGCTCCAGCAGGAACGCCGGATCGACGGTCTCCTCCCCCCGCGTCGCGCCGCAGAAAGCCATCGCGCAGCCTGCGGCGACTCCGCCGTGAAGCTGGCGCAGGCCGGCTCGGGTGCGGCGGTGGAGCTCGCCGGAGAGAGGGAGCAGGTGCTGCGTCAGCACCACGTCGTACAAGGTCTGGAGGCCGCCGGGCAGGAAGCGGGCGGAGCGGATCGCGACCGAGGCGATGCCGTGACCCTCGTGCGGCTTCACCCAGAGGTTGTGCGGGCGGATGTCGAGCACCCGGCCCTCGAGCGCCCAGAGCAGCAGCGCGGCGGCCGGCGCGCGACCCGCGTAGAACGACATCAGGCTGAGGGCGTTCGCGTGCGCCGAGACGTGATCGCTGGCCTCATGGTCGCGTTTGAGCAGTTCGGTGAGCTCGGGTCCGTCCGGTTCCAGCAGCCGGTCGACCCGCAGCCACTCGGTGCCGGCGGGTTCGCCGATCTCCAGTCCGTACCTCGGGGCGTAGCGTGCCAAAGCTGCTACCCCTCCTCGCCCTGCCGTCACCAGTTCCGACCTTCCGTCGCGGGGGGAGTGGATGGCGGCACTCTGCCCACAGAGTAGCCAGCGGGCTTCCAGTAGGGTTACTGGACATGACGATCGACGCCACGATGGTCGGCCGGAGCTACGCGGCCGCCGAGTCCTACCAGGTTGGCCGGGAGAAGATCCGGGAGTTCGCCGACGCGATCGGGGACCCCAACCCGGCGTACCGGGGGGACGATGCCGTCGCACCGCCCACCTTCGCCTTCATGGTCGCCAACCCGGCGCTGATCGAGCTGCTCGGTGACGACGAGCTCGGACTGCGGCTGGACCGGATCGTGCACGGCGCGCAGAAGTTCAGCTACACCCGGCCGATCAAGGCCGGCGACGAGATCGCCGCGACCGCCACCATCACCACCGTGCGCAAGGCCGGTGACGTCGAGGTGATCATGTACGAGACCGCCCTGACCACCGTCGACGGCGAACCGATCGCCACCTCGACCTCGACCATCTCGCACAACCGGGCGGACTCATGAGCAGCCCCGTCGTCGAGGTCGGGACCGAGCTGCCGCCGGTGACCGTCACGCTGCGCCGCGAGGACCTGGTCCGGTACGCCGGTGCCAGCGGCGACTTCAACCCGATCCACTGGAACGACCGGATGGCCGCCGCCCTCGGACTGCCCGGCGTGATCGCGCACGGAATGCTGACGATGGCCGGCGCGGCCCGCGTCGTCACCGACTGGCTGACCGACCCGGCCGACCTGGTCGAGTACGGCGTCCGCTTCACCAAGCCCGTCATCGTCCCCGACGACGACCAGGGCACCACGATTACCTTCTCGGCGAAGGTCGACAAGCTGACCGACACCGGTCACGCCGAGATCGACATCACCGCCCTGGCCGGCGAGCAGAAGGTCCTCGGCCGAGCCCGTGCGGTCGTGCGCCTCTCATGACCACCCCACAGCAGCCCGTCACCCCCACGCCGACCGGCAACACCGGCGCCCTCACCTCCGCGGACACTGCGCCGACCGGGGCGCCTGCCTCCGCGGACAGCGCGCCGACCGGAGCGCCTGCCTCCGCGGCCAGTGCGCCGACCAGGGTGCCTGCCTCCGCGGCGAGCGCGCCGACCGGCAGCCTCGCCGCCGCGGACACTGCCATGTCCGGCGCGGCACATGCTGCCGATGACATCAGGCTGGCGGACTTCACCACCCTGCGGATCGGCGGGCCCGCCGATCACCTGGTCGAGGTGACCACCGAGCAGGACCTGATCGACGCGATCCGCGAGGCAGACGCAGCGGCTCAGCCGGTACTGCTGCTGTCCGGCGGCAGCAACGTGGTGATCGGCGACGAGGGTTTCCGCGGCACCGTCATCAAGATCGCCACCCGCGGCATCCGGGTCGACGCCGACGCCTGCTCCGGCGCGATGGTCCACGTTCAGGCGGGCGAAGACTGGGACGCCTTCGTCCAGCGCGCGATCTCCGAGGAGTGGAGCGGCCTGGAGTCGATGTCCGGCATCCCCGGGCTGACCGGCTCCACCCCGGTCCAGAACGTCGGCGCCTACGGCTACGAGGTGGCCGAGACGATCGCGTCGGTCCGCGTCTGGGACCGGGTCGACAACGCGGTCCGCACGATCTTCGCCGCGGACTGCGGTTTCTCCTACCGCAACTCACGCTTCAAGGCCGACCCCACCCGGTACGCCGTCCTGGAGGTCGCCTTCCAGCTCCCCCTCGGCGACCTCTCCGCCCCGATCGGGTACGCCGAACTGGCTCGCGTCCTCGGCGTCGAGCCCGGCTCCCGCGCCCCGATGACCGAGGTCCGCGAGGCGGTCCTCAGCCTGCGCGGCGGCAAGGGCATGGTGCTCGACCCCGCCGACCACGACACCTGGAGCGCCGGCTCCTTCTTCACCAACCCGCTGCTCGACACCACGGCCGAAGTACCGGCCGGTGCCCCGCAGTGGCCCCAGCCCGACGGCCGCGTGAAGACCAGCGCCGCCTGGCTGATCGAACACGCCGGCGTGGCCAAGGGCTTCACCATCGGCGACGCCGCCGTCTCCACCAAACACACCCTCGCCCTCACCAACCGCGGCAACGCCACCGCCAAAGAACTGCTCGCCCTGGCCACCCACGTCCGCACCCAGGTCCAGCACGCCTTCGCCATCACCCTGGTCAACGAACCCGTCCTGGTGAACTGCAGCCTCTGAACACAACGACAGGCAGTAGTACCTTTCGGCCGCCGGCCTCCCGCTCACTTACGGCGCACCACCTCGGCCAAAGCCCACTACTGCCTGTCGCTATGTACGCCTGTGGACAACCCAAAGCACTCCAGCGCTGAAACCGGCACCATCTGCGGGTGGAATCAATCCCGGAGGTCCTGGCGAGCAACCAGGGCCAGGCCACCTTCGCCGAGTTGAGATCCACGACCTCACGTCGTGGACTCAGCTCGGCTGTGCAGAGTGGAGCGATCGAGCGCCTGACGCGTGGGCTCTACACCCTGCCCGCACCGCCGACGGACAAGCAGGTCGCGCTCGCCTACGACGGTGTGGTTTCCCACCTGAGCGCAGCGGTCGCGTGGGGACTTCCGGTTTGTGCAACGCCGGCCAAGCCGCACATCACCGTCCCGCGCAAACGCCGGCCGAAGCAGGGGCCGCCCGCGGTGATGCACTGGGCCCCGATCGCCAGCGAGGACTTTGAGGCGCGGGTGACCTCGGTCCTGCGCACGGTCCTGGACTGCGCGCGGAGCCTTCCTTTCGACGAGGCGCTGGCAGTTGCTGACGGCGCCTTGAACAAGGGGCTGATGCTGGAGGCCGACTTCACCAAGGCAGCAGACGCCATGCGAGGTCCCGGCCGGCCTAATGCTCGCCGAGTGGCCGCGGCCGTGCACGGGGGTGCCGCCAGTTTCCTCGAGTCGATGCTGCGCGCCCTGCTGCTCACCGAGCAGATCGACGGGTTCGAGCCGCAGCTCGAGGTCGAGACCGGATCGTCGCTGCTGCGGGTCGATCTAGGTCATCAAGTGGCCCGGATCGCGTTGGAGGCGGAGGGTTTCGCCTTCCACGGCTCGAGCAGTGATTTCGCCGCGGACTGCCGTCGGTACGACGAACTGGTGGCGGCCGGTTGGCTGGTCCTGCGATTCGCCTTCTGGCACGTGCTGGCCGAGCCTGCGTGGGTGGCCGGGATGATTCGCGCGGTGCTGCTGCAGCGCCTCGGCGTACAGAGCGACAGGAAGTAGTCGGTCTTTCCGGTACTGCGTACTGCCGGCTGAGCGGCGCGTTGGCGACTGACAGCTACTACTGCCTGTCGCTGTGCACGGTCACGCGGAGATGGTGTGATCCAGCGGGCTGCGGACGGTGGCGGGGGAGCGGATGAACTCGCGGATGCTGTCGTGCAGGAACTGGGAGCGGGGGTCCTTGGCGTAGCGGGTGGTGCGGGTGAGGGCGGCGGCTTCGCTGATGCGGTGGATCAGCGGGCGCATCCTGTACTCCGTTCCGGTGGCGAGGACCGGGGTGAGGCATTCCTTGGCGCCGTCAAGCTCGCCGAGGATGAGGTGGGCCTTGACCTGCTGCAGGCGGGCCATTCGTTCGGAGCCGGGGTTGCGGAGCGCGTGCGGGGCGGCCTCGAAGAGTGCGACGCTGCGGTCGGCGTGCTCCAGGGTCAGGTTCGCGTCGCCGAGGGAGAGGTGGGTGTCCGACCAGATGCCGGCCGCGCGCTCCGGCGTGCAGAGGAAGAGACCGCCGACCTCGGAGGTGGACGGGCTCGGGGTGGTGCGCTCGGCGCGGGTCAGGGCGGCGCGGGCCTCGTCGGAGCGGCCTGCGCGGGCCAGATCCAGGGCGGCCGCGGAGGCCAGGAACAGTGCCGACGTGCCGTTGGCGTACTGCAGGCCGTCGAGGGCGAAGTCGGTGGCGCGGCCGATGTCGTCCTGCCAGAAGGCGATGGTGTGCTGGGTCGCCCGGACCCAGGCGCGGAGTTCGTTGTCGCCGGAGGCGTCGGCGCAGGCCCACGCCGTTCGGGTGTGGCTCTCCGCGACGTCCATCCGGCCGAGGTCGACCGACATCCAGCCGAGCAGCGCCAGCGCCCAGCCGGCCGCGGAGTACAGGTCGCGGGTCTGCCGCGGTGGCTGCCGGCCGGCGAGCAGCCGGAAGGCGCGGTCACGGATCACGATGCTGCGCTGGAACAGCGGTTTGGTCGGCACCTTGAGGTAGTTCTGGGCGATCCGCCGGATGTCCGCGTGCAACTGCTCGACGGTGAGGCCGCCGACGTTGGACTCCTCGGCCAGGGCGAGCATCGAGATCGACTGGTCGGCGGAGTCGATCAGCTCGTCCTCCATCCCGGCCATCGAGCAGCTCAGCTCGGGCGCCAGTGGCCCCGCCGTACCGGGTGGGCTGAAGCCGAGCTCGAGGTCGGTCTCGACCCGCAGCACCTCCCGCAGGCCGGCCCGGTACTGCGCGCCCGGCCAGCGGACCGCGCCGCGCTCGAGCTTGGCGATGTAGTGGCCGTCCAAGTCGTACCTGGTGTCGGTGGTCGCCCAGAGCCAGGCGCAGACCGCCTCGGCAAGCTCCGCGCGGGACAGGTGCGCGCCCGGAGTACCGGGGGAGGGGGTCCGCTCCCGGGCGGCTCGCAGTAACTCGTTCGGCTCTGACATGACGGCAACTGTAGAGCTCCGGACACGCTCTGTGACCGGCTTGGAGGCCGCTGTGGACATCTGCCCCGAACTGCCCCGCGCTGCCCCGAGCTGCCCCGATTCCCTGCCCCGCATAGGCTTTGGCGATGGTCGAAGAAGCAGTGACGACGTTGCGCGCGGAGCTGGGCCGGTTCGGCCGGGCCGAAGAAGCCTTCGCGCTGCTGGAGACCTTCCTCGAGGTGGCCAGGCCCCGGCTGGAGTCCGCGCTGCTGGATCCCCGGGTGCTGCACCTGCCCGACCTGATGACCGACGACCGGGCCGTGGTGCAGGGACTGATCGATGCCATCGGCAACGAAATGGTGCCGCGTCGACGGCTGGCCGTTCCCGAGCGCGCCTTCGATCTCGACGACCCGCAGGCGCGCTGGGACTTCACCCGGCTGGCCTACTGCTCCAACCTGGCCACCGTCTGGAACCATCGCCGGCGGACCACGTACTTCGAGGTGTCGACCATGAGCCGGGCGACGTACTGGTTGCCGGAAAGCCTGAAGACGCAGTACTTCGACGCGATCGCCGCCAAAGGCTGGGCGGTCCCCGCGGAGTGGCTGACCGCCGTCGCGAAGACCCCCAAGCCCTGGTGGCGACGCTTCTGAAGTGCGGCGCTCCTAGACCGCGGGCAGCTTCTCCAGCGCCCGGGCGACCGACGCCTGCAGTTCGGCGTCGTCCCAGGCCCGGTCGGTCATCATGCCGGACAGATAGGCGTCGTACGCCGCCAGGTCGAGATGCCCGTGCCCGCACAGTGCGGTCAGGATGACCTTCTCCTCGCCGGACTCCTTGCAGCGTTGGGCTTCGTCGATCGCCGCGGCCAGCGCGTGCGTCGGCTCGGGGGCCGGCACGATGCCCTCCGTACGCGCGAACAGCAGCCCGGCCGCGAAGCACTCCGACTGCGGTTTGGCGATCGCCTCGATCTCACCCGTCTCGTAGAGATGGCTGATCAGCGGGCTCATCCCGTGGTAGCGCAGTCCGCCGGCATGGATCGGGTCGGGAACGAAGTCGTGCCCGAGGGTGTGCATCTTCATCAGCGGCGTCAGCCCGATCGCGTCGCCGAAGTCGTAGGCGTAGGTGCCCTGGGTCAGCGTCGGGCAGGCCTCCGGCTCGACGGCCCGGACGACGGGCGACATCCGCCCGGCCCACTTCTCCCGCAGGAACGGGAAGGCGAGCCCGCCGAAGTTCGAGCCGCCGCCGGTGCAGCCGACCAGCACGTCCGGCGTCTCGCCGACCATCGCCAGCTGCATCAGCGCTTCCTCGCCGATGACCGTCTGGTGCAGCAGCACGTGGTTGAGCACACTGCCCAGCGCGTAGTGCACGGTCGGGTCGGCGACCGCCATCTCGACCGCTTCGCTGATCGCGATCCCCAGCGAACCAGTGCTACCGGGGGTCTCGGCGAGGATCTTCCGGCCGGCCTCGGTCAGTCCTGACGGACTCGCGTGCACGGTCGCCCCGAACACCTCCATCATCGTTCGCCGGTACGGCTTCTGGTCGTACGACGCCCGCACCTGCCAGACCTCGCAGTCCAGCCCGTACTGCGCGCAGGCGAACGCGAGCGCCGTTCCCCACTGACCGGCGCCGGTCTCCGTGGTGAGCTTCCGGATGCCCGCCTTCGCGTTGTAGTACGCCTGCGGCACGGCGGTGTTCGGCTTGTGCGAGCCGGCCGGCGAGCCACCCTCGTACTTGTAGTAGATCCGCGCCGGCGTATCGAGCGCCTTCTCCAGCCGGTGCGCCCGGTAGAGCGGACTCGGCCGCCACAACCGGTAGACGTCGAGCACCTCACCCGGGATGTCGATGTACTGCTCCTGCGACACCTCCTGCGCGATCAGGTCCATCGGGAACAGCGGAGCCAGGTCCTCCGGCCCGACCGGCTGCCTGGTGCCGGGATGCAGCACCGGCGGCGGTGGCGTGGGCAGGTCGTGCAGCACGTTGTACCAGCGAGTCGGCAGCTCGTCCTCGGGCAGCAGGATCTTCGTCGGCGTCATGCACGCAAAGTAAGGCCTACCCGGGCCTTGGTCTAGGGCGTCGGAACGGGCTGTGGAAAACCTGCTGTTTCCGGTACTCCGAGCCACTGGTCGATCTCGCTCAGCAGGCTCTTCTGTACTGCGGGAGGCGCGGTCGAGGCGAGCACCGAGCCGCGGGCCAGACCGGCCAGCTCGGCGTCGCTGAAGCCGTGCACGGCACGAGCCGTCTCGTACTGCTCGGCGAGCCGGGACCCGAACAGCAGCGGGTCGTCCGCGCCCAGCGCGATCTTCGCGCCCGACTCGTACAACTGCCGCAGCGGCACGTCCTCGGCGCGTTGATAGACCCCCAGCGACACGTTGGAGGCCGGGCAGACCTCCAGCGCGACGCCTGCGTCCACCACGCGCTTGAGCAACTCAGGATCCTCGACCGAGCGCACGCCGTGCCCGATCCGCCCGGCGCCGAGCTCGTCCAGGCAGGTCCGCACCGTCGCGGGCCCACACAGCTCACCACCGTGCGGTACGGCGAGAAGCCCCGCCTCCCGCGCGATCCGGAAGGCCGGGGCGAACTCCGACGTGGTGCCGCGGCGTTCGTCGTTCGACAGGCCGAAGCCGACCACCCCACGACCCACGTACTGCGCGGCGAGCCGGGCCAGCGTCCTGGCGTCGAGGGGATGTCTGGTCCGGTTGGCGGCGATCACGACCTGAACCGTGATCCCGGTGCTCGCGGTGGCGTCCCGGGCGGCGTCCAGGACCAGGTCGGTGAACTCGGTGATGCCACGGAAGCGGCCGGCGTACCCGGACGGATCGACCTGGATCTCGAGCCAGCGCGAACCGTCGGCCCGATCGTCCTCGGCGGCCTCGCGGACCAGCCGGCGGACGTCCTCCTCGGTGCGCAGGACCGACCGGGCGACGTCGTACAGGCGCTGGAATCGGAACCAGCCGCGCTCGTCGGCGGCGGACAGGTCCGGTGGCCACTCGGTGCGCAGCGCGTCGGGCAGCCGCACGCCGTGCTTGTCGGCCAGCTCGACCAGGGTGAGGTGCCGCATCGACCCGGAGAAGTGCAGGTGCAGGTGGGTCTTCGGCAGCAGCCGCAGGTCCCGATCCGTCATCACAGAAGGTTACCGACAGACCGCCCGGAGACGAAAACCGGGCGGTCCGTCAGGAAGCCGATCAGCTGAGCAGCTTGGTGATGCGGGCGACGCCCTCGGTCAGGTCGGCGTCGCCGAGGGCGTAGGACAGGCGCAGGTAGCCGGGGGCACCGAAGGCCTCGCCGGGAACGACCGCCACCTCGGCCTCGTCCAGGATGATCGCGGCCAGCTCGGTCGAGGTGTTCGCGACCTTGCCGTTGATCTCCTTGCCGAGCAGACCCTTGACCGACGGATAGGCGTAGAACGCGCCGGTCGGCTCCGGGCACTCGACGCCGGGGATCTCGTTCAGCAGCTGGACCATCAGCTTGCGGCGCCGGTCGAAGGCGAGCTTCATCTCGTCGACGGCGCTCAGGTCGCCGGTCAGCGCGGCGATCGCGGCGCGCTGGGCGATGTTGCAGACGTTCGAGGTCTGGTGCGACTGCAGGTTCGTCGCGGCCTTGATGACGTCCTTCGGGCCGATCATCCAGCCGACCCGCCAGCCGGTCATCGCGTAGGTCTTGGCGACGCCGTTCAGGACGACGGTCCGGTCGGCCAGCTCCGGTACGGCGACCGGCAACGACGTCGACTTGGTGTCGCCATAGGTGAGGTGCTCGTAGATCTCGTCGGTGATCACCCAGATGTCGTGCTCGAGGGCCCAGCGGCCGATCGCCTCGATCGCCTCGGGGGAGTCGACCGCGCCGGTCGGGTTGGACGGCGAGCAGAACAGCAGCGCCTTCGTCTTCTCGGTCCGGGCCGCCTCGAGCTGCTCGACGGTGACCAGGTAGTTCTGGCTCTCGTCGGCCAGCACCTCGACCGGTACGCCGCCGGCCAGCTGGATGGTCTCGGGGTACGTGGTCCAGTACGGCGCCGGCAGCAGCACCTCGTCGCCCGGGTCGAGCAGTGTGGCGAAGGTGTTGTAGACCGCGTGCTTGCCGCCGTTGGTCACCAGGACCTGCGACGCCTCGATCTGGTAGCCGGAATCCCGCTTCGTCTTGTCGACGATGGCCTGCTTGAGCTCCGGCAGACCACCCGCCGGGCTGTAGCGGTGGTTCTTGGGATCGCGGGCCGCCGCGACGGCGGCCTCGACGATGTAGTCCGGGGTCGGGAAGTCCGGCTCACCGGCGCCGAAGCCGATGACCGGGCGACCGGCCGCCTTGAGGGCCTTCGCCTTCGCGTCGACAGCGAGGGTGGCCGATTCACTGATTGCACCGATACGTGCGGAGATGCGGGAGACCATGGGCCCATCCTGGCACTGCCCGCCCGGTGGTCACACCCGGGTATCGCCAGGTGACCGGAACCATGCCGGGCCCCCCGGCGTTGCAAGGTCCGTGGAGACGGTAAGGTTCTGCCCGCAGTACGACGTCCGGCCCGAAGTCCACGGAGGAACACCGCCGTGGCGGGGACCCGGAGCATCCTGGGGCTCAGTTCGACCAGGTGGCCCCGACCCCGTACACTCTTCTAGTCCGGGCGTTGATGGCCCTGACTCGGCATGCCCGAGATCAGGTCCGGCGGCGTTCGGAACTTTGCAGAGGGCACTAGCTCAACTGGCAGAGCATCGGTCTCCAAAACCGAAGGTTGGGGGTTCAAGTCCCTCGTGCCCTGCAAATCCTGACCGGCAACTCGCCGGACAGGCCGCCGCTAGCGAAAGAGGTAGGTCGTGACGGAGACGCGCACCCCGGCACCGTCCGGCGCCGGCAAGCCTGCGGAGAGCAAGTCGGGCAACCGGCTGCTGCGTTTCTACCGCCAGGTGGTCGCCGAGCTCCGCAAGGTGGTCTGGCCGACCCGCAAGCAGCTGTCGACGTACTTCGTGGTCGTGCTGACCTTCGTGGTGTTCGTGATCGCGATCGTGTCGGTGCTCGACCTCGCCTTCGGCTGGGCGATGTTCAAGGTCTTCGGCTGACGCTCCAGCCGCCTGAACCACCTGCCGGAGTCCACCCGGTTCCACACCCGATGCACAGATGACGGAGTACAACGTGTCCGACCAGCGCGACGACGAGGTCCTCGACGTGGAGGACGAGTTCGACGTATCCGCTGACTCCGGCGACGAAATCGAGCTCGACCTGGGTTTCGACGACTCCGACGACGATGACGATGACGACGACGACCTGTTCGCGGACCTCGAGGTGGAGGTCGACGCCGACGAGGACGACGTACCGGTCGCGGCGGACGCCGAGTACGTGGCCGACGACGAGGCCGAGGACGGCATCGCCGACCCGGACGACTCCGACGACGAGCCGGTGGTCGCGGTAGCGGCCGCTGACGCCGACGAGGACGACGCCACCGACGAGCCGGCCGGCGAGACGGCGTCCGACGACAGCGCCGAGCCGGAGTCCGAGGTCGACGCGGTCGTCTTCTCCTCCGCCGGTGACGACGCCGCCGAGGCCGACTACGACAGCGCCGACGACGAAGAGGACGAAGCCGAAGAGGCGGAGCCGGCCGAGCCGGTCGACCCGCTGGAGGAGCTGCGCAGCACGCTGCGCTCCCAGATCGGCGACTGGTACGTGGTGCACACGTACTCAGGGATGGAGAACCGGGTCAAGGGCAACCTCGAGAACCGGATCAACTCCCTGAACATGGAGGACTTCATCTTCGAGATCGTCGTGCCGACCGAAGAGGTCGCCGAGATCAAGAACGGGCAGCGCCGGATGGTGAAGCGCACCGTGCTTCCCGGGTACGTGCTGGTCCGGATGGACCTGACGGACGAGTCCTGGTCGACCGTGCGGCACACGCCGTCGGTGACCGGCTTCGTCGGGAACAGCCAGAAGCCCGTCCCGCTCAGCCTCGAAGAGGTCGAGAAGATGCTCGCTCCGGCCGTCGTGGCGGCGGCCGAGGCGGCGGCTGCCGAGACCGGTGCCGCACCCACCAAGACCGCGGCCAAGAAGAAGGTCGAGGTCGCCGACTTCGGTGTGGGCGACTCGGTCATGGTCGTCGACGGGCCGTTCGCGACCCTGCACGCCACCATCACGGAGATCAATGCCGACGCCCAGCGGATCAAGGCGCTGGTGGAGATCTTCGGCCGGGAGACCCCGGTGGAACTCAGCTTCAGCCAGATCCAGAAAGTCTAAGGACCCCAGAGAATGCCTCCGAAGAAGAAGATCGCTGCCCTCGTGAAGGTGCAGCTCCAGGCCGGCGCCGCGACTCCGGCCCCGCCGGTCGGTACCGCGCTCGGTCCGCACGGCGTCAACATCATGGAGTTCTGCAAGGCGTACAACGCCCAGACGGAATCCATGCGCGGAAACGTCGTACCGGTCGAGATCACCATCTACGAAGACCGCTCCTTCACGTTCATCACCAAGACGCCGCCGGCGCCGGAGATGATCAAGAAGGCCGCGGGCCTGCAGAAGGGTTCGGCCGTCCCGCAGAAGGACAAGGTCGGCAAGATCACCAAGGACCAGGTCCGCGAGATCGCCACCACCAAGATGCCCGACCTCAACGCGCGTGACATCGACGCCGCGATGAAGATCATCGAGGGCACCGCGCGCTCGATGGGCGTCACGATCGAGAAGTAGTACCTCTTTCCGGTTCACCTCGGTGAGCCAGCTGGAGTGGAAGGGCGAGCAGTTCGCCCATCAAGACCACAACGGACGACCAGTACCGTCCGCACACAGGAGAAGCAGAAATGGCACAACGCAGCAAGAGCTACCGCGCGATCGCGGAGAAGATCGACTTCGACCACCTGTACACCCCGCTGGAGGCCATCAAGCTGGCCAAGCAGGGTGCGACCGGCAAGAAGTTCAACTCGACCGTCGACGTCGCGATGCGGCTCGGGGTCGACCCCCGCAAGGCTGACCAGATGGTCCGCGGCACCGTGATCCTTCCGCACGGCACCGGCAAGACGGCACGGGTCCTCGTCTTCGCCACCGGTGAGAAGGCCGAGGCCGCACTGGCCGCCGGCGCCGACTTCGTCGGTGACGACGACCTGATCAAGAAGGTCACCGACGGCTGGCTCGACTTCGACGCCGTCGTCGCCACCCCCGACCTGATGGGCAAGGTCGGCCGGCTGGGCCGCGTGCTCGGCCCGCGTGGTCTGATGCCGAACCCGAAGACCGGTACGGTCACCCCTGACGTGACGAAGGCTGTCAACGACATCAAGGGCGGCAAGATCGAGTTCCGGGTCGACCGGCACGCGAACCTGCACTTCCTCATCGGCAAGGTCTCCTTCGACGAGGCCCAGCTGGTGGAGAACTACAGCGCCGCACTGGAGGAGATTCTCCGGCTGAAGCCCTCCAGCTCCAAGGGCCGCTACATCAAGAAGACCGTCGTCTCCACGACGATGGGCCCCGGTGTCCAGGTCGATCCGAACCTGACCCGCAACCTGCTCGAGGTGACCGAGGCCTGAGCCTCGCCGTCTCCCAGCGACACCACGAGAAGCCCCGGTCCCACGACCGGGGCTTCTCGCATGTCAACGGGACAACAGGTCCGGGGTGAGGTCGGCCAGGGTGGGGGAGCCGACGAGGCGCATCGCGTGTTCCAGCTCCGCGCCCAGCTCGGTCAGCAGGCGAGTCACTCCGGCGGCGCCGCCGACCGACAGCGCGTAGAGGGCGGGGCGGCCGAGGAGTACTGCGCGGGCGCCGAGCGCCAGGGCGGTGAGGACGTGTTCGCCGCGGCGGATGCCGCCGTCGATGTACAGCTCGGTGGAGGTGCCGGCGAGAGCGGCGGCGACCTCGGGAAGAGCTTGCGCGGTGGAGATGGCGCCGTCGAGTTGGCGGCCGCCGTGGTTGGAGACGATCACGCCGGCGGCGCCTGCTTCGGAACAGCGCTTGGCGTCGTCGCCGCGGAGGACGCCCTTGACCAGCACGGGCAGCCCGGTGCGTTCGGCGAGCCAGCCGATCACGTCGGGAGTGAGGTCGTCCGCCTTGGCGAGATCGGCGTCGGTGTACTCGCCCGGATCGAGGTTGGCCAGCAGGTCACCCGGCCGGATCACCTCCCAGACGGTCGGCCCGTCGTCCTCCTTGCGCCCGACCACCGGAGTGTCAGCAGTCAGTACGACGGCGCGCGCACCTGCCGCGACCGCCGCGTCGAGCATCCGCAAGGTCACCTCGCGGTTCTTCACCACATAGATCTGCAGCCACCACGGCGCACCCGTCGCACCGAGGTCGGCGAACGCAGTACCGGCGTTGCTGGAGACTCCGAGCACCGAACCGGCCGCGGCGACTCCGGCCGCCATCGCCGCCTCGCCACCCGGATCAGCCTGCCGTTGCAGTGTTGTCGGAGCAACCAGCACCGGTACGGCGACCGGCGTACCGAGCACGGTCGTCGAGATGTCCACCGTCGACACGTCCGTCAGCACGCGGGGACGGAGCCGGTACGAGCTCCACGCAGCTGTTGCCTCCGCGGCGCTGATCCCGCCGGCGGAGCCCTGCCGGAAGTACCGATACACGGCCTCGGGCAGTTTCTCGGCAGCGGCCGCTTCCAGACCGTCGATCCATCGCATGGGACCAGATCCTTCCACCTCAGGGTATTCTGGGTCTCGTGAGTTACCACGGGCAGCGATTTCCGCGCCCCGGCCGGCACAGTGGTGCCGACGGGGTGAGCTGCTGCTGCGCTCTCTCCTGAGGTGACCGCGGCCGGTCGGGGTGTGTTCTCCCTCGGACCCGCTGCTCACAGGAGAGATAACCCATGGCCGTACTCACTGCCGAAGAACTGAACTCCACCCTCGCCCTGCGCGACCTGGCCGATCCGGCCCAGGGCCCGCACGCGATCCAGCTGATCGTCGACCAGCTCCGTACCGCGCTCGGCCAGGCCTGGCCGTCCACGGATGCCTGGGCCCGCCGCGACCATCCGGTCGTCTCGCTGGCCGACAACTACGACAATCTCGGGTACGCCGCCGGCGCCGTCACCCGCGAAGAGCGCTACACCCGCTACGCGTCGGCCGGGCAGGTCCTGCGCAGTCACACCTCCGCGATGATCCCGCCCGCGCTGCGCGAACTGGCCACCTCCGACGCTTCCGACGTCCTGATGGTCTGCGCCGGCATCTGCTACCGGCGCGACTCTGTCGACTGGCAGCACACCGGTACTCCGCACCAGCTGGACCTCTGGCGGATCAGCCGCAACGTCACGCTCGGAGAGCCCGAACTGGAGGGCATGATCGCCAAGCTGGTCGAGACGGTGCTGCCGGGCAGGATCTATCGCACGGTGCCGGCCGTACATCCGTACACGACCCATGGCCGGCAGATCGACGTGCTGCTCGACGATCAGTGGATCGAGATCGGCGAGTGCGGAGTCGCCGCTCCCGCCGTACTGCGCGGGGCCGGTCTCGACGAGAGCTGGACCGGCCTCGCGATGGGATCCGGTCTCGACCGGCTTCTGATGCTGCGCAAGGGGATCCACGACATCCGGTTGCTCAGAGCAACGGATCCGCGGGTGGCCGGGCAGATGCTGGACCTCTCGCCGTACCGGCCGGTCTCGGCGATGCCCGCCGTCCGCCGGGATCTGTCGATCGTGGTCGGTCCGGAGGTCGACCTGTCGGCCGAGCTGCTCGGGGATCGTGTGCGCGACGCGCTGGGAATCGACGCGGACGCGGCTGAGTCCGTCGAGCTCCGCAGCGAGACCGCGTACGCCGATCTCCCGGTGGCCGCTCGTGAACGCCTCCAGCTCACTCCGGGCCAGCGCAACGTGCTGATCCGGCTGATCCTTCGGCCGCTCGACCGGACCCTGACCGATACCGAGGCCAACGAGTTGCGTGATCGGGTCTACGCGGCGCTGCACGAGGGACGCGTGCTGGAACTGATCGGCCAGTAGGGATCCGTCGAGCCGAGCCCACCAGTGATGGGCTCGGCTCGACGGCCGCCTAGATGATGACCCAGAGCAGCGACGCCATCCCGAAGCCGACCAGGGACAGCACGGTTTCCAGGACCGACCAGGTCAGCAGGGTCTCCTTGACGGTCATGTTGAAGTACTTCGCGACGATCCAGAAGCCGCCGTCGTTGACGTGGCTGAGGATGATCGAACCGGCGCAGATGGCCGCCGCGATCAGCGCCAGGTGCGCCTGGGAGTAGCCCTCGTTCACGAGCAGCGGACCGACGATGCCGCCGGTCGTCACGATCGCCACGGTCGCCGAGCCCTGCGCGATCCGCAGGCCGCACGAAATGACGTAGGCGAGCAGCAGCACCGGAAGCCCCGCGCTGGACAGGCTCTTGGCCAGCGCGGCACCGACGCCGGTGGCGGAGATGACCGCGCCGAAGAACGCCCCCGCGCCGACCACCAGCAGGATCATGCCGACCGGCTTGAGCGAGTTGCTGCTCAGTTCGCTGAACTCCGCGTTCGTCATGCCGCGCCGGACACCGAGCAGGTAGTAGGCCAGCAGTACGGCGATCAGCAGCGCGACGGCCGGCGTACCGAGGAAGGTGAGCACGCTGAGCAGATCGCGGTCCGGGTCCAGCAGCAGGGTGCCGAAGGTCGCGCCGAGGATCAGCAGCAGCGGCAGCAGGATGACCGACATCACCAGGCCGAGCGACGGTTCCGGCCGCTCCTCGGCGCCGTCGTCGGCGACCAGGAACTCGTCCGGAACGCTGACCGGCACTCGCGGGGCGATGTAGAGCGGCCAGAGGACCCCGGCCACGGCGAAGGCGGGCAGTCCGCAGGCCAGGCCGATGATGATGAGCCAGCCCATGTCGACGTGCAGGAGTCCCGCGACGGCGGTCGGGCCGGGGTGCGGTGGCAGGAAGGCGTGGGTCATCGACAGCCCGGCGAGCACCGGCAGGGCGTAGAGCACCAGCGACTTGCCGCCGCGCTTCGCCGCGACGTACACGAGCGGGGCGAGCACGAAGATGCCGATGTCGAAGAAGACCGGGATGCCGAAGATGACGCCGACCAGGCCCATCGCGATCGGGGTGCCCTTCGGGCCGAACAGCTTCAGCAGCCGGCGGCTGAGCACGTCGGCGCCCCCGGACTTCTCCAGCAGCGCGCCGAGCACGGTGCCGAGCCCGATGATCACCGCGATGTGACCGAGGATGCCGCCGAACCCCTTCTCCAGCACCGAGTCGCTCGACTTGAGCGCGGTACCGACGATGGTTCTGACGTTCAGCCCGGCCGCCAGCGCCAGGAACAGGCCGGTCGCCAGCAGCGAGATGAACGGTTCGAGCTTGATCTTGATGATCAGGAAGAGCAGCAACGCGATGGCCAGCAGACACAGCAGCAGCAGACCTGCCGTGTCGTGGTGCAGCCAGTCGATGGCTCCGGACATGGGGACACTCCGAGGGATGGGGACAGCGGATGGGGCAGGTGCTCAGCTCAACGCGGCGCAGAAGGCCTTGGCGTTGGCGGTGATCCGGGGCCAGTCGGCGGCGGTGATGTCGGTGGGGGAGACGACATCGGTCCCGGCGCTGACCGCGAGCGCGCCGGCCTCGAGGAACTGCTTCGCGTTACCCGCGTTGACGCCACCGGAGGGCACCAGCGGGACCCCGGGGAACGGGCCGTTCAGGTCTTTCAGGTACTTCGGGCCGAGGTGGTGCGCGGGGAAGATCTTGACCGCGTCAGCGCCCAGCGCCAAAGCAGTCATCACCTCGGACGGCGTGAAAGAGCCCAACACGACAGGGATTCCAGCGTCCTGCGCGGCCTTGACGATCTCGGCCGCCTCCGGACCCTGGCCGGGCGTGACCAGGAACGCGGCGCCCGCGTCCACCGCCGAGCGCGCCTGGGCGGCGGTCTGCACGGTGCCCGCGCCGACCACGGCTCCGGTGTCACCCGAGGCCGCCCGCTCCAGGTGCCTGGGCAGGTCCGGCGTGGTGAAGGTCAGCTCGATCACATGGATGCCGCCGGCAACGAGTGCGGAGCACAGGTCGCGCGCGTCGTCGAGCGCCGGCGCCCGTACGACGCTCAGCACCCGGTCGGCACGGAGCAGGTCAAGGGTGGTCATCTGGTTCCTTCCAGGGAGGTACGGCGGATCGCGCGGCCGGGCAGGGCGTCGGTGCGGTGGCCGTCGTCGATGACGGGCACCCCGCCGACCAGCACCCAGGGGATGCCTTCGGCCTGCTGACGGGGGTGGTCGAAGGTGGCGGTGTCCCGCACCCCGGCGGGGTCGAAGAGCACCAGGTCCGCGTGGTACCCCTCGCGCACCAGCCCACGGTCGACCAGTCGCAGTCGCTGCGCGGGACGCCCGGTCAGGTGGTGGATGCAGTCGGCCAGCTCGAGCACGCCGAGGTCGCGGACGTAGTGGGCGAGGTAGCGGGGGAACGTGCCCCAGGCCCGCGGATGGGGTTTGCCGCCGACCAGGATCGCGTCCGAACCACCGGTGTGGGTCGGGTGCTCCATGATCGCCTGCACGTTCTCCTCGTGGCCGACGTGCTGCAGGATGGTGGTCGCCAGGTTGTCGCGGATCAGCAGGTCGAAGAACACCTCGGTGGGCGCCTGACCCGAGGCCGCCGCGAGCGCCGCGACGGTGTGGCCGACCGCGCTGTTCAGCTCCGGGTTCTTCACCCCGCCGATCTCGATGGTGTTCCAGTCGGTCACGCAGCCGTGGCAGCCGTCGGTGCCGACCTGCTCCAGCTCGTAGCCGATCCGGTCGCGGTCGGCCGGATCGGACAGCCGGGCGATCAGCGCGTCGGCGCCGCCCTCCGCGCTCCAGCTCGGCAGGATCGCCGACAAGGTCGTTGCGCCAGGCAAGTAAGGGTAGGTGTCGGTGGTGATGTCGACGCCGTCGGCGAGGGCCTGGTCGATCATCGCGAGCAGGTCGACGCCACGGCCCTTGTTCGGCTCGAAGTTCATCGTCGCGTGGGTCAGGTGCAGCGCGCACCCCGACAGGCGCGCGATCTCGACCATCTCGCCGTACGCCTCCAGAGCGCCCTTGCCGTACGAGCGCTGGTGCGGGCTGTAGTAGCCGCCGTACTCCGCGACGACCTTGCACAGCTCGACGAGCTCACTGGTACCGGCGAACATGCCGGGCGTGTAGGTGAGCCCACTGCTCATCCCGACAGCACCCTGCTGCAGGCCTTCGGCGAGCAGCCGCTTCATCTCGGCCAGCTCGGCCGCGGTCGCCGGCCGGTTCTCGGTGCCGACCACCATCATCCGCAGCGTGCCCTGCGGAACCAGGTACGCCGCGTTGCAGGCGATGCCCTGGTCGAGCCGGTCCAGATAGCCCACCACCGTCGACCAGGAGAAGTCGAAGTCGTCCGGCTCTCCGTTCCAGCCCGCGATCTGCCGCCGGACGGCGACCCGGGTGACGTCGTCGATCGGCGCGAACGACAGTCCGTCCTGACCGAGCACCTCCAGCGTGACCCCCTGACTGACCTTCGCCGTGTGGTCGGGGTTCGCCAGAATCTGCAGGTCGGAGTGCGCGTGCATGTCGATGAAGCCGGGCGCGACGATCAGGCCGGTGGCGTCGATGGTCCGGCCGGTCCGCGGTTCGCTGCCCGGCAGGTAGTTGCCAACAGCCACTATCCGGCCCTCGTCGACCACCACGTCGGCACGGATCCCGGCGCTACCGGAGCCGTCGACGACGGTGCCGCCGGTGATCAGCAGCGACCGGGGTGGGGCGGGGAAGGAATCGGGGCCGGTCATCAGAAGAAGGTCCGGATCAGGTCGACGACCACCGGGTCGTCGGCGTCGGGGTCGTCGACGACGGGGATCAGGCCCCACTTGTCGAACGCCGTACACGGATGCGAGAGGCCGACCCGCAACTCGTCGCCGATCACCAGCGGCGGCTCGCCGTCGGGGGAGAAGCGCAGGAAGCCGTGCTGGTCGTTGAGCTTGGTCACGGTCATCCCCTCGACCGGGCGGGCGTGCTCCGCAGCGGATCGCGGCCGGAGCAGCTGCGGCTCGGGAAGCCCTTCGTCATAAGGGAGATCGCGCTTGCCGGCGTCGAAGATCGCCAGTCCGGCTTCGGGTTGTGAGGAGATCCGGACCCAGCCGTGCATGGCGGGGACGAGCCTGTCGCCGTCCGTTCGCGGCGCCGAGCCCAGAGGTGAGATCCTGCGGTAGTAGCCGTCGTCGTGAGCGATGTACGCGCCGGACCGCAGTACGACGTGGGCGCCGTCCTTGGTGAGCGGAGCCAGGACCTGCGCCACCTGCTCGAAGTACGCGCTGCCACCCGCGCTGACCACAGGCACCACGTCTGCGTCGTACTGCAGGCCGGTGTGGACGGCAGCCAGGTCACGGAGATAGGAGCGGACGTGCTCGAGCCCCTCCTCGTCGGCGCCGTGCGCGATCGCTCCTTCGTAGCCGGCGACTCCTGCGAGCCGCAGTGTGGGCGCAGCGGCGATCGCGGCGCCGACGGCCAGGCCGGTCTCGACATCACGTGCGCCAGTGCGGCCGTTGGCTCCACCGACCTCCACCAGTACGTCGAGCGGCCGTGCGCCGGCGTCGACGTACGCCGACCTCGCGGCCTCCAGGAGCTCCACAGTGCGCACCGAGTCGGCCCACACCATCACCTCGAACGACGGATCGGCCGCGAGCTCGTCCGCGATCCACCGGAGTTGCAGCGGGGACACCACCGAATTGGCGACCATCACCCGGCTCACGCCGAAGGCCCGGGCGACGCCGAGCTGGAAGGCGTTCGCCAGGGTGATGCCCCAGGCGCCGGCTTCGAGCTGCTTGGCCCAGAGCGCGGGGGCCATGGTGGTCTTGCCGTGCGGCGCCAGCTGAACGCCGTGCTCGGCGCACCAGCGGGCGAGCGTCTCGACGTTGTGCTGCAGGCCGGGCGCGGAGAGAGTGAGAAGAGGCGTCGGCAGCTCCGACAGGCGGGGCTTGCCGGTCAGTACGTCGGCGACGGTCCGGCCCCAGAAGGCGGGTGGCAACGCCTTGTCCTGCCAGCTCACGGGCTGGTCGGCGAGGGCTGCGACGGCGGCGGCATCGTACGGAGCTGACATGACGTCCTCTGCACTCGGTTGCATTCTGCGCAACGTTCGTTGCGCATTCTGATGTATCGGTTGTAGCATCGGGCCAGAACTTCCGTCAACGACAGCTCGCCCGAGAGGACTCATCGATGGCCGATCTGGTACCTCGGGTGATCTGTCTGGGCGAGGCGATGATCATGCTGGCGGCCGAGACGGGCGCCCCGCTGGAAGACGTCGAGACGTTCCGGCGTTCGGTCGGCGGTGCCGAGTGCAACGTCGCCGGTGGGCTGGCCGCGCTCGGCGTGCCGACCGGGTGGATCTCGCGCTTGGGTGCCGACGGTTTCGGCCGGCATGTACTGCGCGACCTGGAGAGCCGTGGGGTCGAGGTGGGTGGAGTCGAGGACGACCCGACCCGGCCGACCGGGCTGTATGTGAAGCACACGATCAACGGCCGGACGCGGATGCACTACTACCGGTCCGGTTCGGCGGCCGCAGCCATGGACGCCGACTTCCTGGACCGCCCCGCAGTGCGCAACCGACTGGTGGGCGCTGAGCTCGTGCACACCACTGGCATCACTGCCGCGATCTCGACCACTGCTGCTGAGCTACTGGATCGACTGGCGGCTCTGCGGGACACCTTGGGCTTCACCTTGAGTGTCGACCTCAACTGGCGTCCGGCGCTGTGGCGTGACGCTGATCCGGCGCCGCTGTGGCGACTGTTGCGCGCGGCGGACGTCGTACTGATCGGTGCTGACGAGGCTGCGGTGTTCGCCGGGACCGGTGACCCGGATGAGTTGCGGGAGTTGCTCGGGCCGCGCGCGACAATCGTGGTGAAGTCGGATGCGCACGTGGCGCTCGCGCTGGAGCCCGGCGGACGGCGTACTGAGGTGCCGGCGCTGACTGTCGAGGTAGTAGAGCCGGTGGGGGCCGGAGACGCGTTTGCTGCCGGCTACCTGGCAGGGACGCTGCAGGGGTTGCCGATGGAGCAGCGGTTGCGGTTGGGGCATCTGAGCGCTGCGACAGTGTTGGCTGTGCCCGACGACCACGCGACGCCCCCTGACGCTTCGACCCGGCAGGCGTTGCTCGACTGCTCCGAAGAAGAGTGGGCCGGCACCCAGGTGGGTCCGGCCGGAATCAGGTCGCCGGCGCTGGTGGGAGGTCTGGCGTGAGTCAAAGTCTGGCTAGAGCCCTGCAGATCCTGGTCAGCCTGGGGGAGGGCGACCGCTCGCTCGACCAGCTGGCAACGGAGCTCGACGTCCACAAGACGACAGTGCTGCGGCTGCTGCGGACGATGGAGGCCGAGCGGTTCGTGCGACGCGACGAGGCGCACCGCTACCGGTTGGGCTCGCGGCTGTTCTCGCTGGCCGACGCGGCGCGGGAACAGCACGTCGTACGGGCCGTTGCTGCTCCGCATCTGCGGCAGCTGAACCAGCGGACCGGCCAGACGGTGCATCTGGCGGCGTACGAGAACGGGCAGGTGATCTACATCGACAAGCTCGACAGTGTGCAGTCGGTGCGGATGTACAGCCAGATCGGCGTACCGGCGGCGTTGCACTGCACCGCTGTCGGCAAGGTGCTGCTGGCCGCGCAACCGAAGCGCCAGCGGGAGGGCCTGCTGACCACCATCGAGTACCACCGGTTCACGCCGAACACGATCTCCGGGCCGGACGAGCTGCGCGACGAGCTCGACCTGGTCCGGTCGCAGGGCTGGGCGCACGACCGGGCCGAGCACGAGTCGTTCATCAACTGCATCGGAGCGCCGATCGTCGAGCGCTCCGGACGGGTGGTGGGCGCCGTCTCCGTCTCGGTGCCGGACGTCCTGCTGAACTACGAGCAGGTGCTGGAGCTGCTGCCCGACCTGCTCGCCACCACGGCCGCCATCGGCGCCGACTACAACTGAGAGGTTCCTCCCCAGATGTCCGACAAGACCGCTGTCCTCACCACCGACGCCCCCGCCCCGGCGCACGTCTTCTCGCAGGGCGTCCGCAAGGGCAACCTGCTGCAGGTCTCCGGCCAGGGCCCGGTCGACGCCGTCACCAACGAGTACCTCCACCCGGGCGACGTGAAGGCCCAGACGGTCAAGGTGCTGGAGAACGTCGAGGCGATCCTCAAGGCCGGCGGCGCCACCTTCGACGACGTCGTGATGCTGCGCGTCTACCTGACCACCCGCGACGACTTCGCCGCCATGAACGAGGCGTACGGCGACTTCGTCCTGCCCCGCTCCACCAGCGGCGTCCTGCCGTCCCGCACCACCGTCATGTGCGAGCTCCCCCGCGCCGAGATGCTGGTCGAGATCGACTGCCTCGCCATCCTGTCCTGACCTTGGAGCACTTGGTGCTATCAGGTAGCACCAAGTGTGGCGCGGGACTACGATGGCTGTATGAGCGCACAGCCCGAGATCACCCAGCGTGACCTGCGAACGCGGTCCAAGGAGATCATGGACGCCGTGCAGGAAGGCCAGTCCTTCACGGTGACCAGGGACGGGCACCGGATCGGCGAGCTGATTCCGCTGCGTGGCCGGCGGCGCTTCGTTCCGCGGGGCGAGTTCGCCGCGAGGTCACACGCGGCACCGGATGTCCGGCTGGAGGATTTCCGCGCCGACCAGCAGGCCGCTGTCGACCAGGAGCTGAACGACCCGTATGCCCGATGATCGGCAGCAAGGGCTGCTCGACACCAACATCCTGATCCTGCGGAAGTGGATCGACCCCGCCGAACTGCCGGCCGAGATGGCCATCACCGCCATCACCTTGGCGGAGCTGTCGGCGGGCCCGCACCAGGTGCGCAGTTCGGCCGGATACAACGAGCACGCGGAACCGGCCCGGCGGATGGACATCCTCCAGCGCGCCGAGAGCGAGTTCGACCCGATCCCGTTCGACGCCGAAGCCGCCCGGATCTACGGCCGGATCTGTGCCGGTGTCGTAGCGGCCGGCCGGACGCCGCGCCGCCGGATCGCCGACCTGATGATCGCCAGCATCGCCGTGGCCGAGGAGTTGCCGTTGTTCACCACGAACCCCGACGACTTCAGAGGGCTCGAGGACCTGCTCACTGTCGTCCCGGTCGCGCACCCGTCCTGACCTTGGACGGGATGTGATGACGGGGAGCGTCAGTCTCTGGAAGATCGCGCCTTCGGTGTATCTGCCGGCGCTGCTCTACGGCATCGGTCAGGGGGCGATCGCTCCGGTGGTCGCGCTTTCGGCGCGGGATCTCGGTGCTTCGATCGCGGTGGCCAGTCTGGTGGTCGCGGCGGCCGGGGTCGGGCAGGTGGTCGGGGACATTCCGGCTGGGTCGCTGACCGCGAAGATCGGCGAGCGGCGGGCGATGTTGCTGGCGACCGGTCTGGTCTCGGTCGCGTTGGCCGCTTGCCTGGTGGTCCCGAACGTCTGGGGGCTCGCTCTGGCGATCGCGGCGACCGGACTCGCCGCGGCCGTCTGGGGGCTGGCCAGGCAGGCCTATCTCAGCGAGGCCGTACCGCTGCAGTTGAGGGCGCGGGCGCTGTCGACGCTCGGTGGCGTGCAGCGGATCGGCTCTTTCATCGGACCGTTCCTCGGTGCCTTCGCGATGAAGTTCCTCGGCACGGACGGCGCGTACTGGGTCCACCTGGTCGCGGCCGCCCTCGCCTGCGTGGTCCTGCTGAGCCTCCCCGACCTCGAGTCCGTACGCCGCAGCCGCGCCGCCAATCCGGTCGTCATGCAGTCCACCCGCGCCGTCCTCCGTGAGCACTTCCCGGTACTGCGAACGCTCGGTGTCGGCGCGCTCCTGGTCGGCGCGGTCAGGGCGTCGCGGCAGGTCGTCATCCCGCTCTGGGCCGAGCATCTCGGCCTCGATCCGCAGACCACCAGCCTGATCTTCGGCCTCTCCGGCGCCGTCGACATGTTGCTCTTCTACCCGGCCGGTTCGGTGATGGACCGCTTCGGCCGCAAGTGGGTCGCCGTACCGTCGATGTTCGTGCTGGGCCTGGCGCACCTGCTGCTCCCACTGACCCACTCCGTCGGCACGCTGACCGCGGTCGCCTTGCTGATGGGCATCGGCAACGGACTCGGCGCCGGCGTGATCATGACGCTCGGCGCCGATGCCTCCCCGGCGGTCGGCCGGGCACAGTTCCTCGGCGCGTTCCGGCTGTTCGCCGACACCGGGAGCGGCGCGGGCCCGTTCCTGATCGCCGCCGTCACCGCGCTGGCCGGGCTCGGACCCGCCGTGCTGGTGATGGGCCTGACCGGCTGGGCGGCCGCGGCCGCGATCAACCGCTGGATTCCCCCGCGCCCGCGAGCGCCGGAGTAGCCGATTTGGTGGCCCGCGGTCCGGCGGTTACTCTGGAGCCTGCCGAAGACCGCTGGTCGTTGCTCCCGGAGCAACTGAAGGTCCCATGAATTTCGTGGGCGGCCCGCGTAGGTGACAAGTAAGTGAGACGAGTCATTTTCACGCCCTTGCGCCTGCGCAGGGGCGTTTTCGATTTTCTGGGTCTTGGCCGGCGCGGCGAGAACAGTCCAACCCTGTTGAACTGCAGGGCGGAAGGAGACCCATGGCGAGGCCGGACAAGGCAGCCGACGTCGCGGAGCTGACTGAGAACTTCAGAAGCTCAGGCGCCGCCGTACTGACCGAGTACCGCGGACTCACCGTGGCGCAGTTGCGGCAGTTGCGCACTACGCTCGGTGACGACGTGCACTACGCCGTGGTGAAGAACACGCTGACCAAGATCGCGGCCAAGGACGCGGGCCTGGAGTCGTTCGACTCCCTGCTCGAGGGTCCGTCGGCCATCGCCTTCATCAAGGGCGACCCGGTGGTTGCGGCCAAGGGGCTGCGTGACTTCGCCAAGGCAAATCCCCTTCTCGTCATCAAGGGCGGTGTGCTGGATGGCAAGGCACTCGGCTCCGACGAGATCAACAAGCTCGCTGACCTCGAGTCGCGTGAGGTTCTCCTCTCGAAGCTCGCAGGTGCGATGAAGGCGGCCCCGCAGCAAGCGGTGTCGTTGTTCGCTGCTCCGCTCGCACAGGCCGCGCGCCTGTTCGCTGCGCTGCAGGACACCCTGCCGGCCGGCGACGCCCCCGTGGCGGACGAGGCCCCGGCCGCGGAGGCAGTGCAGGACGCACCCGCCGACGCGCCGGCCGCAGAGGCGAGCACCGAGGAGACCGCGTCAGCCGACAGCTGACCCGTTCGACTCACGCAACACCCATTCAGTGATCACCCCAGCAACACGTTGAAGGAAGGACCGCCACCATGGCGAAGCTCAGCACCGAAGAGCTGCTCGGTCAGTTCAAGGACCTCACCCTGCTCGAGCTCTCTGAGTTCGTGAAGGCCTTCGAGGAGGAGTTCGGCGTCACCGCCGCCGCTCCCGTCGCCGTCGCCGCCGCCGCGGGCCCGGGCGCCCCGGCCGAAGAGGTCGCGGAGCAGGACGAGTTCGACGTCGTCCTGGAGTCGGCCGGCGACAAGAAGATCCAGGTCATCAAGGAGGTGCGCGCCCTCACGAGCCTCGGCCTGAAGGAGGCCAAGGACCTCGTCGAGAGCGCGCCGAAGGCGATCCTCGAGAAGGTCGACAAGGCCACCGGCGAGAAGGCGAAGGAAGCCCTCGAGGGCGCCGGCGCCACCGTCACCCTGAAGTGACCCGTGCGGCTCAGCCGCACAACGAAGTGATACCAGTCGAAGGGCGGTCCTACCGGGCCGCCCTTCGGCACGTCCGGGGCCGGATTAGGATCCGTACGGTTCCGGTCCGTGACCGGAGCGTGACTCTTCGGTTGTCATCACTTGACAGACAGGGGTTACGTAAAACTGTACTCGTGCGTAACCTAAGCAACCGCGCCCTCGTTGAACTGGCGAACGTACGTCGGTCGGGGAGCACTGTCGAACCCGTGAGGCATACCGACCAGGAGGGCCAGTGGGCGTCGAGGTCCGCGTCGAGGGACTGTCCAAGTCCTTCGGCAGCCAGCTGATCTGGGGTGACGTGTCCCTGACGCTGCCCGCCGGCGAGATCTGCGTGATGCTGGGTCCTTCCGGTACCGGGAAGTCCGTTTTCCTGAAGACGCTGATCGGCCTGCTCAAGCCCGACCAGGGGCACGTGCACATCGAGGGCGTCGACATCGCCACCTGCTCGGAGCGGTCGCTCTACGAGATCCGCAAGCTGTTCGGGGTGCTGTTCCAGGACGGCGCGATGTTCGGCTCGATGAACCTGTACGACAACGTCGCCTTCCCGCTGCGTGAGCACACCAGGAAGTCCGAGTCCGAGGTCCGCTCCATCGTGATGGAGAAGATGGAGATGGTCGGCCTGGTCGGCGCGGAGAAGAAGCTGCCCGGCGAGATCTCCGGCGGGATGCGCAAGCGGGCCGGCCTGGCCCGCGCGCTGGTGCTGGAGCCCGAGATCCTGCTCTTCGACGAGCCCGACTCCGGTCTCGACCCGGTCCGGACCGCGTTCCTGAACCAGCTGATCATCGACCTGAACGAGATGACCCAGGCCACCTGCCTGATCGTCACCCACGACATCAACACCGCCCGGACCGTGCCGGACAACATCGGCCTGCTGTACCACCGGCACCTGGCGATGTTCGGCCCGCGCGAGATGCTGCTGTCCAGCGAGGAGCCGGTGGTCCGCCAGTTCCTGAACGCCCAGCGGATCGGCCCGATCGGTATGTCGGAGGAGAAGGACGCCGAGGAGCTGGCCGCCGAGGCCGACCAGGAGCTGCCGCCGCTGCCGCCGATTCCGATCCAGCAGCTCCCCAGCAGCGGCGTACTGCGTCCGACGCAGCGCCCGCCGGGCCAGTGGTGTGAGGAGAACGGCGTCACGCCGCCACCGGGCTCGTTCGCGTCCGCCACCGTGGGGGCTTCGTGAGCCCCGCCACCAGCCAATACAGCGCGACCGCCCCGCTGAAGGCAGCAGGATCCCTCTTCGCTTTCGCGCTCGACACGGCCCGGGCTTCGGTCCGCCGGCCGTTCCAGTTACGTGAGTTCCTGCAGCAGGCGTGGTTCGTGGCCAGCGTGACGATCATTCCGACCGCGCTGGTCGCGATCCCGTTCGGCGCGGTGATCGCGCTGCAGGTGGGCGGATTGATCAAGCAGTTCGGCGCGCAGGCGTTCACCGGGTCGGCCGCCGTACTGGCCGTGGTCCGGGAGGCGTCGCCGATCGCGACCGCGCTGCTGATCGCGGGTGCCGGCGGCTCGGCGATCTGCGCCGATCTCGGCGCGCGGAAGATCCGCGAGGAGCTCGACGCGATGATGGTGCTCGGGATCGACCCGATCCACCGCCTGGTGGTGCCGCGGGTGCTGGCGACCATGATGGTCGCGTTCTTCCTCAACGGTTTCGTCAGCGTGGTCGGCGTGATGGGCGGCTACGTCTTCAACGTCGTCCTGCAGGACGGAACGCCTGGCAGTTACATAGCCTCCTTCACCGCGCTCGCCCACCTGCCCGACCTGTGGCAGGGCCAGGCGAAGGCGCTGGTGTTCGGCTTCATCGCCGCCGTGGTCGCGTCGTACAAGGGGATGAACGCGGGCGGCGGCCCGAAGGGCGTCGGCGACGCGGTGAACCAGTCGGTCGTGATCACCTTCATGCTGCTGTTCGTCGCGAACTTCGCGATGACGGCGATCTACTTCCAGCTCGTCCCGCCGAAGGGGGCGTGACGTGTCCGCCCTCGTCGACGTCCTGGTGAAGAAGCCGCTGAACTCGCTCGACCGGCTCGGTGAGCAGCTCGCCTTCTATCTCAAGGCCCTCGCCTGGTCCGGCAAGGCCGTCACGCGGTACCGCCGCGAGATCCTCCGGCTGCTGGCCGAGGTGACCCTGGGCACCGGCGCGCTGGCCGTGATCGGCGGCACGGTCGGGGTGATCACCTTCCTGGCCTTCTTCACCGGCACCGAGGTCGGCCTGCAGGGCTACTCGGCCCTGAACCAGATCGGTACGTCGGCCTTCGCCGGCTTCGTCAGCGCCTACATCAACACCCGCGAGATCGGCCCGCTGATCGCCGGGATCGCGCTGGCCGCGACCGTCGGCTGCGGTTTCACCGCGCAGCTCGGCGCGATGCGGATCAGCGAGGAGATCGACGCCCTCGAGGTGATGGCGATCCCGTCGCTGCCCTACCTGGTCACCACCCGGATCATCGCGGGCCTGATCGCGGTTGTTCCCCTGTACGTCGTCGGCCTGCTGTCGTCGTACTTCGCCACCCGGCTGACCGTGACCAAGTTCTACGGGCAGAGCACGGGCACCTACGACCACTACTTTCATCTGTTCCTGCCACCAGGTGATGTGCTCTGGTCGTTCGGCAAGGTGCTCGTCTTCTCGGTCCTGGTGATCCTGGTGCACTGCTACCACGGCTACCACGCGACCGGCGGGCCCGCGGGCGTCGGCGTCGCCGTCGGGCGCGCGGTACGGACCTCGATCGTCGTGATCAACGTCGTCGACCTGCTGTTGTCGATGGCGATCTGGGGCACCACGACCACAGTCAGGCTGGCGGGGTGACCATGACGAAACGCGTGCTCGGTACGGCGTTCATCGGGATGCTGTGTTTCCTGCTCTGGCTCACCTACGCCTTCTACGCCAAGGTCTTCACCGCCACCGTCGAGGTGAAACTGCAGACCAGCCACATCGGCCTGCAGCTCAACCGGCACGCGGACGTGAAGCTGCGCGGCATCATCGTCGGTGAGGTCAGCGACGTCTCCACCGACGGCGAGTTCGCCACCGTGCACCTGTCGCTGAAACCGGAGCAGGTGAAGGAGATCTCCAGCCAGGTCAGCGCACGGATCCTGCCCAAGACGCTGTTCGGCGAGAAGTACGTCGCGCTGGTGCCGCCGGCCGGCCAGGCGGGCCGTGCGATCCGGGCCGGTGACGTGATCGCCCGGGACAAGACAGCGGTCGGGATCGAGATCGAGAAGGTCCTCAACGATGCCCTGCCGCTGCTGCAGGCGGTCGATCCGGCCGACCTGAACGCGACGCTGAACACGCTGGCCACGGCGCTGGAGGGACGCGGCGGCGAGATCGGCCAGACCCTCACCCAGCTCGACGGCTACCTGAAGAAGCTGAACCCGAACGTGCCGAACCTGATCGCGGCGCTGACCAAGCTGACCCAGGTCTCCGACATCTACGGAGACGTCACGCCCGAGCTGGTCCGGGCGCTGCGCAACCTGACGGTCACCGGCAACACGGTGGTGGAGAAGGAGAAGCAGTTGCAGACGTTCTTCACCGACGTCCAGACCCTGTCGTCGACCGGAAACACCTTCCTGAAGCAGAACGAGGACCGGGTGATCCGGCTCGGCGAGGTGAGCCGGCCGGTGCTCGACCTGCTGGAGCGCTACTCGCCGCAGTTCCCCTGCTTCCTCAAGGTGATGACCGACACCACGCCGATCCTGAACGACACCTTCCGCGACGGCGCGCTGAACATCAATCTCGAGCTGATCACCAACCAGCCCACGCCGTACCGGCCGAACGAGACACCGAAGTACCTGGACCGCCGTGGCCCGACCTGTGTCGGCAAGAACTACAGCCACCCGGGCGAGAAGCCCGGTCCGTACACGCAGGCCAACCCGGCGCCGTACATCACCGGTGAGGACGGCGTGATCGGCGACCACAACAAGCAGACCCGCTTCCCGCTCAACCTGCAGCTGAACCGGGCGATGCCCGGCTTCGCGATGGACACCGGCGGCCCCGGTACGCCGGCCGAGCAGAAGGTGATCGACTCCTTCGCCGGACCCGCGATGGGCGTCCCGGCGGGCGACGTACCGGATCTGACCACCCTCGTCCTCGGACCCCTGGTCCGCGGCGGACAGGTGAACCTACGGTGACTCCCCGCATGAAGCTGCTGGACAAGAAGACCTCGATCGACACCGTGCGGCTGGCGATCTTCGTCGTCGTCACCACGGTCGCGACCGCGCTGCTCGCGGTCACCATCGGCAACATCAGCTTCACCGCGACCACGAAGTACCGGGCGGTGTTCACCGACGTGGTCGGGCTGAACAAAGGGGACGACATCCGGATCGCCGGGGTGCGGGTCGGCCAGGTCGACAAGATCGAGGTCTATCAGGACAAGCTCGCGATGATCAGCTTCAGCGTCGACTCCCGCCAGGTCGTCGACACCTCCACCCGGGCCACGATGCGCTACCGCAACCTGGTCGGCAACCGCTACGTCGCGCTGACCGAGGGCGTCGGCGGAGGCAGCCGGATGAAGGAGAACGGCATCATCGACCAGGACCGGACCGCGCCCGCGCTGGACCTGTCGGTGCTCTTCAACGGGTTCAAGCCGCTGTTCACCGCGCTCACCCCGAAGGACGTGAACCAGTTCGCGTTCGAGGTGATCAAGGTGCTGCAGGGTGAGGGCGGCACGATCGAGAGCCTGCTGGCCCGGACCGCCTCGCTGACCACCACGCTGGCCGACTCCGACCAGGTGATCGGCAACCTGATCACCAACCTGACCTCGACCCTGCAGATCGTCTCGCAACGGCAGCAGAACTTCTCCCAGCTGCTGATCAACCTGCAGCAGTTCATCACCGGGCTCAGCCAGGACATCAACCCGATCCTCGGGTCGCTCGGGTCGATCAACTCGCTGAACACCAAGACGGCCGGCCTGCTGCAGCAGACCCGGGTGCCGCTCAAGGCGGACCTCGACCGGCTCCGGCAGCTGTCCGCCACCCTGGACGACACCCAGGGGATCTGGGTCAAGACCCTGCAGAACATGCCGAACAAACTCGAGACGCTGACCCGGACCGCGTCGTACGGATCCTGGTTCAACTTCTACCTGTGCGGCTTCGACGGCAACGTCACCCTCCCGCTCGGCACCCGGATCCCGATCAGCCACGACGTCAACTCGGCGAGGTGCGCGAAGTGAAACCTTTCCGCGAACAGAACCAGGTCACCATCGGCGTGGTCGGGCTGACCGTGCTCGGGCTGGTCATGCTGGCCGCGTTCAAGGTGCAGGACCTGCCGCTGATCGGCGGCGGGACGAAGTACTCCGCGCAGTTCAGCGAGGCCGGTGGGCTGAAGCCGAAGGACGAGATCCGGGTGGCCGGGGTCCGGGTCGGCCAGGTGCGCAAGGTCGAGCTGGCCGGCACCCACGTCCGGGTCGACTTCGTCGTCGACCGCGGGGTGAAGCTCGGCGACCGGACCGGCGCGGAGATGAAGATCAAGACGCTGCTCGGGCAGAAGTACCTGAAGCTGGACCCGGCGGGGGAGGGCGAGCTGAAGGAGGGCGCCGAGATCCCGCTGGCCCGGACGGTCTCGGCGTACGACGTGGTGGACGCGTTCACCGACCTGGCCAACACCACCGAGCGGATCGACACCGCGCAGCTGGCGAAGGCGCTGGACACCTTGTCGAGCACCTTCAAGAACACCCCCGAAGAGGTGCGGGCGTCGCTGACCGGGCTGTCCCGGTTGTCGCGCAACGTCGCCAAGCGCGACGAGGAGCTGAAGAAGCTGCTGAAGAACTCCGAAGTGGTCACCAAGGTGCTCGCCGACCGCAACCAGCAGCTGATCAAACTGATGAAGGACGGGAACACCGTCTTCCAGGCGGTGCAGGCCCGCCGGGTGCTGATCCACCAGCTGCTCGTCTCGACCCAGAAGCTGTCCGCGCAGATCACCGCGCTGGTCCGGGAGAACCGCAAGGACCTGGCGCCGACGCTGGCCAAGGTGAACGCCGTACTGGCCACGTTGCTGAAGAACCAGAACGCCCTGGACGCCAGCATCCGCGGGCTCGCGCCGTACGCGCGGGTCTTCACCAACACCCTCGGTACCGGGCCCTGGTTCGACACCTACGTGCAGAACCTGGTGCCGGTGCCGGAGATCCCGTTGCCGACGATCCCGATCCCGGGGCTGCCCCCGATCCTGAGCGGGCTGACCGGAGGGACGGGTCGATGAAGGTCGCCGCACTGTCCCGGATGATCGCCTTCGGCGTCGTCATCGTGGTGCTCGCCGTCAGCGTGATCTCGTTGTGGCCGAACCCCGAGCGCGTGTCGGCGACGGCGTACTTCCCACGCGCGGTCAGCGTCTACCCCGGCTCCGACGTCCGGATCCTCGGCATCAAGGTCGGGGAGATCGAGAGCGTCACGCCGGCCGGCCGCGCGGTCCGGGTGAAGTTCTGGTGGGAGGCCAAGCACAAGGTGCCGGCCACGGCGAAGGCCGTCATCGCGTCCCCGTCGGTGGTGGCGGACCGGTATCTGCAGCTCACCCCGGCGTACTCCAAGGGCGCGGTGATGGCGGACGGCGCGCAGATTCCGCTGGACCGGACCGCCGTACCGCTCGAACTCGACCAGATCTACCAGAGCCTGAACGACCTGTCCGTCGCGCTCGGCCCGAAGGGCGCCAACGACCAGGGCGCGCTGTCGCGGCTGCTCGACGTGTCCGCGGCCAACCTGAACGGGCAGGGCGCGAAGCTGAACCAGACCATCACCGACGTCTCCACCCTGACCCAGACCCTGTCGGGCAACTCCAAGAGCCTGTTCAGCACGATCCGGCAGTTGCAGACCTTCGTCTCGGCGCTGGCCGCGAACGACACCCTGGTGAAGCAGTTCAACACCAACTTCGCCGCCACCTCGACCACGCTGGCCGGGGAACGCAAGGACCTCGCGGCCGCGTTGTCCACGCTGGCCACCGCGCTCGGTGAGGTCGCCACCTTCGTCAAGGACAACCGCGCGCTGCTCCGGACCACCATCTCCGGTGCCACCGACCTGACCCAGATCCTGGTCAAGGAGAAGGCGGCGCTGGCCGAGATCATCGACACCGCGCCGCTCGGTCTGGGCAACCTCGCCCGCGTCTACAACCCGCAGTTCGGCACCCTGGACCAGCGGATCAACCTGGCCCAGCTGGACGACCCGGCGACCTTCATCTGCTCGTTGCTGATCCAGGCCAACCAGCCGTTGTCCACCTGCTCGGCGCTCAAGCCGGTCCTCAACGCGCTGCCGAAACTGCCGCTGCTGAGCGCGATCACCGGCTCCGGCGGACCGGCCGGTACGCCGTGGGCACCCGCCCCGAAGCCCAAGTTGCCGAGCCCCGACCCGGTCGACGAGACACTCGGCGGCCTGGTCCCCGGAGGCGACCGATGAGGCGGCCGCGCAGTACTGCGCTGGTGGCCGGTGTGGTCGCGATGGCGACCCTGCTGAGCGGCTGCGACTTCAGCGTCTACTCCCTGCCGTTGCCTGGTGGCGCCAAGATCAAGGGACCGGCGTACACGGTGACGGTGGAGTTCACCGACGTACTGGACCTGGTGCCGAAGTCGACGGTGAAGGTCGACGACGTCACCGTCGGCATGGTCGAGAAGGTCTGGCTGGACGGCTACACCGCCAAGGTCCGGGTCAAGCTGCCGAAGAGCCTGCAGCTGCCGGACAACTCCCGCGCGACGATCCGGCAGACCAGCCTGCTGGGCGAGAAGTTCGTCTCGCTGGCCCCGCCGTCGGGATCGGAGCAGCCGCGCGGCAAGCTGGAGAACGGCGAGCTGATCCCGCTCTCGCGGACCACCAGCAACGTCGAGGTCGAAGAGGTCCTGTCGGCGCTCTCGCTGCTGCTCAACGGCGGCGGCGTGGCCCAGCTGCAGATCATCACCCAGGAGCTCAACAAGGCGCTGACCGGGAACGAGCCGGCCATCCGCAGCGTGCTCACCCAGCTGAACACCTTCGTCGGCACGCTGGACGCCAACAAGCAGAAGATCGTCGGCGCGATCGCCGCCGTCGACCGGCTGGCCCGGCAGCTGAACGCGCAGAAGGCGACCCTGGCGGCCGCGATCGACTCGCTGCCCAAGTCGATCGCCACGCTGGACAAGCAACGGGCGGCGCTGGTCAAGACGCTGCAGGCGCTGGCGTCGCTGGGCAGTACGGCGACCAGGGTGATCACCGCGTCGCAGAAGGACCTGGTCGCCAACCTGCAGTCGCTCTACCCCCTGCTGACCAAACTGGTCGAGGCCGGCGAGAACCTGCCGAGATCGCTCGAACTGCTGCTGACCTACCCGTTCCCGGACGCGGCCACCAAGGCGGTCAAGGGTGACTTCACCAACCTGAACATCACCCTCGACGTGAACACCCAGAAGGCGCTGAAGGGACTGCTCGGCCTGAACCTGCCGACCGTCGGCCTGACCATTCCGACCATCCCGGTCAGCGTTCCGCTGCACAACTCGCCGAAGTTCCCGACCGGCAAGCCGACCGGCGGACTCCCGTCGCTGCCGGTCCCGACCGGGACCGCGACCACCTGCGTCACGATCCTGGTGCTGCCGGTCTGTACGCCGAAGCTGAACCGGTCCGGGTTCGACCCCGAGCTGGCCAAGGTCCTGATGCCGGGGGTGGCCAAGTGATCACCAGAATGGTCCGGATCCAGCTGATGGTCTTCCTGCTGATCACGCTGGTCGGTGTCTCCTATGTCGGCGGCAAGTACGCGCAGGTCGACAAGCTGCTGTTCGACGACGACTACACCGTCAGCGCCAGCTTCGCCGAGTCCGGCGGCATCTTCTCCGGCGCCGAGGTGACCTATCGGGGCCAGCCGGTCGGCCGGGTCGGTGAGCTCAAGCTGCTCTCCGACGGAGTCGAGGTCGAGCTGGACATCGAGAAGAAGACCAAGATCCCCAACGACCTGCTGGCCGTGGTCGCCAACCGGTCCGCGATCGGCGAGCAGTACGTCGACCTGCAGCCGCGGCGCGACGGCGGCCCGTTCCTGCAGGACCGCTCCAAGATCTCCCGGCAGGACACCGCGCTGCCGATCGACACCACCGAGCTGCTCCTGAACCTGGACCAGCTGGTGAACTCGGTCGACAAGAACAGCCTGAAGACCACCGTCAAGGAGCTCGGGGACGCGTTGCGCGGCCGGGGGACCGACCTGCAGAAGATCATCGACAGCTCCGGCGCGCTGATCACCGACGCCGACGCGAACATCCTGCAGACCATCAAGCTGATCAACGACGGCAACACCGCGCTCGCCACCCAGGTCGCCAGCGGCGACGCGATCAAGACCTGGGCGAAGAACCTGGCGCTGCTGTCCGACACCCTGGTCAGCTCGGACGGCAACCTGCGCGCCGTGATCGACAACGGCTCCGGCGCCTCGACCCAGCTGACCGCGCTGATCACCGAGAACCGCGCCGACATCGCGGTGCTGCTGGGTAACCTGCTGACGGTGAACGAGCTGACCGCGGTCCGGCTGGACGCCGTCGAGCAACTGCTGGTGGTCTATCCGGCGGTGTCGATGGGCGGGTACGTCGTACCGGCGAAGGATCCGGGCACCGGGCACTACGACGCCCACTTCGGTCTGGTGCTCGGCTTCAGCCCGCCCGCCTGCAGGGCCGGCTACAACGGCACCGACAAGCGCGTCCCGCAGGACACCACGAACAAGCCCGCGAACACCAAAGCCGGCTGTACGGCGTCGCCCGGGTCGGGGATCGACGTCCGCGGCTCCCAGAACAAACCGGTCCCGTCGTCGCGCTCGAACGCGAACCGGATCGGCTACGGCATCGGGTACGACGCCGCGACGGGTGCCGCCGGCGGGAAGGACGGTATGCCCGAGATCGTGCTCGGCTCGACCGGTGGCCAGGAGGAGTTGCTCGGCAAGGACTCCTGGAAGGCCCTGATCCTCGGTCCGGTGAGCGGCAAGTGAGCCCGGTGACCGCCTCGCGGAGAGGCTCGACGATCCTCGCCTGGGCGCTCAGTGTGCTGCTGGTGGTCGCGCTGGCCGGCGCGACCCTCTCGGTGATCGCGCTGCGCGCACAGGACGCCCGGGCGAGTGAGCGGGAGGGCGCGATGAAGGCGGCGCGGCAGCTCGCGCTCGACTTCACGACGTACCGGTACACGAGCTGGGACGCCGACGTGAAGCGGGTGCTGGACGACTCGACCGGGCAGTTCAGGGAGGAGTTCAAGTCCGGCTCCGACACGGTCAGGACGGAGGTGGTCGCGAACAAGGCGACCTCCACCGGTGACGTGAAGGAGGCCGCGGTGGTGTCCAACGACAAGGACTCGGCACAGGTGCTGGTGATCGTGAACGCGGTGGTCACCAACACCGCCTCCAAGGACGGGGTGGCCCGCCGGTACCGGATCAAGCTGGACCTGGTCCGGGAACAGGGCCGCTGGCTCACCGCCGACCTGCAGGCGGTCGGCTGATGCCCCGCAAGATCGCCGGACAACGCCGCCGGGCCGAGAACGCCGCCGAAGTCAACCCCCGGATCGCTGGGTCCGAGGCAGTGACTCAGGCCACATCCGAGCGTTTGGATGACAGTCCGGAGTACTTGAATGACCCGCCGACCGTCACTGAGGGTGACGAGAATGACGGTGCGGTGGCCGTCGAGACGGCCGTGCGGCCGCGCTCACGGGTGGCAGTGGTGCTGTCCGCCGCGCTCGGAGTGCTGCTGGTGGTGATCCTGGCCCTGGCCGGCATCCTCGGGGTGAAGGCCTGGAAGGGCAAGGAGGCCGAGGACGCCCGCGGCCAGGCTGCCGCGGCGGGACGGAAGGCGGCCGAGACGGCGCTCAGCTACGACTATCGCTCGCTGGACAAGAGTTTCGCGGCCGCGCGGGCGACGATGACGCCGGAGTTCGCCGGGCAGTTCGACGCTACCGCCAAGGTGGCCGGCGAGATCGCCACCAAGACCAAGGCGACGGTCCGGGCCGAGGTGCGCGACGTCGGGGTCCGCGACGGCGACGCCGATCGGGTCACGCTGGTGATCTTCGTGAACCAGACCACCACCAGCACGATCACGCAGGGTAGGCCCCGGGTGGACCTGAACCGGACGAGATTCACGATGGTCCGAAACGGCACCCAATGGCTGGTCCAGGAGATCGCCGGACTGTAGTCTCTTTGTGACTCCGGAGAGGTCGTGCCGGGTGGCTCGCGGGTTGGTGACCCGTTGGAGAACCCGGGTCGATTCTTGACGGAGAGGGTGGTCCGAAGGCATAGTGTCGGACCCCATTGGACAGGCTTGCCCTGATCGGGTAGCCTATTGCTTTGCGCTGCCTTTAACCGCACCCTTGTTCATCCTCAGAACTTGACGAGGGTCGTTTGGCATGCGCTCCCAGCACCGAAGTGCCAGCATCGAAGTAACTTTGCGAGCCCGTGGAAGGACGCCCCTTGGTCGCCTCGCGCAACCCCCAGTCCGACAGCATCACCGACGTTTCCGGCGCACCACGCCGCATCTCCTTCGCGAAGATCTCCGAGCCTCTCGAGGTTCCGGATCTTCTTGCGTTGCAGGTGGACAGTTTCGACTGGCTGGTCGGAAACGAAACCTGGCAGGCCAGGGTGGCCGCCGCCGAGGCGGAGGGACGGACAGATCTGTCCTCCCCGTCCGGCCTCGAGGAGATCTTCGAGGAGATCTCCCCGATCGAGGACTTCAGCGGAACCATGTCGCTGTCGTTCCGTGACCACCGGTTCGAGCCCCCGAAGAACACGGTCGACGAGTGCAAGGAGCGTGACGTCACCTACTCGGCGCCGCTGTTCGTCACCGCCGAGTTCATGAACAACGAGACCGGCGAGATCAAGAGCCAGACCGTCTTCATGGGTGACTTCCCGTTGATGACGCGCAAGGGCACGTTCGTGATCAACGGCACCGAGCGTGTCGTCGTGTCCCAGCTGGTTCGCTCGCCCGGCGTGTACTTCGAGCGCACGCCGGACAAGACGTCGGACAAGGACATCTTCACCGCGAAGATCATCCCGTCACGCGGCGCGTGGCTGGAGTTCGAGATCGACAAGCGCGATCTGGTGGGCGTGCGGCTGGACCGCAAGCGCAAGCAGAACGTCACCGTGCTGCTCAAGGCGCTCGGCTGGACCGACGCGCAGATCCTCGAGGAGTTCGGCGAGTACGAGTCGATCCGTCTCACCCTGGAGAAGGACCACACCTCCGGGCAGGACGACGCGCTGCTGGACATCTACCGCAAGCTGCGCCCCGGCGAACCGCCGACGCGTGAGGCTGCCCAGGCGCTGCTGGACAACTACTACTTCAACGGCAAGCGCTACGACCTGGCCAAGGTCGGCCGGTACAAGATCAACAAGAAGCTCGGCCGTGACGAGACCCACGACACCGCGGTTCTGACGATCAACGACATCGTGGCGACGATCAAGTACATCGTCGCGCTGCACGAGGGCAAGACCGAGCTGACCGCGCCGCAGGGCGAGATCGTCGTCGAAGAGGACGACATCGACCACTTCGGCAACCGTCGGCTGCGCACGGTCGGCGAGCTGATCCAGAACCAGCTCCGCACCGGCCTGGCCCGGATGGAGCGCGTGGTTCGCGAGCGGATGACGACCCAGGACGTCGAGGCGATCACGCCGCAGACCCTGATCAACATCCGCCCGGTGGTCGCGGCGCTGAAGGAGTTCTTCGGAACCTCCCAGCTGTCGCAGTTCATGGACCAGACCAACCCGATCGCGGGTCTGACCCACAAGCGCCGCCTGTCGGCTCTTGGCCCGGGTGGTCTGTCGCGTGAGCGGGCCGGCTTCGAGGTTCGTGACGTGCACCCGTCGCACTACGGCCGGATGTGCCCGATCGAGACCCCGGAAGGCCCGAACATCGGTCTGATCGGCTCGCTCGCGACGTACGGCCGGGTGAACCCGTTCGGCTTCGTCGAGACGCCGTACCGCAAGGTCGTCGACGGCCGGGTCACCGACCAGGTCGACTACCTGACCGCGGACGAGGAGGACCGGTTCGTCATCGCTCAGGCCAACGCGGCACTGACCGACGACGACGTGTTCGCCGAGGACCGGGTGCTGGTTCGCCGGCGCCACGGTGAGGTCGAGCTCGTGCTGGTCGACGACGTGGACTACATGGACGTCTCGCCGCGCCAGATGGTGTCGGTCGCGACGGCGATGATCCCGTTCCTCGAGCACGACGACGCCAACCGCGCCCTGATGGGCTCCAACATGCAGCGCCAGGCCGTTCCGCTGATCACCGCGGACGCCCCCCTGGTCGGTACCGGGATGGAGTTCCGCGGAGCGGTCGACGCCGGTGACGTGCTGGTGTCGGAGAAGGCAGGTGTGATCAAGGAGGTCTCGGCCGACCTGATCGAGGTCGCCGCCGACGACGGCACCTACCAGACCTACCGGCTGCAGAAGTTCCGTCGCTCGAACCAGGGCACCTGCATCAACCAGCGTCCGCTGGTCGACGCCGGGCAGCGGGTCGAGGTCGGCTCGCCGCTGGCCGACGGTCCGTGCACCGACGAGGGCGAGATGGCCCTCGGCCGTAACCTGCTCGTGGCGTTCATGCCGTGGGAGGGTCACAACTACGAGGACGCGATCATCCTCAGCCAGCGCGTCGTGCAGCAGGACCTGCTGACCTCGATCCACATCGAGGAGCACGAGGTCGACGCTCGCGACACCAAGCTGGGCCCGGAGGAGATCACCCGCGACATCCCCAACGTCTCCGACGAGATGCTGGCGGACCTGGACGAGCGGGGCATCATCCGGATCGGCGCCGAGGTCACCACCGGTGACATCCTGGTCGGCAAGGTCACGCCCAAGGGTGAGACCGAGCTGACCCCCGAAGAGCGGCTGCTCCGCGCGATCTTCGGTGAGAAGGCGCGCGAGGTGCGCGACACCTCGCTGAAGGTGCCGCACGGTGAGAACGGAACCGTCATCGGGGTCCGCGTCTTCGACCGCGACAACGGCGACGAGCTGCCGCCGGGCGTGAACCAGCTGGTTCGCGTGTACGTCGCGCAGAAGCGCAAGATCTCCGTCGGTGACAAGCTCGCCGGACGTCACGGCAACAAGGGCGTCATCTCGAAGATCCTGCCGGTCGAGGACATGCCGTTCATGGAGGACGGCACCCAGGTCGACATCATCTTGAACCCGCTGGGCGTGCCCGGCCGGATGAACGTCGGTCAGGTGCTCGAGACCCACCTCGGCTGGGTTGCCAGCCGCGGCTGGAAGGTCGACCCGGACAGCACCGAAGAGTGGGCCCAGCGACTGATCAAGATCGGCGCCGGCGAAGCCGAGCCGTTCACGAACGTCGCCACCCCGGTCTTCGACGGCGCGCGGGAGGAAGAGGTCACCGGCCTGCTCGGCTCGACCCTGCCGAACCGCGACGGCGACCGGATGGTCAACAGCACCGGCAAGGCGAACCTGTTCGACGGCCGCTCGGGTGAGCCTTTCCCGCAGCCGGTCGGCGTCGGTTACATGTACATGCTGAAGCTGCACCACCTGGTGGACGACAAGATCCACGCCCGCTCGACCGGTCCGTACTCGATGATCACGCAGCAGCCGCTGGGTGGTAAGGCGCAGTTCGGTGGTCAGCGGTTCGGCGAGATGGAGGTGTGGGCCCTCGAGGCCTACGGTGCCGCCTTCGCGCTGCAGGAGCTACTCACCATCAAGTCCGACGACGTCGTCGGTCGCGTCAAGGTGTACGAAGCGATCGTCAAGGGCGAGAACATCCCGGAGCCGGGTATCCCGGAGTCGTTCAAGGTTCTCGTCAAGGAAATGCAGTCCCTTTGTCTGAACGTCGAGGTGCTCTCGTCCGACGGTAGTCGGGTCGAGATGCGCGACAGCGAAGAAGACGTCTTCCGCGCAGCGGAGGAACTGGGAATCGACCTGTCCCGGCGCGAGCCGAACAGCGTCGAAGAGGTCTGAGCGGGTTGCCGCTTTTGATCAACAACCAACTCACTCAGACCCAACTTTTGACAATCGGGAGATAACACATCGTGCTCGACGTGAACTTCTTCGACGAGCTTCGGATCGGCCTGGCGACCGCGGATGAGATCCGCCAGTGGTCGCACGGCGAGGTCAAGAAGCCCGAGACGATCAACTACCGGACGCTCAAGCCCGAGCGTGACGGTCTGTTCTGCGAGAAGATCTTCGGTCCCACCCGGGACTGGGAGTGCTACTGCGGTAAGTACAAGCGGGTTCGCTTCAAGGGCATCATCTGTGAGCGGTGTGGCGTCGAGGTCACCCGCTCCAAGGTGCGCCGCGAGCGGATGGGCCACATCGAGCTGGCCGCGCCGGTCACCCACATCTGGTACTTCAAGGGTGTCCCGTCGCGACTCGGCTACCTGCTCGACCTCGCCCCGAAGGACCTCGAGAAGGTCATCTACTTCGCGGCGTACATGATCACCGACGTCGACGAGGACGCGCGGCACCGCGACCTCTCGTCGCTGGAGGGCCGGACCGATGTCGAGCGCAAGCAGCTCGAGGGCCGGCGCGACAACGACATCGAGACCCGGATGAAGAAGCTCGAGGAGGACCTCGCCCAGCTCGAGGCCGAGGGCGCGAAGGCCGACGTTCGCCGCAAGGTGAAGGAAGGCGCGGAGCGTGAGGTCAAGCAGCTGCGTGACCGTGCGCAGCGCGAGATCGACCGCCTCGACGAGGTCTGGAGCCGGTTCAAGAGCCTCAAGGTCCAGGACCTCGAAGGCGACGAGATCCTGTACCGCGCCATGAAGGAGCGGTTCGGCAAGTACTTCGAGGGCGCGATGGGTGCCGCCGCGATCCAGCGGCGCCTGCAGACCTTCGACCTGAAGGCGGAGGCGGCCAGCCTGCGCGAGACGATCAAGACCGGCAAGGGCCAGCGCAAGACGCGGGCACTGAAGCGGCTCAAGGTCGTCACCGCGTTCCTGGCCACCAACAACAGCCCGATGGGCATGGTGCTCGACTGCGTTCCGGTGATCCCGCCGGACCTGCGGCCGATGGTCCAGCTCGACGGTGGCCGGTTCGCCACCTCCGACCTGAACGACCTGTACCGCCGGGTGATCAACCGCAACAACCGGCTCAAGCGTCTGCTCGACCTGGGCGCGCCGGAGATCATCGTCAACAACGAGAAGCGGATGCTGCAGGAGGCCGTCGACGCACTGTTCGACAACGGCCGTCGTGGCCGTCCGGTCACCGGCCCGGGCAACCGGCCGCTGAAGTCGCTGTCCGACATGCTCAAGGGCAAGCAGGGCCGGTTCCGTCAGAACCTGCTCGGCAAGCGCGTCGACTACTCGGGCCGTTCCGTCATCGTGGTCGGTCCGCAGCTGAAGCTGCACCAGTGCGGTCTGCCGAAGGCGATGGCGCTGGAGCTGTTCAAGCCGTTCGTGATGAAGCGGCTGGTCGACCTCAACCACGCGCAGAACATCAAGTCCGCCAAGCGGATGGTCGAGCGTCAGCGCGCCCAGGTCTGGGACGTGCTGGAAGAGGTCATCACCGAGCACCCGGTACTGCTGAACCGGGCGCCCACGCTGCACCGGCTGGGCATCCAGGCGTTCGAGCCCCAGCTGATCGAGGGCAAGGCGATCCAGATCCACCCGCTCGTCTGCTCCGCGTTCAACGCGGACTTCGACGGTGACCAGATGGCGGTGCACCTGCCGCTGTCGGCCGAGGCGCAGGCCGAGGCCCGGATCCTGATGCTGTCGACGAACAACATCCTGAAGCCTGCTGACGGCCGTCCGGTCACGATGCCGACCCAGGACATGATCATCGGCATCTACTTCCTGACGATGCTCAAGGAAGGCGAGCTCGGCGAAGGCCGGGCGTTCAGCTCGCTGGCGGAGGCCCTGATGGCCTTCGACCGCAAGGAGCTGTCGCTGCAGGCCAAGATCACGCTCCGGCTCGACCAGGCCGGTGCGCCGGCCGGCTCGGCGGAGCGCCCGAACGGTGGGTTCTCGCTGGAGACCACGCTGGGTCGCGCCCTGTTCAACGAGGCGCTGCCGAGCGACTACACCTTCGTGGACGCCGAGGTCGGCAAGAAGCAGCTGGGCTCGATCGTCAACGATCTGGCCGAGCGCTACTCCAAGGTCCAGGTGGCCTACTGCCTGGACGCGCTGAAGGATCTCGGTTTCCGCTGGGCCACCCGTTCCGGTGTCACGGTGTCGATCGACGACTTCAGCACGCCGCCGAGCAAGCCCGAGATCATGGCGCGCTACGAGGCCCAGGCCGAGAAGGTCCAGAAGCAGTTCGAGCGGGGTCTGATCACCTCGTCCGAGCGGCGGCAGGAACTGATCGAGATCTGGACCGGCGCCAACGCCGAGGTCGGCAAGGCGATGGAGGAGAACTTCGCCAAGGCCAACCCGATCTGGATGATGGTGCACTCGGGTGCGCGCGGAAACATGATGCAGATCCGGCAGATCGCCGGTATGCGTGGTCTGGTGGCCAACCCGAAGGGCGAGATCATCGCCCGGCCGATCAAGTCCAACTTCCGCGAGGGCCTGTCGGTGGTCGAGTACTTCATCGCCACCCACGGTGCTCGTAAGGGTCTTGCCGACACCGCGCTGCGGACCGCCGACTCGGGGTACCTGACCCGTCGTCTGGTGGACGTGTCGCAGGACGTCATCATCCGCGAGGAGGACTGCGGTACCGAGCGTGGTCTGCCGAAGCTGATCGGCGAGCCCGGTCCGGACGGCAAGGTCGTGCACGCCGAGAACGTGGAGACCAGCGCGTACGCACGCACCCTGGCCACCGACACGTTCGACGCCAAGGGCGCCCTGGTACTGGCCGCCGGCAGCGACCTGGGCGATGTGTCCATCGCCGCTCTGGTGGCCGCGGGGATCGAGCAGGTCAAGGTCCGCTCCGTGCTGACCTGTGACGCCAAGACGGGGACCTGCGCGAAGTGCTACGGCCGTTCGCTGGCGACCGGCAAGCCGGTCGACATCGGTGAGGCCGTCGGCATCATCGCGGCGCAGTCCATCGGTGAGCCCGGTACGCAGCTGACGATGCGTACCTTCCACACCGGTGGTGTCGCGGGTGATGACATCACCCACGGTCTGCCGCGTGTGGTCGAGCTCTTCGAGGCTCGCCAGCCCAAGGGCAAGGCGCCGATCGGTGAAGCTGCCGGCCGGATCGCGATCGAGGACACCGACAAGACCCGGAAGCTGGTGCTCACCCCGGACGACGGTTCCGAGGAGGTCGCCTACCCGGTGTCGAAGCGGGCCCGGTTGCTGATCGAGGACGGTCAGCAGGTCGAGGTCGGCCAGCAGCTGACGCAAGGTACTCCGGACCCGCAGGAAGTTCTGCGCATCCTGGGTATCCGCAAGGCGCAGGAGCACCTGGTCGACGAGGTCCAGGCCGTGTACCGGTCGCAGGGTGTGGCCATCCACGACAAGCACATCGAGATCATCGTCCGGCAGATGCTGCGCCGGGTCACGGTGATCGAGTCCGGCGAGGCGAACCTGCTGCCGGGTGAGCTGGCGGACCGGTTGCTGTTCGAGGCCGAGAACCGTCGCGTCGTGGCCGAGGGCGGTACGCCGGCCTCGGGTCGTCCGGTGCTGATGGGGATCACCAAGGCGTCGCTCGCGACCGAGTCGTGGCTGTCGGCCGCCTCCTTCCAGGAGACGACCCGGGTCCTGACCGAGGCCGCGATCCACGGCAAGTCCGACTCGCTGGTCGGTCTGAAGGAGAACGTCATCATCGGAAAGCTGATCCCGGCGGGTACCGGCATGGACCGGTACCGCAACATCCGGGTGGAGCCCACCGAGGAGGCGAAGGCCGCGATGTACTCGATGGTCGGCTACGAGTCGTACGACTACGACTTCGGTCCGTCCGCCGGGCAATCGGTCCCGCTCGACGACTTCGATCTGGGCTCGTACCAGAAGTAGTCCTGCAGCACCCCGTCGAGGGCGGCACTCCTACCAAGGGGTGCCGCCCTCGCGGCGTTTCCGAAGTCGCCGAAAGCCCTTGTTGCTAACGGCAACGAGGGTGGAACCGGCCGGATCGCCGTAGCGGCAGGGGTTACGGGTGTTGCTGGTGGGACGACACGCCGAGGGTGTTCGGACGGCTGCGGAGTGTTGCGAGGGGTCGGCGTGGAAGTGTCGGCGGGATGCGCGAAGATGACGCGTATGACCGAGCTTCCGCCGCACCTGCAACCGTTCGTGCTGGACGTCGCGCAGGGAGCGGAGCACCGCGTCGAGAGGGTCGGAGCACTCGACTTCCACCGGCCGGACGGGTCCGCCCGGACCGGCGCGGTCCTGCTGGTCCACGGTGGGCCGATGCCCGCCGATCTCGAGGTGCAGCCGCGCGACTGGCCCGTCTTCCAGGGGTACGCCGCAGCCATCGCTCAGCGCGGCCAGGTGGCCGTCACGGTCGACCACAGCCTGATCCGCGGACTCGACCAGCTGACCACCGCCGCGGACGACGTGGAGGCTGCCGTCGGCATCCTGCGCGCCGACCCGCAGGTGAATCCGGAGCGGGTCGTGCTCTGGTTCTTCTCCGGCGCCGGACTGCTGGCGGGGGAGTGGCTGGACAGCCGCCCCGACTGGCTGCGCGCCGTCGCCCTGACCTATCCCCTGCTCGCCACTCCGCCCGGTGTCGACGAACTGGTTTCCGCCGCCGAAGTGATCGGCAAATACGATCGGGGCGGTGGGGCCGGAAAAGTATCAAACAAAGTCCTGCCGGTGCTGCTGACGAGGGTCGGCCGCGAGCGTGAAGAACTCGCCCGACCGGTGGCGGAGTTCGTCTCCGCCGGTGGCGCCGCGCTGGACATCATCGACGTACCGAAAGGGCAACACGGCTTCGACATGCTCGACCACAGCGAAGAGTCCCGCGCCGCGGTGACCAAGGCCCTCGACTGGGCCATCGCCCACTTGGGCGAAGACCCCACCGCACCCAGTCAGCTCCCCATTCCAGCCACCACCATCCCAGCTCCCGCCAACCAGGCCACCAAGGCTCCTGCCGGCGCCCGGGCAGCCGGCACCGCAGCCCCGGCCCGCCCAAGCAACAGCGCTGCCTCTACGGCGACCACGCCCAGCGGCTCCGCAGGCACATCCAGCGCCTCCACCGGCGCGGCTACGGCGTCCACCGGCCTGGTAGCCCCGCCTGCCGCGCGTGCCACCGTCCCGACCGAGGCGGCAACTGTCAGCGCCGGCTCAGCTGCCCCGGCAGCCCCTGCGGCCGAGCGGGCCGGGGGAGCCGAGAAGGCTGCTGCGCCCGCCAGTCAGCAGACTTCGCCCACCACCAGCTTGCCGGCGGAGACCGCGGCCTCCCGGGTGGTGGCCAGAGTGCATGCGGCGTTCGAGGCGCACGATCTGGAGGCGTTCCTCGCGATGTACTCGCCGACGGCGCTGCTCCAGTTCGCCGACGGACCGGTGATGCGGGGACGGCGTTCCCTGCGTGAGCACTACCGGCCGCAGTTCGAGGCCGGCGACTGCCAGCGCGAACTGGTGCACCGGATGCTGGTGGGGAACTGGGTGGTCGAGCAGACCGTGACCGACGGCACCCCGACGGTGGCGCTCTACCAGGTGCAGGACGGCCTGATCACCGAGGTTCGTTTCCTGGCCTGAGGGTTCCGGCGAAGGAGTTCGGGCGCACTGTCCGGTGCGCCCGAACTCCGCTCACGCCATGATGCCGAGCGGTGACGGCTTCCAGCCCGGAAAGACCTTGCCTGCCTGGCCTTCGCTGAGCCCCAGCCGCCGCATCACGATCTCCGACAGCACGTCGCGGTAGTCGTTGGTGCCGGGCACGTCCCCCTGATCCAGTACGCCGGACGCCAGTCCCTCCCACCGTCCGTGCACTCCACCCCTGACCCCGCCACCCAGCACCAGCGCGACACCGCCGTGCCCGTGGTCCGTGCCGCTGTTCGCGTTCTGCTCGACCCGCCGGCCGAACTCGCTCATCGTCACCACAGTGGTGTTGTCGAGCTCAGGTCCCAGCTCGGCAGCGAACGCGGCGAGTGCCGTCGCCACGGTCTTCAGCGAGTTGGTCATGTCGCCACCGTCCACGGTGCCGAGACCGGTGTGCATGTCCCAGCCGCCCAGATCGACAGTGGCGACCCGCACTCCGGCCTTGGCCTTGATCAGCTGCGCCAGCGTCGACAGGGCCGCACCGAACTCTCCGTCCGGATAGCCACGCTCCTTGGCCGGTGTCGTTTGCTGCTTCGCATAACTCTGCGCCTGTGCCGAGGCCTGCAAGGCATCGAGCCCCTGCACCCCCAGGGGATGGTCAATGCCTGTGTAGAGCGTTTTGAGAGCCGCGAGGGTCTGTGGCGCGACCCCGTCGATTCCCTTGACGGTGAAGTCCTTCAGTGACGTCAGCATGACGGGGTTGGAGTCACCCAGCAGCGAACGGCTCATCCGGGCGCCGATCCCCAGCCCGCGGAACGTAGTACCGGGTCCTAGCTCCTGCAGGACTCTGTCGAGCCAGCCGGACTGAACCGACGACTTTGCCGCTCCGCCACGCTCCAGACAGTCCTGCGCCTGGAAGTGGCTCCGAGTCAGATCCGGCGTCGACACAGCCGGTACGGCGGCCAGCCGGCCACCCGTCATCAGTGGCTGAAGGGGAGCCAGCGCCGGGTGCATCCCGAACCCGCGTTGCAGGTCGAGCAGAGAAGCAGCCCGTACGGCGATCGACGGCCGAGCCTTGAGCAGGTTGGGATCGTCGGCCGGCACCAGTACTGACAAGCCGTCCATACCGCCGCGCAGGAACACCACGATCAACGTGCCACCGGGGTCAGCGCCAGGTGCGGCCCAGGAGACGCGGGTGGTCACCAGTTGGGTGGTCATGGCGGCAACGCCCACTCCCAGACCACCTGCCAGCAGGCGACGTCTGGTGAAGCCGTGACTCCACTGCGACTCTCTGTCTTCCGCATCGGCCGTCACCGCCGCGGCGCCGGCTCGCAGTACGGCGTCGGCCGGGGTCGGGCCGAGACGGCGCCAGTCGGGGCAGTCGGGGTGCAAGGAGGCGAGTGTGTCTCTCATGAGCTGGTCTCCTTCACCGGGCCAGGAACTGCGGGGAGTCGAGAACCAAGGCGACGACATGCCCCGCCTGCCACTCCATCCGCCCGTGGTCGACCCGTGCGGTGGGCTTGGCCTGGACGAACGTGGACAGGGCGGTGCGCTGCCGGGCGTCGGGGCGTTGCCCGATCAGCCGCTCGCCCAGCCGGTCGAACCACTCGCGGTATGTGTCGCCCTTGCGAGGACGCAGAGCCGCCGGCAACTTCGTGTGCTTCATGCCTTCCCACCAGCCATAGGTCATGGCGCGGTGCATCGACCAGCGCTCCAGCATCTGACCGGCGGAGGCCCACGCCGGTGCGACGTCGGGGTAGCCGTTGGGGGAGGGCCAGGCCAGCGGTGCATGGCCGAGATTGTTGAGCTCCCAGTAGACGGCCTCGAGGCCTTTGGCGGTGGCCGGCCCGAACGGCAGGTCGAGCGCCCGGGCGCTGCTCACGACATCTTCCAGTGGCCGCTTCGTCTTCTGGCCGAGGGAGTTCCAGAACTCGCTGCTACGGAACAGCGCCGTGAGCATCGGCAGGATCGCCGTGTTGTTGCGCAGGTAGATCTGAGCCAGCCGGTCGACCAGCTCGGCCGGGGGAGAGTCGGCGACGAACCGTACGACGAGTTTGCGGGCGATGGCGCGCGCTGTCGCGGGATGCCTGGCCAGGTAGTCGAGATAGCGATCGCCGGTGGCGAGACCGCCCGTGGCCGAACTGTTGGTCGCGGACCAGGTGAGCACCTTCACCCGGCCGGTCCGGTGCTTGTCGGCGTCGTACTCGAAGGCGCCTTCCTTGGTGGCGCCGCGCCCGCTCAGTACATAGGCACTGGCCCGCACGTCCTTCTCTGTATAGCCGGAGGAGACTCCGACCGTGTGCAGTTCCAGGAGCTCGCGGCCGAGGTTCTCGTTGACGCTGTCGCGGGTCGACGCGTCGTTGTCGAGGAAGCGCAGCATCGCGGGGTGCCGCATCGCGGCCTTCAGCATGTCGCCGTACCGGCCGAATGCGTGTCGCCGGATCACCGACACCGCGTACTGCGGCGCGACGTCCCAGCCGCGGTCGGACGGCGTCGCGACGTGCAGATGGTTGGCGAAGACGTCGACGACGACCTCGAAGAGCTGCCGGCTGCCGAAGACCTGCCGGCCCAGCGTCGCGAACCCGGTGTGGAACATGGCTTCCCAGGAGTACTCCGGGATGGACCGCCGGACGGTGGCCGGGTCGGCGCCGGCCAGTTTGACCGCCTTCCAGGCCTGGTCTCCGGCCGGGTCCGTTGCCGTCGGCGACAGTTGAGCTGCCAGCCACTTGTCGATCCCGAGCTTCTCGAGACTCTGTACGTCGGCCGGCCGGGGGCCGAAGGTCGCCCTGTTGAGCAGATGGCGCCGGGCCTGCGCGTCGGTCAGCGGCCCGCTCTTGCTGACCAGCAGGCCGGGGGAGGCGCTTCCGGCCTTGGCGGCAGCCGCGTAGCCGGCGTACTCCTGGGGTTTGCCGGTCTGGGTGGCGACCTTTGACTTCTTGGCTGCGACGAAGCTGGAGTCACGGTCCTCGCCGGCGGTGGCGAGACTCGGCTGCTGGGCGACCTTGGCGCGGGCTGCCGTCGTACGGGCGGGGTCTCTGGGAGGAGATGCGGCGAGCACGCGGTTCTGCAGCGTGTCTGGGCGGCTGATGATCTCCGCAGCCAACCCGCCGGCGGCCAGGGTGCCTGCGACGGCACCGATGGCCGCCCGGCGGGCCACCGGCGACAGGGTCCTTGGGGCGGTAGGACCTGGCGGCGGCTGCTCGTCCGCGGTGAGGCGGGGACGGTTCGAGGGGGCGGGACCGTGTTCCACGGGTGGTTCTCCAGGCGGAAGCGAAGGTGTGCGGCAGATCCCCGTTATCAGGCTGTTACACCGGATGAGCGTGACTATGCCGCAAACTCCGCCTGCCGGAACCGGTGCGGCGGGACCTTTACCTCGATCAGACATTCGGAATCGGTATGGCCCGGCCCCGCCGCGTCAGGAGTGCCGTCGATGATCCGGTAGACTGACAGCGCGGCTGCGCCTTTGCATCGCACGGTGTCTTGTTTTGACCGTGCATGAGGCAGCCGCTAGTCTTAACGATCGTGCCCGGGTCATCCTGGGCCGTCATGCGTGCCCCTCTCAAATTCGGGACAGCGCGTGGCACGGGACTTCTGCCGACAGTCAGAAAGTTTATGACTCCGGCTTGTCCGTGCCCATGCGACACACCCGACCGCGGGGGTCAGGCGCGCAGCAACCGACCGGACGACAGAAAGAGACCTACGCGGTGCCCACCATCCAGCAGTTGGTCCGCAAGGGCCGCCAGGACAAGGTGTCCAAGAACAAGACGCCGGCCCTGAAGGGTTCCCCTCAGCGTCGTGGTGTGTGCACGCGCGTCTACACGACCACTCCGAAGAAGCCGAACTCCGCTCTTCGTAAGGTCGCTCGTGTTCGCCTCACCAGCGGCATTGAGGTCACCGCCTACATCCCCGGCGTCGGCCACAACCTGCAGGAGCACTCGATCGTGCTCGTGCGTGGTGGTCGTGTGAAGGACCTCCCGGGTGTCCGGTACAAGATCATCCGCGGTTCGCTCGACACCCAGGGTGTGAAGAACCGGAAGCAGGCTCGCAGCCGTTACGGCGCGAAGAAGGAGAAGAGCTAATGCCGCGTAAGGGTCCCGCCCCGAAGCGGCCGGTCATCATCGACCCGGTCTACAGCTCGCCGCTCGTCACCCAGTTGATCTCCAAGATCCTGGTCGACGGCAAGAAGCAGATCGCCCAGAGCATCGTCTACACGGCGCTCGAAGGCACCCGGACGAAGACCGGCACCGATCCCGTCATCACGTTGAAGCGCGCACTGGACAACGTGAAGCCCAGCATCGAGGTGAAGAGCCGCCGTGTCGGTGGAGCCACCTACCAGGTGCCGATCGAGGTCAAGCCCGGTCGCTCGACCACGCTCGCCCTGCGCTGGATGACGTCGTACTCCCGGGCCCGTCGCGAGAAGACGATGGCCGAGCGCCTGATGAACGAGATCCTGGACGCGTCGAACGGTCTGGGTGCCGCAGTCAAGCGCCGCGAGGACACGCACAAGATGGCCGAAGCCAACAAGGCTTTCGCCCACTACCGCTGGTGAGCCGGGGCCCGGAGTCCGGGCCCCCATGTTCACCTTCTTTGAAGCTAGACAGAAGCGAGAGGTAGACCACCGAGGTGGCCGTACAAATCACCACCGACCTGAGCATGGTGCGCAACATCGGCATCATGGCCCACATCGACGCCGGCAAGACGACGACGACCGAGCGGATCCTCTTCTACACCGGCATCACCTACAAGATCGGTGAGGTCCACGACGGCGCCGCCACGATGGACTGGATGGAGCAGGAGCAGGAGCGCGGCATCACCATCACGTCCGCCGCGACGACCTGCACCTGGAAAGACCACACCATCAACATCATCGACACCCCCGGGCACGTCGACTTCACCGTCGAGGTGGAGCGCTCGCTGCGCGTCCTCGACGGCGCGGTCGCGGTCTTCGACGGTGTCGCGGGTGTGGAGCCGCAGTCCGAGACCGTGTGGCGTCAGGCGGACCGGTACGGCGTACCGCGGATCTGCTTCGTCAACAAGCTCGACCGGACCGGCGCCGAGTTCATGCGCTGCGTCGACATGATCGTCGACCGGCTGGCCGCGGTGCCGCTGGTGCTGCAGCTGCCGATCGGCTCCGAGGGTGACTTCATCGGTGTCGTCGACCTGGTCGGGATGCGCGCGCTGACCTGGCGTGGCGAGACCACGATGGGTGAGGACTACACCGTCGAGGAGATCCCGGCGACGCACACCGAGATCGCCGCCGAGTGGCGCGACAAGCTGATCGAGACGCTGGCCGAGGCCGACGACGAGATCATGGAGCAGTACCTGGAAGGCGAGCAGCCGACCCAGGAGCAGATCGTGGCCGGCATCCGCCGCGCGACGATCGCCTCCAAGCTGACCCCCGTGCTGACCGGTACCGCGTTCAAGAACAAGGGCGTCCAGCCCCTGCTCGACGCGATCAACGCCTACCTGCCGAGCCCGCTCGACGTCCCCGACATCGAGGGTCACGACATCAAGGACGGCACCGAGGTGGTCCTGCGCAAGCCGGACGACTCCGAGCCCTTCTCGGCGCTGGCCTTCAAGATCGCGGCGGACCCGCACCTGGGCAAGCTGACCTTCATCCGGGTCTACTCGGGCAAGCTCGAGACCGGCACCCAGGTGCTGAACCCGACGAAGGGCCGCAAGGAGCGGATCGGCAAGATCTACCGCATGCACGCGAACAAGCGTGAGGAGATCGCGTCGGTCGGCGCCGGCCACATCGTCGCCGTGATGGGTCTGAAGGACACCACCACCGGCGAGACCCTGTGCGACCCGGCCAAGCCGGTGCTGCTCGAGTCGATGACCTTCCCGGCCCCGGTGATCTCGGTCGCCATCGAGCCGAAGTCGAAGGCCGACCAGGAGAAGCTCGGCGTCGCGATCCAGCGCCTGGCCGACGAGGACCCGACCTTCCAGGTCCGGACCGACGAGGACACCGGCCAGACGATCATCGCCGGGATGGGTGAGCTGCACCTCGAGGTGCTGGTCGACCGGATGAAGCGCGAGTTCCGCGTCGAGGCCAACGTCGGCAAGCCCCAGGTCGCCTACCGCGAGACGATCAAGAAGAAGGTCGAGAAGGTCGACTACACGCACAAGAAGCAGACCGGTGGTTCGGGTCAGTTCGCGCGTGTGATCATCAACATCGAGCCGACTTCGGTCGAGGCCGGTGGTGAGGGCGGGTACGAGTTCGTCAACGCCGTCACCGGTGGCCGGATCCCGCGCGAGTACATCCCTTCGGTGGATGAAGGCGCGCAGGAAGCGATGGAGTTCGGCGTCCTGGCCGGCTACCCGATGGTGGACGTCAAGGTCACGCTGACCGACGGCGCCTACCACGATGTCGACTCGTCCGAGCTGGCGTTCAAGATCGCCGGTTCGATGGCCTTCAAGGACGCCGCCCGCCGGGCGCAGCCGATCATCCTCGAGCCGATGTTCGCGGTCGAGGTGCTCACCCCTGAGGACTACATGGGTGAAGTGATCGGTGACCTCAACTCACGTCGAGGCTCGATCCAGTCGATGGCCGACGGACCCGGTGGCTCCAGGGCCATCAAGGCCTCGGTGCCATTGTCCGAGATGTTCGGGTACGTCGGGGACCTGCGGTCGAAGACCCAGGGCCGTGCGTCGTACTCGATGCAGTTCGATTCCTACGCCGAGGTTCCGAAGAACGTGGCGGAAGAGATCATCAAGAAGGCCCGCGGCGAGTAATCTCGCTCCGGACCAACCAACCCACAGCGCGTCGGCGTACGGCGTAAGTCAACACTTTCCAGGAGGGCCCCAGTGGCTAAGGCGAAGTTCGAGCGGACTAAGCCGCACGTCAACATCGGCACCATCGGTCACATCGACCACGGTAAGACGACTCTTACCGCGGCGATCACCAAGGTGCTGCACGACAAGTACCCGACCCTCAACGAGGCGTCGGCCTTCGACCAGATCGACAAGGCGCCGGAAGAGCGTCAGCGCGGTATCACCATCTCCATCGCGCACGTCGAGTACCAGACCGAGGCCCGGCACTACGCGCACGTTGACTGCCCGGGACACGCGGACTACATCAAGAACATGATCACCGGTGCGGCCCAGATGGACGGTGCGATCCTGGTCGTCGCCGCCACCGACGGCCCGATGCCCCAGACGCGTGAGCACGTGCTGCTCGCCCGTCAGGTCGGCGTGCCGGCGATGGTCGTCGCCCTGAACAAGTGCGACATGGTCGACGACGAGGAGATCCTGGAGCTCGTCGAGCTCGAGGTCCGCGAGCTGCTCTCCGAGCAGGAGTTCGACGGGGACAACGTCCCGGTCGTCCAGGTCGCGGCGCACCCGGCACTGCAGGGTGACGAGAAGTGGGGCCAGTCCATCCTCAACCTGATGGACGCGGTCGACAACTACATCCCGCAGCCGGAGCGCGAGATCGACAAGCCGTTCCTGATGCCGGTGGAGGATGTCTTCACCATCACGGGTCGCGGTACCGTCATCACCGGCCGGATCGAGCGCGGCGTCGTCAAGGTCAACGAGACCGTCGACATCGTCGGAATCCGTCCGGAGAAGCAGACCAGCACGGTCACCGGTATCGAGATGTTCCGCAAGCTGCTCGACGAGGGCCAGGCCGGTGAGAACGTCGGTCTGCTGCTTCGTGGCACCAAGCGCGAAGACGTCGAGCGCGGCATGGTCGTCATCAAGCCGGGCACCACGACGCCGCACACGAACTTCGAGGCGTCGGTCTACATCCTCTCCAAGGAGGAGGGCGGCCGTCACACGCCGTTCTTCCAGAACTACCGCCCGCAGTTCTACTTCCGCACCACGGACGTCACCGGCGTCGTCACGCTGCCCGAGGGCACCGAGATGGTCATGCCGGGCGACAACACCGAGATGGCGGTCGAGCTGATCCAGCCGATCGCGATGGAAGAGAACCTGCGGTTCGCGATCCGTGAAGGTGGCCGCACCGTCGGCGCCGGCCGGGTCACCAAGATCATCAAGTGATCACACGAGGTCCGCGAGGGCTCGCAGTCTGAGCCCCCGCGGACCTCTGCTTTGCCCCCGGATCCGGGGCAAGTCGGGGTCGGTGACCCCGGAACGGTTCCGGATCCACCGGGTGCAAAGCCACCCGATTGGCGTTTCGACGCCGATCTCTGGCACAATATTCAGGTTGCTCAGGCGAGGTTGCCGGGGCGCGCCCCAGGACATGTTCTGGCCGGTGCGCCGCACCGGAAACACTGCCGAGGTGCCGGTCCGAGACCGGGCCCCGATCTCCATCCCAGGGTCGAAAGTGTGTGGTGACGCGCGTGCCGCGTCCGCGACACACCCGACCGCGGGGGTCGGAGCGACAAAGACGAAGACGAAGAGAAGGACGTAGCGAAGCGATGGCGGGACAAAAGATCCGCATCCGGCTGAAGGCCTACGACCACGAGGTCATCGACAGTTCGGCGCGCAAGATCGTCGACACGGTGACGCGTACTGGTGCGAAGGTTGCTGGCCCGGTGCCGTTGCCGACGGAAAAGAACGTGTTCTGCGTCATCCGCTCGCCGCACAAGTACAAGGACAGCCGCGAGCACTTCGAGATGCGCACCCACAAGCGGCTCATCGACATCATCGACCCCACGCCGAAGACCGTCGACTCGCTGATGCGTCTCGACCTGCCGGCTGGTGTCGACATCGAGATCAAGCTCTGAGGGACGCGAACAGCCAATGAGCAAATTCAAGAACACGCGCGGTCTGCTGGGCACCAAGCTCGGCATGACCCAGACCTGGGACGAGAACAACCGAGTCGTCCCCGTCACCGTGATCCAGGCCGGCCCGTGTGTGGTGACCGAGGTGCGTACCTCCTCCAGCCACGGCTACGACGGCGTGCAGATCGCCTACGGCGACATCGACCCCCGCAAGGTGACCTCGCCGATGCGCGGCCACTTCGAGAAGGCCGGCGTGACTCCTCGCCGCCACCTGCTCGAGCTGCGCACCCCTGACGCCAGCGAGTACACGCTCGGCCAGGAGATCAACGCCGAGGCGTTCGCCGCGGGCGAGATCGTCGACGTCTCCGCCACCAGCAAGGGCAAGGGATTCGCCGGTGTCATGAAGCGACACGGCTTCCACGGCCTCCGCGCCACCCACGGTGTGCACAAGAAGCACCGTTCGCCGGGTTCCATCGGCGGGTGCGCGACCCCCGGTCGCGTCTTCAAGGGAATGAAGATGTCCGGCCGGATGGGCCACGAGAAGGTCACCACGCAGAACGTGACGGTCCACGCGATCGACACCGAGCGCGGCCTGATCCTGCTCAAGGGTGCCGTTCCCGGCCCCAAGGGCGGCCTCGTGCTGATCCGCAACGCCGCGAAGGGAGCTACCAAATGAGCACCGTTGACATCGTCGTCGTGAAGGGCGACAAGGTCAGCAAGAAGGGCTCCGCGGAGCTCCCCGCCGAGCTGTTCGACGTCCAGGTCAACATCCCGTTGATCCACCAGGTCGTCGTGGCGCAGCTGGCCGCCGCCCGTCAGGGCACGCACAAGGTCAAGCGCCGTGGCGAGGTGTCCGGTGGTGGCGCCAAGCCGTACCGCCAGAAGGGCACCGGCCGCGCCCGTCAGGGCTCGACCCGCGCGCCGCAGTTCACCGGTGGTGGCGTCGTCCACGGCCCCACGCCGCGTGACTACAGCCAGCGGACCCCGAAGAAGATGATCGCCGCCGCCCTGCGCGGAGCGCTCTCGGACCGGGCCCGCGAAGGTCGCGTCCACGTCGTCGACCAGTTCGTCGACGGTGACGCGCCGTCCACCAAGGCCGCCAAGGCAGTCCTGGCCGAGGTCACCGAGTTCCTCAAGGTGCTCGTCGTGGTCGAGCGCGACGACGACATCTCGCTGCTCAGCCTGCGCAACGTGCCGACCGTGCACCTGATCGCGGCCGACCAGCTGAACGCGTACGACGTGCTGTGCAACGACGCGGTGATCTTCACCAAGGCGTCGCTGGACACGTTCGTCGCCGGAACGCCCAAGGGCAAGTCCGTCAAGGCTGTCGCGACGTCGACCGAAGCCGAGCAGGAGGTAGAAGCATGAGCCACGGAGTCAACAAGGACCCGCGGGACGTGCTGCTGCGGCCGGTCGTGAGCGAGAAGAGCTACGGCCTGCTGGATGAGCAGAAGTACACGTTCGAGGTCGCCACGGACGCCAACAAGACCGAGATCAAGCTCGCGGTCGAAAAGGTGTTCAAGGTCCGCGTGACCAGCGTCAACACGATCAACCGCAAGGGCAAGCGTCGCCGTACCCGTACGGGCTGGGGCAAGCGTCCTGACACCAAGCGTGCGATCGTCAGCCTCTCCGGCGACGACCGCATCGACATCTTCGGAGGCCAGTCGTAATGGGTATCCGCAAATACAAGCCGACAACGCCGGGCCGTCGTGGCTCCAGCGTGGCCGACTTCGTCGAGCTCACCCGTTCGACCCCCGAGAAGTCGCTGCTGCGTCCGCTGCCCAAGAAGGGCGGCCGGAACAGCTCCGGCAAGATCACCACCCGGCACCACGGTGGCGGTCACAAGCGGGCGTACCGCCTGATCGACTTCAAGCGGTACGACAAGGACGGCGTGCCGGCCAAGGTCGCGCACATCGAGTACGACCCGAACCGCACCGCGCGGATCGCACTGCTGCACTACGTCGACGGCGAGAAGCGCTACATCCTCGCCCCGGCCAAGCTGGAGCAGGGCACGATCATCGAGAACGGTCCGGCCGCGGACATCAAGGTCGGCAACAACCTGCCGCTGCGCAACATCCCGGTCGGTTCGACGATCCACGCGGTCGAGCTTCGTCCCGGTGGCGGCGCCAAGATGGCCCGCTCCGCCGGCGCCAGCGTTCAGCTGGTCGCCAAGGAGGGCCGGATGGCCACCCTGCGGATGCCGTCCGGCGAGGTCCGGATGGTCGACGTGCGCTGCCGCGCCACCCTCGGTGAGGTCGGCAACGGCGAGCAGTCGAACATCAACTGGGGCAAGGCCGGCCGGATGCGCTGGAAGGGCAAGCGCCCGACCGTCCGTGGTGTCGCGATGAACCCGGTCGACCACCCGCACGGTGGTGGTGAGGGTAAGACCTCCGGTGGACGTCACCCGGTGTCCCCGTGGGGCCAGCCTGAGGGCCGCACCCGCGGCCGCAAGGAAAGCGACCGCATGATCGTCCGGCGCCGCAAGGCCGGCAAGAAGCGCTGATAGGAGCCGGACAGAATGCCACGCAGCCTGAAGAAGGGCCCGTTCGTCGACCACCACCTGCTCAAGAAGGTGGAGGTGCAGAACGAAAAGGGCACCAAGAACGTGATCAAGACCTGGTCGCGCCGATCGATGATCATTCCCGACATGATCGGCCACACCCTCGCGGTGCACGACGGGCGCAAGCACGTCCCGGTGTTCGTGACGGACGCGATGGTCGGGCACAAGCTCGGCGAATTCGCCCCGACCCGGACGTTCAAGGGTCACGAGAAGGACGACCGCAAGGCACGGCGTCGCTGACCTCGGTCAGTTGACGACGCGCAAGCAACCTACGGAGAGATTCGAACATCATGAGCGTTCAAGAGCGTAGGGCCGTCAGTGCCCGTCGCGAGAGCCTGTTGGGCGACGAGCCCGGGGCCTTCGCGGTCGCGCGCTTCGTCCGCGTGACGCCTATGAAGGCGCGCCGCGTGGTCGACCTGGTGCGCGGCATGGGCATCGACGATGCACTCGCCACTCTGAAGTTCGCCCCGCAGGCCGCTGCCGCGACCGTGTACAAGGTCGTCGACAGCGCCGCGGCGAACGCCGAGGGCACCGAGCACCTGAGCCGGACCGACCTGGTCGTGGTGAAGGCCTTCGTGGACGAGGGACCGACGCTGAAGCGTCACCGCCCGCGTGCACAGGGCCGGGCCACCCGGATCGACAAGCGGACCAGCCACATCACCATCGTGGTCGGCCCGAAGGTCGAGGTCGCGCCGCCGGTCAAGAAGGCAGACGCCAAGTCGGCGGACGCCAAGCAGGACGACGTCAAGGCAGCGGCCAAGAAGGCCCCCGCCAAGAAGGCGCCGGCCAAGAAGGCGACCGCCAAAAAGGCTGAGAAGAAGGAGACCCGATAGTGGGCCAGAAGGTTAACCCGCACGGGTTCCGACTCGGCATCAGCACGGACCACAAGAGCCGTTGGTACGCCGACAAGCTCTACAAGGACTACGTGGGCGAGGACGTCAAGATCCGTCGCCTGCTGGGCAAGGGCATGGAGCGCGCCGGTATCTCCCGAGTGGAGATCGAGCGCACCCGTGACCGGGTCCGGGTGGACATCCACACCGCCCGTCCGGGCATCGTGATCGGCCGCCGCGGCGCCGAGGCGGACCGGATCCGTGGCAGCCTCGAGGAGCTCACCGGCAAGCAGGTGCAGCTGAACATCCTCGAGGTCAAGAACGCCGAGGTCGACGCTCAGCTGGTCGCCCAGGGTGTTGCGGAGCAGCTGTCCGGCCGCGTGGCGTTCCGCCGCGCGATGCGCAAGGCGATGCAGACCACCATGCGTGGCGGCGCCCTGGGCATCCGGATCCAGTGCTCCGGCCGTCTGGGTGGCGCGGAGATGTCGCGGTCGGAGTTCTACCGTGAAGGCCGGGTGCCGCTGCACACCCTTCGCGCGGACATCGACTACGGCTTCTACGAGGCCCGGACGACCTTCGGCCGGATCGGCGTGAAGGTCTGGATCTACAAGGGCGACGTCGCCGGCACCCGCGCAGAGCGCGAGGCGCAGGCAGCCGCTCGTGCCGCCACCCAGCAGCGTGGCCGTCCGGCCCGCCGCGACGGTGGTGGCGGTGGCGACCGTGACCGTGGTGGTCGCGGTGGTGACCGTGGCGGTCGCGGTGGCGACCGTCGTGACGGTGGCGCCCCGGCCGCGAAGGCCGAGGCTCCCAAGGCTGACGCCCCGGCTGCCGACAAGCCGGCCGAGACGACCGGAACGGAGAGCTGAACCGTGCTCATCCCCCGCAAGGTCAAGCACCGCAAGCAGCACCACCCGAAGCGCTCCGGCGCTGCCAAGGGCGGTACCACGCTCGCCTTCGGTGACTTCGGTATCCAGGCTCTGGAGAACCACTACGTCACCAACCGGCAGATCGAGTCCGCTCGTATCGCGATGACCCGGCACATCAAGCGAGGCGGAAAGGTCTGGATCAACATCTACCCGGACCGCCCGCTGACCAAGAAGCCGGCCGAGACCCGGATGGGTTCCGGTAAGGGTTCACCCGAGTGGTGGATCGCGAACGTCAAGACCGGCCGGGTTCTGTTCGAACTCTCCGGTGTCGACGAGGACGTCGCTCGCGAGGCCATGCGCCGCGCGATTCACAAGTTGCCGATGAAGTGCCGCTTCATCAGCCGAGAGTCAGGTGAGAACTGATGGCTACCCTGACTGCCGCCGAACTGCGGAACCTGGGCAAGGACGAGCTTCTGACGAAGCTCGGTGAAGCCAAGGAGGAGCTGTTCAACCTCCGCTTCCAGGCCGCCACGGGCCAGCTGGAGTCCCACGGCCGGCTGCGTGCCGTCCGCAAGGACATCGCCCGCATCTACACGGTGCTGACCGAGCGGGCGCTCGGCATCACCGAAGAGGTTGACTCAGCACCCGTGGCCGAGGCGGCTGACGACACTGCTGAGGAGACCGCTGAGGCGGACGACAGCGAGAAGGCTGGGAGCAAGGCATGACCGAGAACGTAGCCAAGGACGAGACCGTGACGACGACCGACAAGCCGCGCAGCAGCCGCAAGACCCGTGAGGGCCTGGTGCTGAGCGACAAGATGGACAAGACCGTCACCGTCGAGGTCGAGGACCGGGTCAAGCACAAGCTGTACGGCAAGGTCATCCGCCGCACCAGCAAGCTGAAGGCGCACGACGAGCAGAACGCCGCCGGGATCGGCGACCGGGTCCTCCTGATGGAGACCCGGCCGCTGTCGGCGACCAAGCGCTGGCGCGTCGTGCAGATCCTCGAAAAGGCGAAGTGACCAACGACGCCTCGCAGTACCCAATCGAAATCATTCGTTCCGCAAGGCTCACCGAGCGTGAGAACCAGCGAGACAACCAGGAGATCAACAAATGATCCAGCAGGAGTCGCGACTGAAGGTCGCCGACAACACGGGTGCCAAGGAGATCTTGTGCATCCGCGTTCTCGGTGGCTCCGGTCGGCGCTACGCCGGTGTCGGTGACACGATCGTCGCCACCGTCAAGGATGCGATCCCGGGTGGCGGCGTCAAGAAGGGCGACGTCGTCAAGGCTGTCATCGTGCGCACCGTGAAGGAGCGCCGGCGTCCGGACGGCTCCTACATCCGGTTCGACGAGAACGCCGCGGTGATCCTCAAGGCCGACGGCGAGCCGCGCGGTACCCGCATCTTCGGGCCGGTCGGCCGGGAATTGCGCGAGAAGAAGTTCATGAAGATCATCTCGCTGGCTCCGGAGGTGCTCTGAGATGGCTAACAAGCCGCAGCAGAAGGTGCAGCGTTCGCTGCACGTCAAGAAGGGTGATCTCGTTCGCGTGATCGCCGGCAAGTCCAAGGGACTCGAGGGCAAGATCATCTCGGTCCTGCCCGAGGCCGAGAAGGTCATCGTCGAAGGCGTCAACCGGGTCAAGAAGCACACCAAGGTGCAGCAGGCCCAGCGCGGCGGCACCACGGGTGGCATCGTCACCCAGGAAGCCCCGATCCACGTCTCCAACGTGATGCTTCTGGTCGAGGTCGAGAAGGACGGCAAGAAGCAGAAGGTGACCACCCGCGTCGGCTACAACCGCGTCGAGGTGCAGAAGCGGCGCCCGGACGGTTCGACGTACACCGGTTTCCGGAGCGTTCGAATCTCGCGGCGTACCGGCGAGGAGATCTGATGACCACCGCAGCTCCCGAGGCGAAGACGTTGCCCCGGCTGAAGACCAAGTACCGCGAAGAGATCGTCGCGAAGCTGAACGAGGAGTTCAGCTTCGAGAACGTCATGCAGGTGCCCGGACTCACCAAGATCGTGGTGAACATGGGTGTCGGCGAGGCGGCTCGCGACTCCAAGCTGATCGACGGTGCCATCAAGGACCTGGCCGCGATCACCGGCCAGAAGCCGTCGGTGACCAAGGCCCGCAAGTCGATCGCGCAGTTCAAGCTGCGTGAGGGCATGCCGATCGGCGCGCACGTCACGCTGCGCGGCGACCGGATGTGGGAGTTCCTGGACCGGTTGCTCTCGCTCGCGCTGCCCCGGATCCGCGACTTCCGCGGTCTGTCCCCGAAGCAGTTCGACGGCAACGGCAACTACACCTTCGGTCTGACCGAGCAGGTGATGTTCCACGAGATCAACCAGGACAAGATCGACCGGGTTCGCGGAATGGACATCACCGTGGTGACCACCGCCAAGAACGACGACGAGGGGCGCGCGCTGCTGCGGCAGCTCGGCTTCCCGTTCAAGGAGAACTGACGTGGCGAAGACAGCACTCAAGGTCAAGCAGGCCCGTACGCCGAAGTTCGCGGTGCGTGGTTACACGCGCTGCCAGCGCTGCGGTCGCCCCAAGGCCGTCTTCCGCAAGTTCGGCCTGTGCCGGATCTGCCTGCGCGAGATGGCACACCGGGGCGAGCTGCCCGGTGTCACCAAGTCCAGCTGGTGACCATCCGTACTGCCGGCTCCGTTCTTCTCTCTACTCAAAATCTAGTCACCGTAGGTCGCCATGAGGCGAAACCACGGCGGGAAAGAGGCCCCAGGCCATGACGATGACCGACCCGATCGCAGACATGCTGACACGTCTGCGCAACGCCAATCAGGCGTATCACGAGTCGACCCAGATGCCGTACAGCAAGATCAAGCAGGGCATCGCCGACATCCTCCAGCAGGAGGGCTACATCTCCTCCTACCAGGTCGAGGAGCCCAAAGAGGGCGCCGTCGGCAAGACCCTGGTCGTTGATCTGAAGTTCGGCCCGAGCCGTGAGCGCTCGATCGCCGGTGTACGGCGGATCAGCAAGCCCGGCCTGCGGGTGTACGCGAAGTCGACCAATCTGCCCAAGGTGCTCGGTGGCCTCGGCGTCGCGATCATTTCGACGTCGCAAGGACTCCTGACCGACCGGCAGGCCAAGAACAAGGGCGTTGGCGGGGAAGTCCTCGCCTACGTCTGGTGACGAAGAACCGGAAGGAGGACCACTCTCATGTCTCGCATCGGTAAGCTCCCGATCACGGTCCCGGCCGGCGTCGACGTCACGATCGACGGCCAGACGGTCACCGTGAAGGGCCCCAAGGGCCAACTCACGCACAGCGTTGCTGAGCCCATCGTGGTCAACCGTGACGAGGACGGCACTCTCGCCGTCACCCGTCCGGACGACCAGCGCAAGAGCAAGGAACTGCACGGCCTGTCCCGCACGCTGCTCGCCAACCTGGTGACCGGCGTGACGGACGGCTACGAGAAGAAGCTCGAGATCGTCGGCGTCGGATATCGCGTCCTGGCCAAGGGACCGACCCAGCTGGAGTTCTCGCTCGGTTACAGCCACACGATCACGGTGGACGCCCCTGAGGGCATCACCTTCGTGGTCGAGGCGCCGACCAAGTTCTCGGTGCAGGGAATCGACAAGCAGTCGGTCGGCGAGGTCGCCGCCAACATCCGCAAGCTGCGTAAGCCGGAGCCCTACAAGGGCAAGGGTGTGCGGTACGCGGGCGAGCAGGTGCGCCGCAAGGTCGGAAAGGCTGGTAAGTAATGGCGATCGGACTGCGTCACAACAAGCACTCCGCCAAGAAGACCTCTTCCCGGCTGCGTCGCCAGATTCGCGTCCGCAAGAAGGTCAACGGCACGGCTGTCCGGCCGCGCCTGGTGGTCAGCAAGTCGTCGAAGCACCTGTTCGCTCAGGTCATCGACGACGTCGCCGGCGTCACGCTGGTGTCGGCTTCCACCATGGAGGCCGACCTGCGCGGTGCGGAGGCGAACAAGACCGACAAGGCCAAGACCGTCGGCGGCCTGATCGCCGACCGGGCCAAGGCCGCGGGCATCGACGAGGTCGTCTTCGACCGCGCCGGGAACAAGTACCACGGCCGCATCGCGGCCCTGGCCGACGCCGCCCGTGAGGGCGGCCTTGGCTTCTGACATGGCGACACAAAAGGAAGAAGGTAGTTCGAAATGAGCGGAGGCCAGCAGCGTCGCGGAGGCGGCGCCGGTGGTGAGCGCCGTAACCGCGACGGTGGTCGTGGTGCGGCAGCTGACAAGACCGCCTACATCGAGCGCGTGGTAGCCATCAACCGTGTCGCCAAGGTCGTGAAGGGTGGTCGTCGCTTCAGCTTCACCGCCCTCGTGGTCGTCGGCGACGGTGAAGGCACCGTCGGTGTTGGATACGGAAAGGCCAAGGAGGTGCCCGCGGCGATCGCCAAGGGTGTCGAGGAGGCCAAGAAGTCGTTCTTCAAGGTGCCGAGGATCCAGGGCACCATCCCGCACCCGGTGCAGGGCGAGAAGGCCGCAGGCGTCGTGATGCTGCGTCCGGCCGCTCCTGGTACCGGTGTGATCGCGGGTGGCTCGGCGCGCGCCGTACTGGAGTGCGCCGGGATCCACGACATCCTGAGCAAGTCGCTGGGGTCCTCCAACGCGATCAACGTGGTGCACGCCACGGTGGCCGCGCTGCAGGCCCTGGAGACGCCGGAAGCCGTGGCCGCGCGCCGTGGCATGCCGGTCGAGCACGTCGCCCCGGCGGCGCTGCTGAAGGCGCGGGCGGAGGGGATCTCCTGATGGCACGCTTGAAGGTGACCCAGACCCGTTCCGGCATCGGTGGCAAGCAGAACCAGCGGGACACGCTGCGCACCCTGGGTGTCAAGCGGATCGGCGACACCGCCGTCCACGAGGACAAGCCCGAGGTTCGCGGAATGGTCCGTGCGGTTCGCCACCTCATCACCGTCGAAGAGGTTGACTGACATGGCGCTCAAGGTTCATCACCTGCGTCCGGCGCCCGGAGCCAAGACCGCCAAGACCCGCGTTGGTCGTGGTGAGGGCTCCAAGGGCAAGACGGCCGGCCGCGGTACCAAGGGCAGCAAGGCCCGTAACAACATCCCCGAGAACTTCGAGGGTGGCCAGATGCCGTTGCACATGCGGCTTCCGAAGCTGAAGGGCTTCAAGAGCAGGAACCGAGTGGAGTTCCAGGTCGTTAACCTGGACAAGCTCGGACAGCTGTTCCCCGAAGGTGGCGAGATCGGCGTAGCCGACCTGGTCGCCAAGGGTGCGGTCCGTGACAGTCTCCCGGTGAAGGTACTGGGAGACGGCGAGCTCACGGTTGCTCTGCAAGTTTCGGTACACAAGTTCTCGAAGTCCGCCAAGGAGAAGATCGCGGCGGCCGGAGGAACTACGACCGAGGTGTGAGTTACCAGGGCTCGTGCGAGCCAGCGCTTGTATATTGTGCGCTGGAGTTCGGACGAGCCCTGGTTCGTCTCTTGCCCAGCTGCTTTGCTAGGCCCCTGCCCTGCCCGGGGCAAGGTAAATCATGTGGGAGGACAGGGTGTTAGGCGCCTTTGCCAACGCGTTCAAGACTCCGGACCTGCGCCGGAAGATCTTGTTCGTGCTCTTCATCATCGTGATCTTCCGGATCGGCTCGGTCGTGCCGGCCCCTGGCGTCGACGTCCGGGCCCTGCGCACCTGTATCGACGTGAGTCAGTCCGGTGCGAACGCGAACCTGTACAACCTGATCAATCTCTTCTCGGGTGGGGCACTGCTGCAGCTCGCGATCTTCGCGCTGGGCATCATGCCGTACATCACCGCCAGCATCATTCTGCAGCTGCTCACCGTGGTCATCCCGCGGTTGGAGTCGCTGAAGAAGGAAGGCCAGGCGGGGCAGACCAAGATCACCCAGTACACCCGGTTCCTGACCGTCGGACTGGCCGTTCTGCAGGCCACCGCGTTCGTCGCGCTGGCCCGCACCCCCGGCCGGCTGTTCCAGGGCTGCAACGAGGCACTGCTGTACAGGGACGGCTGGTTCCCGGTCGTCGTGATGGTGCTCACCATGACCGCCGGTACCGGCATCGTGATGTGGCTCGGTGAGCTGATCACCGATCGTGGCGTCGGCAACGGTATGTCGATCCTGATCTTCACCCAGATCGTCGCGACCTTCCCGTCGCAGCTGTGGGGTATCCGCAAGTCCAAGGGCGTCGCCACCTTCGTGGTCGTGCTGATCATCGGTCTGGTGATCATGGCCGCGGTGATCTTCATCGAGCAGGCACAGCGCCGGATTCCGGTGCAGTACGCCAAGCGGATGGTCGGCCGCAAGATGTTCGGCGGTACCTCGACCTACATCCCGCTGAAGGTCAACCAGGCCGGCGTCATCCCGGTCATCTTCGCCTCCAGCCTGATGTACCTGCCGGTGCTGGTCAGCCAGTTCAAACAGGAAGAGAAATGGGCCCAGTGGATCCAGGGCAACCTGGTCAAGGGTGATCACCCGATCTACATGGTGACGTATATCGCCCTGATCATCTTCTTCACGTACTTCTACGTCTCGATTACCTTCAATCCGAAGGAAGTTGCAGACAACATGAAGAAGTACGGCGGCTTCATTCCCGGGATCCGGGCGGGCCGACCGACCGAGGAGTACCTCTCCTACGTTCTGTCCCGCATCACGTTGCCCGGCGCGATCTACCTGGCGTTCATCTCGATGATTCCGCTGGTCGCCCTCGTTCTGCTCAACGCCAGCCAGAACTTCCCGTTCGGCGGTACGTCGATCCTGATCATGGTCGGCGTCGGTCTGGACACGGTGAAGCAGATCGAGTCGCAGCTGCAGCAACGTAATTACGAAGGGTTCCTGCGCTGATGAGAATGTTGCTGATGGGTCCGCCCGGAGCGGGTAAGGGGACGCAGGCAAAGGTGCTTGCGGACCGGCTCGGGATCCCGGCGGTATCCACCGGCGACATTTTCCGCGCGAACGTGAAGGACGAGACCGCACTCGGTCTCGAGGCGAAGCGGTACATGGACGCGGGCAACTACGTCCCCGACGAGGTCACCAACGCAATGGTGCGCGACCGGTTGTCGGAGGCGGACGCGGGTGAGGGGTTCCTGCTCGACGGGTACCCCCGCACGTTGCCCCAGGTCGGCACGCTGGACGACATCCTGGCCGAGCACGGCCACCAGCTGGACGCGGTGGTCGCGCTGGTCGCGGACACCGACGTGCTGGTGGACCGGATGCTGCGCCGGGCCAAGGTCGACGGCCGGTCCGACGACTCCGAGGACGTCATCCGGCACCGCCAGGAGGTCTACGCCGCCGAGACGAAGCCGCTGCTGCGGGTCTACGCCCAGCGCGGTCTGCTGGTCGAGGTCGACGGCGTCGGTGAGATCGAAGAGGTCAGCGAGCGCGTGCTCACGGCCTTGAAAACACTGGAAGGTTAAGAGCAGTCAGTGATCTTCAGGGACCGCGGGATCGAGATCAAGACCCGCGAACAGATCATCTCCATGCGTGCGGCCGGCCTGGTCGTCGGCCGCACGCTGGAACTGCTCCGCGGCGAGGTGAAGCCCGGTGTCAGCACCGGTGACCTCGACGCGATCGCGGAGGACGCCATCCGTTCGGCGGGTGCGACGCCTTCGTTCAAGGGCTACCACGGCTTCACCGGCTCCATCTGCGCGTCGGTGAACGAGGAGATCGTGCACGGCATCCCCGGTGACCGGGTACTGGCCGAAGGCGATCTGATCTCGATCGACTGTGGCGCGATCGTCGACGGCTGGCACGGCGACGCCGCCATCACGGTGCCGGTCGGCCAGGCCGCGCCGGAACTGCTCGAGCTGGCCAGGATCTGCGAGGAGTCGATGTGGCGTGGTTTCGCCGCCGCGTCGCTCGGTGGCCGGCTGACCGACATCTCGGCGGCCGTCGAAGGCTACGTGCGGGCCAACTCGGCGTACGGGATCGTCGAGGACTTCGTCGGGCACGGGATCGGCTCGGCGATGCACCAGCCGCCGAACGTGCCGAACTTCGGCAAGGCCGGCAAGGGCCCGAAGCTGGTCGAGGGTCTCGCGCTCGCGGTCGAGCCGATGATCACGCTGGGCCGGCAGGACAACCACACGCTCGAGGACGACTGGACGGTCGTCACCGACGACGGTCTGGCCTCGGCCCACACCGAGCACACGTTCACGCTGACGCCGCAGGGCCCGTGGGTGCTGACCGCGCTCGACGGCGGCGAGGCCAAGCTCAAGGAACTCGGCGTCACCTTCGGTCCCCTCGCCGACTGACTTAAGTCTCCGGGGGTCCGCCCATCGGGGGACGCAGGCGGTCCCTGGCTGAGGCACACTTGAGGCATGCCCAGTCAGTACCAGCCACACCAGCGATTCACCGAGGCCGACCGCGAGAAGATCGCCGGGCGGTTGCGGGACGCCTTCGCCGACGGCCGGCTGGATCAGCCCGAGTTCTCCTCGCGGCTCGACCAGCTGTACGCCGTACAGACGTATGGCGAGCTGGAGCCGCTGGTGCGGGACCTGCCCCCGGTGCGGACTTACCAGACCCCCGCGGTCGTCCAGAACGCCACTCCCGCCCCGGCGCCCGGTGAGTTCCCCGAGCGGCAGCGGAGCAAGCAGGCAGAAAGCCACGGCCTGCGGAATCTCGGCGGTGGCTTCACCGGCGTGGTGGCCCTCAACGTGCTGATCTGGGGCGTCATCGGAGTGGCCAACGGCGGCAACTGGCCGCATTTCTGGCCGCTCTGGCTGCTCATCCCGTGGGCGATCATCGCCATGGGCCAGCTCGGAAAGCGACGTTGACAGCGGCCCCGGTCAGTCGCCACCCCCGGCGTTTGCGGCTGAGGCCGGACTGGGTGTGGCAACTGCGGCAGGGGTCGGCGCTGGTCTACGTCCTGTGGTTCGCGATCGCTGTCCCGCTGGCCATCATCGGTCTGCTGCTCGAACCGCGCTGGGTCGGCTGGCTGGTGCTGGGCTGGTTCCTGGTGCTGGTGCTCTGCACCGTGGCAGCACGACTGGCGGACAGGCGGCTGCGGCGAGCCTGGGCAGCGGCTGCGGAGCAGCTCGGCTGGGAGCTCGACGTGGCCGGGCCGACGGTGCTGGAGCGCTGGCCGTTCCCGCCGTTCAGCGCTGACCCCGAAGCCGAGGTCTTCGACGTCACCACTGGCCGGCATCGCGGTCGTGAACTGCTGACCGGCTGCTTCCGGCATCGGGTCGGCAGACGCCAACTGGGCTTCGACTTTCTCGACCTGGCCGTCGACCGGCCGTTGCCGCCGCTGCAGATCCTGCCGTCCTCGCTGGCGCCGGCCGCCGCGGCCAGCCTGCTGCCGATCAAGCTCGTCGTCGAGGGCTTGCCCAGCGCCTACCAACTCTTCAACGGCCGTGAGGATCTGGCGCTCCAAGTACTGCACCCACGGGCCGTCGAGGCCCTGGCGCAGGTCCCGCCGTTCGGCTTCAGCTGCGAGGGACGCCGCTTCGTCGTCATCCTGCCGGCCTACCGCGACACCGGTACGGCGCTCGCGCAGCTCGACGCGGCCTGCGACCTGCTCGACCTGATGCCGGAGCACGTCTGGCGAGCGGGCGAGCAGTGGCTGGCGACGAGACCCCTTTAGTTCTTGACGAGTAGCCGCACCAGGACGGCCATGTCCTCCTCACCGTGGCCCTCGGCAACTGCGCGGTCGAGCAACTGCTGGATCGGCAGCAGCACCAGCGGATCCACCCCCTGGTCCTCGGACGCGTCGATGAAGTTGCCGAACGCTGCGGCCTGCATGGCGAGGTTGGAGCCGGCCGCACCCGGCGCCGCGCCGTACTCGAGCTCGTTGGCCATCGGCGTGACCGAGCCGAGCATCGCGGTCAGCCAAGGGACCAGCAACTCGGTGGCGAAGGCGGTCGGCGAGAGTTTCTCGCTGGAGACCATCGCGAGGGCGTGGGCGACGCCGCCGAACATGCCGTACATCGCACTGAGCAGAGCCAGATCCTGCAGGGCGGCAAGACCGGCGTCGCTGCCGACGTACGTCGGTTTCGCCAGTACCGCGAGGTCATCGCGATGCTGCTCGAACGCTGCCGGCGAACCGCTGTAGAGGATGAAGGCGGCCGGTCCGCCGATCATCGCGGGAACGGCCATGATCCCGCCGTCCAGGTACTGCGCCCCTTGCTGCGCGGCCCATTCGGCGGCGCGACGGGCCTGAGCAGGCGTGCCGTTGGTGAGGTTGACGAGAGTCCGCCCGGACAGCTCAGGGGCGACGGGACCGAGCGAGTCGCGCACCGAGGCGTCGTCCAGCAGGCAGGTGACGAGCAACGGGCTCGCGGCGATCGCGTCGCCGATCGTCTTCGCCCGGACGGCGCCGAGGGCGTCGAGCTCGGGGGAGCGGCCGGGGGTGCGGTTCCAGACGGTGGCCGGGTGGCCGGCGGCCAGGAAGGTCCGGGCGAGGGCGGTCCCCATCGCGCCGAGACCCAGGACGGTGACAGGAGTCTTCATGCGCCCCAGCCTTGTGCGCGACTGTAGTGTCGACAAGTACCTACTATTTTGTCAGGTACTCACCCATTGGTAAGGATGAGCGATGGCAGTGACGACGCCGTACACCTGCGGTCTGGACGCCGCGGCGGACGTGATCGGCGGGAAGTGGAAACCGCGCATCCTGTGGGCGCTGAGCCACGGCCCGCGCCGGTTCGGCGAGCTGCGCAAGGACGTCTCCGGGGTGACCGAGAAGATGCTGATCCAGCAGCTGCGCGAACTGGAGAGCCGGCGGATCGTCCACCGCGAGGTGTTCCACCAGGTTCCGCCCAAGGTCGAGTACTCTCTGACCACGCTCGGTGAATCACTCAACGTGGCGCTGCTCCCGCTGGACCGGTGGGGCGCCGACCACCTGACCGAGATCGAGGCCTCCCGCCCCTGCTGAGGGCGGTCCTGAGGCCCGATTGGGTTTTTCCTGGGGGAGTGGCGTAAACTCTTTCCTTGGCCCTTCGTGGCCTCTTCTCGTGCTGCCCAGTGCGGCGCCGGAAGGCAGTACCACCATTCAGTTGTCGTCTACAGAAGTGCGAGGACATGCCCAAAAAAGAGGGAGTAATCGAACTCGAGGGCACCATCGTCGAGGCCCTGCCGAACGCGATGTTCCGTGTTGAGCTGTCCAACGGGCACAAGGTGCTCGCGCACATCAGCGGCAAGATGAGGCAGCACTACATCCGGATCCTCCCCGAGGATCGGGTCGTCGTGGAGCTGTCGCCGTACGACCTCACCCGGGGTCGCATCGTCTACCGGTACAAGTAACCAAGCCACCTGTCGAAGAAAGAAGCTCGATGAAGGTCAATCCGAGCGTCAAGAAGATCTGCGACAAGTGCAAGGTGATCCGCCGTCACGGCCGGGTCATGGTGATCTGCGAGAACCCGCGGCACAAGCAGCGGCAAGGCTGATCCAGCCCCACTCGCGTTTCCTGCACTTTCGCACCACAACAGCGCGCACGCTCGTCCAGCACCGCACCAAGCTGGATGCTGCCCCCGGAACAGAGGCCGGGGCCTTGCCGGTGATCAACTCACCGAGGCGGGCAAGGACGCGGCGCGCCACCACACCTCTGCCGACGAAAGGAACACCGCCACATGGCACGCCTCGTAGGAGTCGACCTGCCGCGCGACAAGCGCATCGAGGTCGCTCTCACCTACATCTTCGGTGTAGGTCGCACTCGCGCCCTGAAGACGCTCGAAGCCACCGGCATCTCCGGTGACAAGCGCGTCCACGAACTGGGCGACGAGGAGCTGGTCAAGCTCCGGGACTGGATCGAAGGCAACTACAAGATCGAAGGTGACCTCCGTCGTGAGGTGACTGCGGACATCCGCCGCAAGATCGAGATCGGGTCGTACCAGGGTCGCCGGCACCGCAGCGGCCTGCCGGTGCGTGGTCAGCGCACGCGGACCAACGCCCGCAGCCGTAAGGGTCGTCGCAAGGCGATCGCCGGCAAGAAGAAGAAGTGACCCGGATGACCGTCGACCACTCCAGGAGTATCTGACCTATGCCTCCCAAGAGCCGCACCGCGGCCGGCGCGAAGAAGGTGCGCCGCAAGGAGAAGAAGAACGTGGCCGTCGGCCACGCGCACATCAAGAGCACGTTCAACAACACGATCGTGACGATCACCGATCCGACCGGCGCGGTCATCTCGTGGGCCTCCGCCGGCACCGTCGGCTTCAAGGGTTCGCGCAAGTCGACCCCGTTCGCCGCGCAGATGGCCGCCGAGGCGGCCGGCCGGCGCGCGATGGAGCACGGCATGAAGAAGATCGACGTCTTCGTCAAGGGCCCCGGCTCCGGCCGTGAGACCGCGATCCGTTCGCTGGGTGCGGTCGGCCTCGAGGTCGGCACCATCCAGGACGTCACCCCGACCGCCCACAACGGCTGCCGCCCTCCCAAGCGGCGCCGGGTCTGATCCAGAGAGAGGCAGGTAGCTAACAATGGCCCGTTACACCGGACCCATGACCAAGAAGTCGCGCCGTCTCGGGGTCGACCTCGTCGGTGGCGACAAGGCGTTCGAGCGTCGTCCGTACCCCCCGGGTATGCACGGCCGCGGCCGTCCCAAGGAGAGCGAGTACCTGCTCCAGCTTCGTGAGAAGCAGAAGGCTCGTTACGCCTACGGCGTGCTCGAGAAGCAGTTCAGCCTGTACTACAAGGAGGCCTCGCGCCGTCCTGGTAAGACCGGTGACAACCTGCTGATCATCCTCGAGTCCCGCCTCGACAACGTCGTCTACCGCGCCGGCCTGGCCCGGACCCGTCGGCAGGCGCGTCAGCTCGTCGTACACGGTCACTTCACCGTGAACGGCATCAAGGTGAACATCCCGTCGTACCGCGTTTCGGCGCACGACGTGATCGACGTCCGGCCGAAGTCGGTCGAGATGACGCCGTTCATCATCGCCAGGGAGACCCACTCCGAGCGAGTGGTTCCGGCCTGGCTCGAGGCGCTGCCCGAGCGGCTGCGGATCCTCGTGCACCAGCTGCCCACCCGGGCACAGATCGACACCCAGGTCGCCGAGCACCTGATCGTCGAGCTCTACTCGAAGAACTGATCCTGTCCCCGCCGGCGGCTTCCGGGCTGCCGGCGGGGCAGGTCGTTTCTTCACTCTGCGACCTCAAATAGTGGTCGTCGCGGAACTAGAAGGAAGAATAGAAAGTGCTTATTGCGCAGCGTCCCACCCTGGCCGAAGAGGTCGTCGACGAGCACCGCTCGCGGTTCGTGATCGAGCCGCTGGAGCCGGGCTTCGGTTACACCCTCGGCAACTCCATCCGCCGTACCCTGCTGTCGTCCATCCCGGGCGCGGCGGTGACCAGCATCAAGGTCGACGGGGTACTGCACGAGTTCTCCACCGTCGCCGGGGTGAAGGAGGACGCCACCCAGCTGATCCTGAACCTCAAGGACCTGGTCGTCTCCTCCGAGCACGACGAGCCCGTCACCATGTACCTGCGCAAGCAGGGCCCCGGTGACGTCACCGCCGCCGACATCGCGCCGCCGGCCGGTGTCGAGGTGCACAACCCGGACCTGAAGATCGCCACCCTGAACGAGAAGGGCCGGCTCGAGATGGAGCTGGTCGTCGAGCGCGGTCGCGGCTACGTCTCCGCGGTCCAGAACAAGTCCGCGGACGCCGAGATCGGCCGGATGCCGGTCGACTCGATCTACTCCCCGGTCCTGAAGGTCACCTACAAGGTCGAGGCGACCCGGGTCGAGCAGCGCACCGACTTCGACCGTCTCGTCGTGGACGTCGAGACCAAGCCGTCGATGCTGCCCCGCGACGCCGTCGCGTCGGCCGGTAAGACCCTGGTCGAGCTGTTCGGTCTGGCCCGTGAGCTGAACGTCGAGGCCGAGGGCATCGACATCGGCCCGTCGCCGGTCGACGAGCAGATGGCGGCCGACCTGGCGCTGCCGGTCGAGGACCTGCAGCTGACCGTCCGGTCCTACAACTGCCTCAAGCGTGAGGGCATCCACACCGTGGGTGAACTGATCTCGCGCAGCGAGCAGGACCTGCTGGACATCCGCAACTTCGGCTCCAAGTCGATCGACGAGGTCAAGCTGAAGCTGGCCGAGATGGGCCTGTCGCTGAAGGACTCGCCCCCCGGCTTCGACCTGCGCGCCGCCGCTGAGGCCTATGGCGACGACGCCGAGGACGAGGACGAGAGCTTCGCCGAGACCGAGCAGTACTGAGCTAGCAAGGCCCATCCAAGGCCCTCACCCGGGCCTGAGATTTCCTGGAGTAAAGAGAGATGCCTACCCCTACCAAGGGATACCGCCTCGGCGGCAGCGCGGCGCACCAGAAGCTGATCCTCAGCAACCTGGCCACCTCGCTGTTCGAGCACGGTGCCATCACCACCACCGCGACCAAGGCCAAGCGCCTGCAGCCGCTGGCGGAGTCGCTGATCACCAAGGCCAAGCGCGGTGACCTGAGCTCGCGCCGTGAGGTGATGAAGCGCATTCGCGACAAGTCCGTCGTGCACGTGCTGTTCACCGAGATCGGCGAGCGGTACTCCGACCGTCCGGGCGGCTACACCCGGATCATCAAGCTCGGCCCCCGCAAGGGCGACAACGCCCCCATGGTGAAGATCGAGCTGGTCGAGGCGATGGCGGACTCGCCGAAGGCCAAGGCCGCGGCGAAGAAGGCCGCTCCGGCCAAGAAGGCGACCGCGAAGAAGGCGGCCGCCGCCGACGAGACCACCGCTGACGAGACTCCGGCCGCCGATGCCGCGGTCCAGGATGTCGTGGCCGGCAAGTTCGAGGGCTCGGCCGCCCCGCTGGACGGCGGCGCCGCTCCCGAGGGTTACGACATCAAGGGCAACGAGAACTCGATGAAGTACCACACCACCGAGTCGCCCTGGTACGACCAGACCGAGGCCGAGGTCTGGTTCAAGACCGAGGAGGCCGCCGCGGCGGCCGGCTTCACCAAGGCCGGCGAGACCGAGGACAAGTAACACCTGTCGTCCGGCAGCGCCCCTTCGCTTTCGAGCGGAGGGGCGCTGCTGCGTTAGATTGCCCTGTGCGCTGGCGGATCGATCTCAGGTATGACGGCACCGAATTCCACGGCTGGGCCCGGCAGGAGGGCCTCAGGACCGTTCAGGGGGTGCTCGAACAGTCGCTCGCCGTCGTTCTGCGGCAACGAGAGCTCCCATCGGTGACCTGTGCCGGCCGGACCGACACCGGCGTCCACGCCAGAGGGCAGGTCGTGCACGTCTGGCTGCCCGAGGGCCTGGTCGCCAGGAACCTGGTGCACCGGCTCAACGGCGTACTGCCGGACGACGTGTGGGTCTCTGGCGCCCGGGAGGCCGCTGAAGGCTTCGACGCCCGCTTCTCGGCCCTGTGGCGCCGCTACGTCTACCGGATCTGCGACGACAACGTCGCGAAGGACCCCCTGACCAGGAACCACGTACTGCGGGTCCTCCAGCCGCTCGATGTGGACCGGATGAACGAGGCGTCGGCTCGATTGCTCGGCGAGCACGACTTCGCCGCCTTCTGCCGGCGCCGGGTGGGCGCGAGCACAGTACGCACCCTGCAGGAGTTCAGTTGGCGTCGTACGGCGCCGGGGCTGGTCGAGGCGACCGTGATCGCCGATGCGTTCTGCCACTCGATGGTGCGGGCGCTGGTGGGATCGATCGTCCCGGTGGGGGACGGACGGCGTGGGCCGGACTGGCCGGCCACCGTGCTCGCCGGGAAGGTCCGGGACTCGGCAGTGACCGTGCTGCCCGCTCATGGGCTCACCCTGGAAGAAGTGCGGTACCCAGCAGACGACCAACTGGCAGCGCGGGCCACAGAGGCCCGCAACGTCAGAGGAGAGGTGCACACGCGTGGCTGACCACTACTTCTCGGCAGAACCGACCTCGGCCGACGTACGGCGTACTGTCGAGGGGCGGATCTGGGGGAAGGACTACACCTTCACCACGGCGACCGGCGTCTTCTCCCGGGACCGCCTGGACCGCGGTACGTCGATCCTGCTGCGGGAGGCACCCGCTCCCACCGGCGGTGGCACCTACCTGGACCTGGGCACCGGCTACGGGCCGATCGCGTGCGCTCTGGCCGTGGAGGATCCCTTGGCGCAGGTCTGGGCCGTCGACGTGAACAACCGGGCCCTGGAACTCACCGCGGAGAACGCGAAGGCGGCCGGGGTCGCTGCCCGGGTGCACCCGAGGCTGGTGGACGACGTACCGGCGGACCTGCGGTTCGACCAGATCTGGTCGAACCCGGCGATCCACATCGGCAAACCCGAACTGCACCGGATGCTGCTGCACTGGCTGGTCCGGCTTGCCCCCGGCGGCGTGGGATGGTTCGTCGTCGGCAAGAACCTCGGTGCGGACTCGCTGCAACGCTGGCTGACCGAACAGGGCTATCCCTGTCAGCGGACCGCCAGTGCCAAGGGCTTCAGAGTTCTGCGAGTGACTGCAACGAACGAGGCTCCCACGCCGTCCTGAGGGTATGGAGGCAGCCTTGGCAGGGGCAGAGGTGCAGTCCAGCGCGATCGACTTCGAGCTGTGGGTGACCGAGAAGACGGACGCGCTGCTGCGGTTCGCGTACGTGCTGACCGGTGACCACACACTGGCCGAGGACGCGGTCCAGGACGCGCTGACGACCGCGTGCGCCCGCTGGGGCAGAGTCAGCCAGGCCGACGACCCAGAGGCCTACGTCAAGCGCATGGTGGTCAATGCGCACATCTCCTGGTGGCGTCGCTTCCGTCGCCGTGAAGCGCCTGCCGCCGAGCCGACCAGGACAGCTGCCGCCGCCCCTGACGGCGCCACCGGCCGGGCCGATGCGGAAGCAGTCTGGGCGCTCTGCGCGTCGCTGCCGGACAAGCAGCGCGCCGCCGTCGTACTCCGCTTCTACGAAGACCTCTCGTACGCCGAGATCGCGGTGCTGCTGCACTGCGCGGAGGCGACGGCCAGGTCGCATGTGCACCGGGCGTTGGCAGTCCTGAAGAACACGCTGAGCAAGGAAGGAGCCGAAGATGCCTGAGCCGGACGAGCAGGAGTTCGGCCCGCAGATCGCGGATGCCTTCCAGAGCAAGGCTCACACCGTCCAGGGACTCCGTGCGAGTGGCTTCGCCAAGGAGGCGCGCCGGCGGGTCCACAAGCGCCGTCAGCGTCTCGCGACGGCTGCGGCCGCAGTGGTGGTCGTCGTAGCGATCGGCGGCGTGTGGGGCGTCATTGGCGGGCCGTCGCCAGTCACCACCAGTTCCAGTGACAGCGCCGGCTCTGCCGCTGGGGGCACGGCCGAGCGAGCGCCTGTGGTGCCGAAGGCGACCAGTGCCTGCCCTCCGCAGCACCCGATCCTCAGAGCAGGTGGCCACGAGGCCGTGCCGTCCGGCACGGGCCTTGACCTGGACACTCAGGTGTACGGGCTGGAGGCCTGCCGGTACCGGTTGGCCGAAGGCGACCAGTTCCTGCTCGGCTCGGCGACCTTCAGCGCGAGCACGGCCCAGCAGGTCGTCGACGCGATCAAGGTGCTGCCGGAACGCAATCCGGCGCTGCCGGTCTTCAAGTGCACCCCGGAGACAGCCCGGCCGAAGGAGGCGATCGTCCTGCGCTTCGACACCGCGACCGGCGTCCGCGAGGTCTGGGTCGGGTACGACGGCTGCGCATCGGCTGGCTTCTTCACCGGCAACCGCACCTACGGTCTCTTCCCGGCACCGCTGAAGCTGTTCCTGAAGGACAGCGTCCGCCCTACCACCGGCCTCTACCTGAACCACCTCGAAGGCTGGTAGCTACTCCCGGCCCTGCCCTTGTCCCCGCTGCGGCAACTGCCGCACGTTGTCCGGTGCAGCGCCGTCGCCCCGAGCCTCGCGGTAGCTTCCGCTCTGCGATCCGCTGCCGAGGAACTTCCGGAGATGCTCGACCTCCGCTGACGGCTGCGCCTGGCCGACCGCCGCGTCGCGGTACCGATCCTCGAGCTCGGCGGTCGTCGTACTGAGCCCGGTGACCGCCCGCCCGGCGGCCTGGTGCCCACCGATGCTCTTGGCCACATCCGAGAGCTGGTCGCTCTGCTGAGTCGTCGCGACGTCGGCGAGGTGGGGGCGCATCGTCTGGATCAGCTGGGTCCTGACGGCTTCGCGGTCGGATTCCGGCAGTACGTCGGCCAGGCGCTGGTCGATCACCAGGTCGGCTGCCGTCGCCAGGCGCTGCGTGCGATCGGCTTGGTCGAGCTGCCCGCGCACCTGCGTCTGGGACAGGCCGGTGACCTCCGCCGTACCGCGAACCAGTTCGTCGGTCGCGGCCGTGTACGCCGGATAGGAGTCGGGCGAGTCGACTCCGAGCAACTCGGGCTGCAGCCGATCCATGCCGATGTCCTGGATCACCGCATCGACCTTGTTGTGTGCCCAGCTCTCGGTCAGCCCTTCCTCCAAGGCCAGGGTGTCCGGGGAGTAGACCGGCGTCGCACCGGCGGCTCCTTCGTCGCCGAGGGCATTGCTCAGGTGCTTGGCCTCGTGCACCACGGTCAGCACCGCATCCCGCGCGTCGATCAACTCCTCGGGGGTGAGCGGGCGGCCGGCCGTGTAGGCGCGGGCAATCGGCTTGAGGACAGTCTCGGCGTCGAGGGTCATCCCGCCGTCGTCGAGAGCGCTACCGGCCACACCCGGCCGACTCTCCTCGTTCAGTTCGCCATTCCACCGTGACGGGCGGCCGGACAGCTTCTCCACCGACCGCACGACGCTGCGCACCCAGAGGTACTCGTTGCTTGCGCGAGGGACCGGCTTGCCGATGCTCATTCGGCCGACTTCTCCAGGTGGTCGAGCAGCCGCGACAGCGGACTGTTCATCCTCCGGATCGCGCCGGCCTCCCGGTGCGGAGCCTGGGTCGCGAGCGCGCCGATCTCCGCGATGGCCCGCTCGATCAGTGGGATCCGCGCCTGGGCGGGACCCTCGCTGTCGATCGCCCGGGCGAACAGGACCTGTGCCTGGTGGAACTGCTCGCTGGTCGCCTTGGGCGGACCCGCGAGCAGGCGCGGGAGCGAGGCCGCGCGGTACCGGGCGCGCTCGCGGCCGCGCTCGTCCTCGACTTGCTCGGCCAAGGCCCGGAGCCGCTCGGTCTCGGCTGCCACCACCTCGGACGAGGCGCCTTTGAGGTCGTCCAGCAGGCGTCCGAGCTCGGCCTCGACGGCGTCGTAATCGGGCGGGTTCTCGGTCATCGTGCTCCCTGTCTGCTCGGGGAAGACGATAACCGTTCGCGGTCGGTTCGGGCGGCCGTCAGACTAGGGGGATGGGTCACGTGGAGGTTGCCGGGGTCGGGTTCGAGTTGCCGGACGGGCGGGTGTTGCTGGACGACATCACGTTCCGGGTCGGGGACGGGGCCAAGGTCGCGCTGGTCGGGGCGAACGGGTCGGGGAAGACGACGCTGACCAAGATCATCGCGGGGGATCTCAAGCCGCACAGTGGCAGCGTCGCGCGGTCCGGTGGGCTGGGGGTGATGCGGCAGTTCGTCGGGTCGGTGCGCGACGAGACGAACGTGCGTGACCTGCTGCTCGGGGTAGCGCCGGCGCCGCTGCAGGCTGCCGCCGCCAAGCTCGATCAGGCCGAGCTGGCGATGATGGAGGCCGACGACGAGAAGACCCAGTTGCGGTATGCCCAGGCGGTGTCCGACTGGGGTGAGCTCGGCGGGTACGACGCCGAGGTGCTCTGGGACGTCTGCACGATGGCCGCGCTCGGCGTGCCGTTCGACAACTGCCGCTGGCGTGAGGTCAAGACGCTGTCCGGCGGTGAGCAGAAGCGGCTGGTGCTGGAGGCCCTGCTGCGGGGTCCGGAGGAGGTGCTGGTGCTGGACGAACCGGACAACTACCTCGACGTACCGGCCAAGCGGTGGCTCGAGGAGCAGCTGTCCGCGACCCAGAAGACCGTGCTCTACATCAGCCACGACCGGGAGCTGCTGGCCAACACCGCGACCCGGATCGTCACCGTCGAACTAGGGGCCGCAGGCAACAGCATCTGGACTCACGGTGGCGGGTTCAAGACCTATCACGAGGCGCGCCGGAAGCGGTTCGAGCGGCTGGAGGAGCTGCGCCGCCGCTGGGACGAGGAGCACGCCAAACTCAAGGCGCTGGTGCTGATGTACAAGCAGAAGGCGGCCTACAACGACAGCCTCGCCTCGGCGTACAAGGCGTCCAAGACCCGGCTGGCCAAGTTCGAGGAGGCCGGCCCGCCGCAGGCGATCCCGCGCGAGCAGAAGGTCAGCATGCGGCTCACCGGCGGCCGGACCGGCAAGCGCGCCGTCGTCGCCACCGGGCTGGAGCTGACCGGGCTGATGAAGCCCTTCGACCTCGAGGTCTGGTACGGCGAACGCGTGGCGGTCCTCGGCTCGAACGGCTCGGGCAAGTCGCACTTTCTGCGGCTGCTCGCCAACGGCGGCTCCGATCCCGACGTCGAGCACCAGCCGGTGGGGGAGATCGTGATCCCGTCGGTGGCACACACCGGCAACGCCAAGCTCGGCGCCCGCGTCCGCCCGGGCTGGTTCGCGCAGACGCACGAGCACCCCGAGCTGGCCGGCCGGACGCTGCTGGAGATCCTGCACCGCGGCGACGAGCATCGCGACGGAATGGGCCGCGAGCTGGCCTCGCGCAAACTCGACCGGTACGAGCTGGCGCATGCGGCCGAGCAGTCCTTCGACTCCCTCTCGGGCGGGCAGCAGGCGCGGTTCCAGATCCTGCTGCTGGAGCTCTCCGGCGCCACGCTGCTGCTGCTCGACGAGCCCACCGACAACCTCGACGTGGAGTCGGCCGAGGCGCTGGAGGAGGGGCTGGATTCCTTCGACGGCACGGTTCTGGCGGTCACCCACGACCGCTGGTTCTCGCGCGGCTTCGACCGCTATCTGGTCTTCGGCAGCGACGGGACCGTCTACGAGTCGCCCGAACCGGTCTGGGACGAGGGCCGGGTGCAGCGAGCCCGCTGAGCACCGGCTAGTCGGTCCGGCACCAGCCCTCGCGGTAGTCGGACCAGTTCTCGGGGGTCGCGGCGAAGTCGACGTACAGGGCGAGGCCGAAGTTCTGCCGCTGTGAGTCGCCGAGGCCGAGCTGGGTTCCGCGGATCGCGGCCCGGACGGTCTCGGCGGAGCCACGGTGGGAGAAGTTGTCCTCCCAGTAGAACGGCACGCCCATCAGCAGGTCGACGTGCTCGGGGGTGACCTCCAGCGCCAGCTCGGTCTGCTGCGCGACATAGCCGCCGTACAGGGATTCCAGCGGGGTCCAGGTGTCGTAGGACATCACGGCGATCTGCTCGACCCGGCTCGCGACGGCGCCGAAGTACTCCTTCGTCCACCATTTGCTCAGCCCGCTGACGCCCATCAGCACACGGTTCATGCCGGGCGCCGGGTCGAGCTGGGCGGCCGCCACCGACAGCGGTACGCCGCGGGCGGCGGTCAGTTGGTGCACCTCGTCCAGCAGGGCGAGGAAGCCCTTGGAGCCCGACTGGACCGGCTCCACGTCGTAGTGGATGCCGTCGAACCCCTGGTCGAGAACCTGCTCGGACGAGGCCTTCACCCTGGCCCGGACGGCGGCGTCGTCGAGGTCCATGCCGGGATTCTTCTCCGGCTGGAGGACGTCACCGAGCCAGGCCTGGACGCGGACCTTCGGCATCGCCTGGTGGACGGCGTCGGTGAACCATCTGGCCCTGGGCGAAACTGTTGCCAGTGGCAACGTTCCGTCGTGCTCCAGTGGTCCGGTGTGGACGTAGAGGTCGCGGATTCCCGTGCCCTGCAGCTGTTCGGCCAGCGCCTTGACGTCGGCCGCGGACTTTCGTCCGTCGACCCAGGCGTGCCCGAGCCAGATCGCGTCCTTGCCGCGCGTGCTGGTGCCGGCCTGTGGGTCGCCCGTGTACGCGACGCGCCACGAGATCGCCAGCGCGCCGAGGGGGAGCGGGACCAGCAGCACGAACACCAGCAGCAGGCCGAGCAGGATCTTGCGCCGCCGCGACCACGTCTTCCAGCGAGGCTTCTTCACGCGGCACGACCGGAGCGCAGGCCGTCGTACACCAGGCCGAGCATGCGATCGCGGACCTCCGGTTCGAGGCCCGCCGTGGTCGCTCCCCGCGAGGCGCCGACGAGCAGCGCGTAGACCTCGGGGAAGCTGACGTCACGCCGTACGGCGCCCGCCGACTGGGCCCGGTCGAGCAGCAGCGCGAAGGCCTTGCGCAGCTCGGCACCGGCGCTCTTGGCCTCCGCTCCGACCACCGTGCCGGAGGCGCTCAGGGCCTCGGCGATCGCCAGCTTGGACGCCGACTCGGAGACGAACTGGGCGAAGAAGCCGAAGAACGCCGCGCCGGGGTCGTCGTGCCCGGCCAGCTCGGTCGCGCGGTCCCGCAGCCGTTTCAGCCGGGAGGTCAGCACCGCCTCGAGCAGTTCCACCTTGGTCGGGAAGTGCCGGAACACCGTGGCGATCCCCACCTGCGCCAGCTTGGCGACCTCGTCGGTCGAAGCGTTCGGCGACCGCCCGAAGACATCCTCGGCTGCCATCAGGATCCGCGCCCGGTTGTCCCGGGCATCCGCACGCAACGGCCTCATTCCACTCCTCGCACTGGTCGGCTCTGTCAGCGTAGGAGACGCCCGGTAACGCCCCGTGGTTCCGCATTCACCGGGAACCGGTGCCGGCAGCGGGTGCGTCGTAGCCACAGAAGCGCAGAAACGGCCCCGGTCCCTGGCAGAAGCCGGACCGGGGCCGTTCCCAACTCGACTAGCTCAGCGGTCGCCCATCGGGACGTACTGGACGCCGCGGGCGCCGGTGTAGATCTGCTTCGGGCGCGCGATCTTCTGGTCGGTGTCGGTGAGCGACTCCGACCACTGCGCCAGCCAGCCCGAGGTGCGCGGGATGGCGAACAGCACGGTGAACATCTCCGGCGGGAACTGCAGGGCCTCGTAGATCAGGCCGGAGTAGAAGTCGACGTTCGGGTAGAGCTTGCGGGAGACGAAGTACTCGTCCTCCAGCGCGATCTTCTCCAGCTCGACGGCGATCTTCAGCAGCGGGTTGATGCCGGTCACCTCGAACACGTCGTCGGCGGCCTTCTTGATGATCTTGGCGCGCGGGTCGTAGTTCTTGTAGACCCGGTGGCCGAAGCCCATCAGCCGCTCTTCGCCGTTCTTCACGCCCTCGATGAACGACGCGACGTTGTCGACCGTGCCGATCCGGCGCAGCATCTTCAGCACCGCCTCGTTGGCGCCGCCGTGCAGCGGGCCGTAGAGGGCCGCGATGCCGCCGGTGACCGCGGAGTACGGGTCGACCTGGGTGGAGCCGATCGCCCGGACCGCGTTGGTGGAGGCGTTCTGCTCGTGGTCGGCGTGCAGGATGAACAGGATCTCCAGCGCGCGCACCAGCCGGTCGTCGGCGGCGTACTTGGGCTCACTCATCTTGAACAGCATCGACAGGAAGTTGGCCGCGTAGCTCAGCTCGTTGTCGGGGTAGACGTACGGCTTGCCCTGGGCGTGCCGGTAGGCGAACGCGCCGAGCGTCGGCATCTTCGCGATCAGCCGGCGGATCTGCAGACCCCGCGACTCCTCGTCGAAGATCTCCCGCGACTCCGGGTAGAAGGTGGACAGCGCGCCCACCGAGGCGAGCAGCATGCCCATCGGGTGCGCGTCGTACCGGAAGCCCTGCATGAAGGTCTTCAGGTTCTCGTGCACGAACGTGTGATACGTCACGTCGTGCACCCAGGCCTCGTACTGCGTCTTGTCCGGCAGCGAACCGTTCACCAGCAGGTACGCGACCTCCAGGTAGTTCGACTGCTCCGCGAGCTGCTCGATCGGGTAGCCGCGGTACTCCAGGATGCCCTTGTCGCCGTCGATGAAGGTCACCGAGGAGCGGGTCGAGGCGGTGTTGACGAAGCCGGGGTCGTAGGTGGCCAGGCCACCGTCTCCGTCGGTTGCGCTGATCTGCTTGAGATCGGCGGCACGGATGGTGCCATCGGTGATGGCAAGGTCGTAGTCCTTGCCGGTCCGGTTGTCCCGGACGGTGAGCGACTGTTCGGTCACAATGCCCTCTTCGGAAGCTGGCGCATCGCCGGAGTGAGTGAGGGTAATCGTCGCCGGCGGGACGCGGATCGGACTGCAATCTTCACCGCTAAACTAGTGCGGTCTCCGGCTGCTTCCAAGCCGGGGTCCCCCACTGGCTCGGGCTCGCTTTGACCCCGAGGCGTCCGCGCCGGTATTCTGGGCTGCTGTTGTGCGTTCCTGGTCCTCGCCGGTGTGATTGCGGGCCGCTCGCCGACGTACCAGTTCTAGATTTGTCACCCTCTGAGAAACGAAGGTCAACGACCGTGCGCACGTACAGCCCGAAACCTGCTGACGTCACCCGTGAGTGGCATGTGATCGACGCCACCGACGTCGTGCTCGGTCGGCTCGCCGTCCAGATTGCCACCCTGCTGCGTGGCAAGCACAAGCCGACATTCGCTCCGCACGTCGACGGCGGTGACTTCGTCGTCGTCGTCAACGCGTCGAAGATCGCCCTGTCCGGCAACAAGCGGACCGACAAGCTGGCCTACCGCCACTCGGGTCACCCGGGTGGTCTGACGGCCACGCCGGTCGGCGAGATCCTCGAGAAGGACCCTCGCAAGGCCGTCGAAAAGGCTGTCTGGGGCATGCTCCCGAAGAACCGTCTGAGCCGCCAGCTGCTGAACAAGCTGAAGGTGTACGCCGGGCCGGAGCACCCGCACGTGGCCCAGCAGCCCAAGCCGTTCGAGATCACCCAGATCGCTCAGTAGTAGCGATCGACGAGCCAGGTAAACGAGGATTCACAGCGTGAGCGACATCACCACCGAGACCGAAGCACTCGACACCGAGGTCCCCATCGACACCGAGGGCCCGGTTGCCTACACCTCCGAGACGAACCCGAGCCCGGAGCAGCGCGCCGAGTCCGGTCGCGTCGCGGTGATCAACCCGGCCGGTGCCACCGGTCGCCGCAAGGAGGCCGTGGCTCGCGTCCGGCTCATCCCCGGCACGGGCACCATCACCGTCAACGGCAAGCCGATCGACGTCTACTTCCCGAACAAGGTTCACCAGCAGCATGTGAACGAGCCGTTCGTGGTGGCCGGCCTCGAGGGCTCCTACGACGTCATCGCCCGGATCAACGGCGGCGGCATCACCGGCCAGGCCGGTGCGCTGCAGCTCGGAATCGCCCGCTGCCTGAACGCCGCGGACGAGGAGGCGAACCGGGCCGGACTGAAGAAGGCCGGTCTGCTCACCCGCGACGCGCGGATCAAGGAGCGTAAGAAGGCCGGTCTCAAGAAGGCCCGTAAGGCTCCGCAGTACAGCAAGCGCTGATCACCTGATGTCGCGTTTGTTCGGCACGGACGGAGTCCGTGGCCTGGCGAACGTGGATCTCACCGCGGAGCTGGCGCTCGACCTCTCGGTCGCGGCAGCTCACGTACTCGGCGAGGCCGGTGCCTTCGAAGGGCACCGGCCGCGCGCCGTTGTGGGGCGGGATCCGCGAGCCAGTGGTGAGTTCCTCGAAGCAGCCGTGGTGGCCGGTCTGGCCTCCGCCGGCGTCGATGTCGTCCGGCTCGGCGTACTGCCGACCCCGGCCGTCGCCTACCTGACCGGCTCGACCGGTTCCGATCTCGGCGTGATGCTGTCGGCCAGCCACAACCCGATGCCCGACAACGGCATCAAGTTCCTGGCCCGGGGCGGGATCAAGCTCGACGACGTGATCGAGGACGCGATCGAGGCCCGGACCGGCGAGGAGTGGCAGCGCCCGACCGGCGCCAAGGTCGGTCGTGTGCTCGACGACGGGCAGGGGTTCGAGACCTACGTCTCGCACCTGGTCCGCTCGGCCCCGAACCGTTTCGACGGCGTCAAGGTGGTGATCGACTGCGCCAACGGCGCGGCATCGCTGACCGCTCCCGAAGCGCTGCGCCGGCTCGGCGCCGAGGTGATCACGTACGCCGCCGCACCGGACGGCCTGAACATCAACCTCAACTGCGGTTCGACCCACATGGAGGGTCTGCGGCGCGAGGTGATCGGGCACGGTGCCGATCTCGGGATCGCGCTCGACGGTGACGCCGACCGCTGCCTGGCCGTGGACGCGGCCGGCGAGTTCGTCGACGGCGACCAGATCCTGGCCGTGCTCGCGCTGGCGATGCGCGACTCGGGCCGGCTCTCCAACGACACCGTGGTGGCGACCGTGATGAGCAACCTGGGCTTCGTCCAGGCGATGGTCCGGGAGCGGATCGCGGTCGAGCAGACCAAGGTCGGCGACCGGTACGTCCTGGAGGCGATGAAGGCCGGCGGTCACAAGCTCGGCGGCGAACAGTCCGGCCACGTGATCCTCTCCGATCACGCGACCACCGGTGACGGCACGCTGACCGCCGTCATGCTGCTCGCCCGGATCGCTCAGACCGGCAAGGGTCTGGCCGACCTGGCCGCGGTGATGACCCGGCTGCCGCAGGTCCTGATCAACGTCCCGGACGTCGACAAGAGCCGCGCCGGCACCGACACCGACGTACAGGCCGCGGTGGCCGCCGCCACCGCTCGCCTGGGTGACACCGGCCGCGTTCTGCTGCGTCCTTCGGGGACGGAGCCGCTCGTCCGGGTCATGGTCGAGGCAGAGTCCTCCGCCACCGCCCAGGAGGTCGCTCACGACCTCGCCGGCATCGTGGAGAAGTCGCTCAAGCTCTGACGCAAGCCCTGAACCCCCGCTGACGCACCTCGTCAGCGGGGGTTCTTGCTTGCGGCGTACTGGTCCATACTCGACGTGAGATCGCTCTCATCATCTCTGCAGCACGCCCCATGCCCGTCAGAGAAGGAGATTCACCGTGAGGATCAGTCGAGCTCTACTGGCGCTTGCGACCTTGTTCGCGCTGCTGTCCCCGCTCAGCACCGCGGAGGCCGCGCCCGTCCCGAAGAAGGGCGTCAGCACCTGGTACATGAACGGTGTCACCCAGGCCCTGCAGGACTCCCGGGTCAGCTGGTACTACAACTGGGACTCCGGGCGGGCAGGGATCGCCTCGCCGGCCGGAGTCGAGTTCGTCCCGATGATCTGGGGGCCGAACCACGTCACCGACCAGCGCCTCAACGAAGCCAAGAACTCCGGTACGACGCTGCTCGGCTTCAACGAACCGGACCTGGCCGGCCAGTCGAACATGACTGTCGACCAGGCCCTCAACCTCTGGCCGCGGTTGCAGGCGACCGGGATGCGACTCGGCAGCCCTGCGGTCGCGTACGGCGGTGACCGGGCCGGTGGCTGGCTCGACCGGTTCCTGGCCGGTGCCCGGGCCCGCGGCTACCGCGTCGACTTCATCACCCTGCACTGGTACGGCTCGGACTTCAGCGACGCGGCGGTCGGTCACCTGAAGAGCTATGTCGACGCCGTCTGGAACAAGTACCGGGTGAAGATCTGGCTGACCGAGTTCAGCCTGATCGACTGGAGCACCGGCACCGCCCGCTATCCCACCCAGGCCCAGCTGGCCCGCTTCGCCACCAATTCCGGCGCGATGCTGAACGCCCACCCGGCGGTCGAGCGCTACGCCTGGTTCGCGCTGCCCACCGACCGCTCCGGCACCGGCCTCTACCACGGCGCCACCCCGAACGAGGTGGGCCGCGCCTACCGCGCGATCGGCTGACCCCGGCGACAGGGTTTGATGCGATGCAACTTCGGCTCCTCTGCTTTCCGTACTAAGGGGGACAGAGGAGAGTGGAGGGCACGATGCCGGATCGGGATCGGGACTACGTCGAGTTCGTCGAAGCGTCCAGTACGACGCTGCGGCGGACCGCCTACCTGGTCTGTGGCGACTGGCATCGCGCCGACGACGTCGTCCAGGACGCGCTGTACAAGCTGTACCTGTCCTGGTCGAAGGTGGATCGCAGCGGGAACCCGCTCGCGTACGCCCGCCGCGTCGTCGTCAACGCGGCCCTGGACATCGGTCGGCGCCCCTGGCGCCGGGAAGTGCCGACCGACCGGCTGCTCGAGCGACCCCGGACCGACGACCCCGCCGGTGCGCAGGCCGACCGCGACGAGGTCCTCTCGGCCCTGGCCGGGCTGGGCCCGAGACAGCGGGCCTGCGTCGTACTCCGGTACTACGAGGATCTCTCGATCGAGCAGACCGCCGAGATCCTGGACTGCTCGCCGGGCACGGTGAAGAGCCAGACCGCTCGCGGACTCGAGACTCTCCGGCACGCCATCAACCGGACCCGCGCGGTCGGGCCGGTCTCGTGAAGGGGACGGACATGCAGGACGACCAGGAGATCGGCGCCGAACTCCACCGCTTGGCGGCGGCCGACCCACTGACCACGATCGACGCGGCCGGCCTGCTGGAGCGTGGCCGGCGGGGCCGTCGCCGGCGCCGAGTGCTCTCCGTCACCGGGGTGACAGCGGGCGTGGCCGCGATCGCGCTCGGCGCCGGGCTGTTGCCGGGCGCCGGTCTCGGGGCGACCGGCCGCAAGCCGGAGGTCGCGTCGTCCACCAGCGCCGAAGCGTTGTTCACCCCGCTGCCCGGTGTGCCGCGGGGTGAGGGCGCCTTGGGGAAGGTGACCGAGAAGGAGGCCCTCCGCCGCTGCGCCATTCGGTACGGCGTGCAACGGCTGGCGAAGTTCCATCCCGAGGTTTATCGCTCGACCATGACGATCTCGGGGGTGTTCAGCGGCCCGCCCGGTGCGAGGAAGATGACTCCTGGCTGCCTGGTCCCGGGAGACTCACGGCCGTCGGCGGCGGCGATCGCGAAGGTGAAGGCCGACCCGCTGCCGCGCTCCACCGACGGCCAGCTGCTGGCCTGCTCGGTCCAGCTGTGGCACGACCTGACGAAGTGGCGTGTAGTCGCCACCGCTTCGATCGACAGCACCGCGGTGAAACTGCTGATCGTCTCGCCGTCCGGCCGGAGTGCCGCCGACTGTGAGCTTTCAACGTCCCGAAGCAGAGTTTTCGGCAGCGGATCGTCAGCGAAGATCTTCACCACCGAGCACCCGAACGCGAACTCGCTGGGAAACATCGTCTCGTTCGGCAGCGGCACCAGATGCCCGTCCGCGCCGTGCGCCGGCTGGGTCGCCGTCAACGCCGGCCGGATCGATCCCAAGATGACCCGGGTGCTGATCACGGCCGTCAACGGCCGGACCCACGAGCTCACCATCACCAACGGCTGGTTCAGCATCCTCTGGGCGAACGGCGACCTCCAGGCCCGGATGGACGCGCGGGTGACCGGCTTCGACGCGGCCGGGAACATCGTCAAGACCGTCAAGGTCCGCCGCTGAAACAGTGTGCTAGCTGCTAGGACGCTGTTTCAAGCGGTAGTTTCCCCTTGACCCGACCTCCGTACGTGGGTAACTTTCGCGTGCGGGGGCACGGTTGTAATTCAATTACCTTGAGGGGTCGGTCATGTCCGCCTTGCGCCGTTTTGCCGTAGCCAGCCTTGGTCTGGCGACCATCGCCACACTGACGCCGGGGGTCGCCGTCAGCGCGGCGCCGCCCGAGCCGCAGCCGGCCGGCTTCACCAACCTGCAGCAGGCCACCAAGGCGCTGCAGCAGATGACGCTCGAAGACAAGATCGGGCAGCTGTTCGTGCTGTTCGCCTACGGGCCGGACGCCACCAAGCCGGACGCCCGCAACACCGCCCTGTACGGCGTCGCGACACCCGCCGAGGTGATCGCGAAGTACAAGCCGGGTGGCTGGATCTACTTCAACGCACGGGACAACGTGCAGAACCCGACCCAGCTGGCGACGTACTCCAACCAGTTGCAGCAGGCGGCCCTCAAGACGGGCCTGCGGCTGCCGCTGACGATCGCCACCGACCAGGAGCAGGGCGTCGTGGTCCGGGTCGGGCCGCCCGCCACCCAGTTCGGCGGCAACATGGCGCACGGCGCCGCCCGTGACACCAAGGACGCCCGGACCGCGGCGGGTATCACCGGACGCGAGCTGAAGGCGATGGGCATCCGGCAGGACTACGCCCCGGTCGCCGACGTCAACGTCAACGCCCTCAACCCGGTGATCGGCGTGCGCTCGTTCTCCAGCGATCCGAAGCTGGTCTCGGACCTGACGGTCGCGCAGACCAAGGGCTACCAGCAGGACGCCGGCATCACCGCGACGGCGAAGCACTTCCCGGGCCACGGTGACACCGCGACCGACAGCCACACCGGCCTGCCGGTGATCAACCACACCCTGCAGGAGTGGAACACGATCGACGCGCCGCCGTTCAAGGCCGCGATCAAGGCCGGGATCGACTCGATCATGACCGCCCACATCGTGGTCCCGTCGCTCGACCCGTCCGGTGACCCGGCCACGCTGAGCAAGCCGATCCTGACCGGCGTCCTGCGCAACCAGCTCGGCTTCAAGGGCCTGATCATCACCGACGCGCTGGAGATGGCCGCGGTCCGGGCGAAGTACGGCGACGCCGAGGTGGCGGTCCGCGCGATCGAGGCCGGGGCCGACCAGCTGCTCCTGCCGCCGGCGCCGGACGCGCAGTTCAAGGCGGTCGTCGACGCGGTGAAGTCGGGCCGGATCAGCGAGCGCCAGATCAACGAGAGCGTGCTGCGGGTGCTGGTGATGAAGCTCAAGAACGGCGGGCTGTTCCAGCCCTTCGTCGACCCGGCCAAGGTCGTCCGGACAGTCGGTACGCCGGGCCACCTGGCGACCGCGCAGCAGATCGTCGACAAGAGCATCACGCTGGTCAAGAACAGCACCAACACGCTGCCGCTCAGCAACCAGGCCCGCAACGTCCTCGTCACCGGCTGGGGCGTCGCCACCACCCAGTCGCTGGCCACCAGCCTGACCAAGCGGGGGGCGACCACGACGGTCGCGCAGACCGGCGCGGCACCGACCGATGCGGCGATCGCCGACGCGGTCGCGAAGGCGCAGGCCAACGACGTCACCGTCGTGCTGACCCAGAAGGCCTGGGACACCACCGTCACCGACAAGCTGGCCAAGCAGCAGAAGCTGGTCAAGGACCTGCTGGCCACCGGCAAGACCGTGATCGTGGTCGCCGTCCGCGACCCGTACGACATCGCGTACTTCGACCAGGCACCGACCTACGTGGCGACCTACGGCTACCAGGCGGTCTCGATGGAGTCGCTGGCCAAGGTCCTGTACGGCGAGATCGCGCCGGCCGGCAAGCTCCCGGTCGACATCCCGGTCGCGGGCGCCCCCGCCACGCCGCTCTACAAGTTCGGCCACGGGCTGTCCTGGTGAGCCGTCCGACTCGGCGTACCGTCCTGGGTCTCGCCGCAGCGGCTGTTGCCGGTGCGGCGGGGCTCCGGCCGGAGTTCGCGGCGGCCTCGAACCCGGGCCGCGCGCACGGGTGGGCCACCGCCACGATGGCGCGGATGACGCTGGAGGAGAAGGTCGGCCAGCTGTTCGTCACCTACGCGTACGGCGCCACGGCAACCACCGCGGACCAGCGCAACGTCACCGCGTACGGCGTAGCGACGCCGGCCGAGGTGGTCGCGAAGTACAAGCTCGGTGGCGTCATCTACTTCGCCTGGACCGACTCGGTGGCCAACCCGCCGCAGATCGCGGCACTGTCCAACGGGCTGCAGCAGACCTCGCTCGGCGTCGGCGGCAAGGTCTCGGTGCCACTGCTGATCAGTACCGACCAGGAGCACGGCGTCGTGTTCAGGGTCGGTCCGCCGGCCACTCAGTTCGCGGGCGCGATGGCACTCGGCGCCGGCCGTAGTACGGCGGACGCCCGGGAGGCCGGGGGAATCGCCGGCGCGGAGCTCCGCGCCGTCGGGGTGAACCAGGACTACGCGCCGGTCGCCGACGTGAACATGAACGCGCTGAACCCGGTGATCGGGGTGCGGTCCTTCTCGTCCGATCCGGACCTGGTCGCCCGCCTGACGGCCGCTCAGGTCAAGGGATACCAGGCCGACGGCGGCATCGCCTCCTGCGCCAAGCACTTCCCCGGCCACGGCGACACCGCGACCGACAGCCACACCGGCATTCCGACCATCGACCACACCCGGGAGGAGTGGGAGCGGCTCGACGCACCGCCGTTCCGGGCCGCGATCGCCGCCGGGATCGACTCGATCATGACCGCGCACATCGTGGTTCCGTCGCTCGATCCGTCCGGTGACCCGGCCACGCTGAGCAAGCCGATCATGACCGGCATCCTGCGCGAGGAGCTCGGGTACGACGGGGTCGTGGTGACCGACTCGCTCGGCATGGCGGGCGTCCGGCAGAAGTACGGCGACGCCGAGGTGCCCGTGCTCGCCCTCGAGGCGGGGGTCGACCAACTCCTGATGCCGCCGCTGATGGACGTTGCTTACAACGCTGTACTGGACGCGGTCCGGTCCGGCCGGATCACCCGGAAGCGACTCGACCGGAGCGTGTACCGCGTACTGCGGCTGAAGCATCTCAACGGCCTGGTGGACCAGCCGATGGTCGACGTCGAGGCGGTGCGGTCAGTAGTCGGTACGCCGGAGCACTACGCCGCCGCGCAGCGCATCTCGGACCGCTCGACAACGCTGGTGAAGAACGCGGCCGGCCTGCTCCCGTTGAGCAAGGCGGCTCGCACGGTTCTGGTGACGGGGTACGGCGTCGCCGGCACCCAGACCCTGGCGAACCGGCTGACCGCACGGGGAGCGACGACGACGGTCCGGCAGACCGGAGCAACACCGACCGACGCCGCCATCACCGCCGCGGTGGCGGCGGCCCGGACGCACGACCTCACCATCGTCTTGACCATGAAGGCCTGGGACACCCTCGTCACCGACAAGCAGGCCAAGCAGCAGCAACTGGTGAGGCAACTGCTCGCGACCGGCAAGCCGGTGGTCGTGGTCGCCGTCCGAGACCCGTACGACATCGCCTACTTCCCGGCGGCGCCGACCTACCTGGCGACGTACTCGTACGCCGACGTCTCGATGGAGTCGCTGGCCAAGGTCCTGTACGGCGAGATCGCGCCGGCCGGCAAGTTGCCGGTCGGCATCCCGGTCGCGGGTGACCCGTCGGCCACCCTTTATCCCTTCGGCCACGGACTGACCTGGTGAGGAAGCTCGCGCTCCTCACCGCGGCGTCGGTTCCGGCCTACCCTGCCCTTGGATCGGAGATCCACTCATGACCGTTGGACGTCGTAGTTTCCTGGCCGGCGCGGGCGCCGTCGGCGCCGCACCACTGCTCGCGGGTACCACGGCCCAGGCCGCGGCCGACCCGGCGAAGAAGAGGAAGGTGAAGACCGGCGCCCAGGTGCTGGCGGACTCCGGCTGGAAGGCGCTGGCCGGCCAGAAGGTCGGGGTGTTCAGCAATCCGACCGGCATCCTCGACGACCTGAGCCACATCGTCGACACCATGCACGCGTCCGGCAAGGTCAACGTGGTCGCGGTGTTCGGGCCCGAGCACGGGTTCCGCGGCAGCGCGCAGGCCGGCGGTTCCGAGAACGACCACGTCGACCCGCGGACCGGGATCATGGTCTACGACGCGTACGGCGCCAACGCGGCCAAGCTCGCGACGCTGTACCAGAAGTCCGGCGTGGAGACCGTCGTGTTCGACATCCAGGACGTCGGCGCGCGGTTCTACACCTACATCTGGTCGATGTACGAGGCGATGGTGGCCGCTGCCACCACGGGCAAGAAGTTCGTCGTACTGGACCGGCCGAACCCGGTCGGCGGGTCCGCCCGCGGCCCGATGCTCAAGCCTGGCTACACCTCGGGCGTGGGCAAGGAGGAGATCGTCCAGCAGCACGGCATGACGGTCGGCGAGCTGGCCCGGCTCTTCAACGCCGAGTACCTCGCTCTCGACACCGGTGGCCCCGTCGTCCAGGACCTGAAGGTGATCCAGGTGGAGGGCTGGAAGCGGGACCAGCTGTTCGCCGAGACCGGGCTGCCCTGGGTGATGCCGAGCCCGAACATGCCGACGCCGGACACCGCCCTGCTCTACCCGGGCACGTGCCTGTTCGAGGCGACCAACTTCTCCGAGGGCCGCGGCACCACCCGGCCGTTCGAGCTGATCGGCGCGCCGTACATCGACTACCGCTGGGCCGAGGCGCTGCGGACCAAGAACGTTCCTGGAATCGAGTTCCGCGAGGCGTACTTCACGCCGTTCATCAGCAAGAACGCCAACGTGCTCTGCGGCGGCGTCCAGCTGCACATCACCGACCCGCACCGGGTCGATCCGATCCTGGCGGCGACCCACATGATGATCGAGGCCAAGCGGCTCTACCCGCAGTTCGCCTGGCGGGCCGAGAACCCACCCGGCCGATGGATCGACCTGCTGACCGGATCGGACCGGTTCCGCACGATGTTCGCCGCCGGCGCGCCGGCCGAGGAGATCGTCGCCGCCTGGCAGCCGGAGACCCGGGCCTGGAACCGCCGCCGGGCGCAGTACCTGCTCTACAAGGGGGCGCACCGATGAGGCGCGCGGTCGCGGTCGGTGCGGTCGCTACCCTGATCCTCACCATGGCTACCCCTGCAGTTGCTGAGAGCAACAAATTCTCCGGGCGCTTCGACCGTCCGTACGACGGCTACGCGCCGAAGTCGACGATGCTGCGGGCCTCGACCCCGGCCAAGGCGGGTCTCGATCCCGCGCCGATCGACGCCGCGCTCGCCCAGGTCGAGGGCTGGACCCGGCCGGCCGGCACCACCAAACCCCTGTACGCCGGTGCCGTCACGCTGCTCGGCCACGACGGCAAGGTGGTCACCCGCGAGGCGACCGGCCTCGCCCTCAAGTACTCCGACGGCAGCGGTACCGAACTGCCCGCCGAGCAGCAGCTCCCGATGCGCACCGACACGATCTTCGACATGGCGTCGGTCTCGAAGCTGTTCACCTCGATCGTGGTGCTGCAGCAGGTGGAGAAGGGCCGGGTCGGCCTGGACACCCCGATCGCCACCTACGTGCCGGAGTTCGCGGCGAACGGCAAGGAGACGATCACGGTTCGGCAGGCGCTGACCCACACCACCGGGCTGCCCTCGTGGTTGCCGCTGTGGAGCGGTCAGCCGGACCCCGCCTCGCGGATGCAGATGGCGCTGACGGCCAAGCCGACCAGCGCGCCCGGTACGAAGTACCTCTACAGCGACCTGAACCTCATCTCGCTGGGTGAGGTCGCCGCCCGGGTGTCGGGCAAGTCGCTCGACAAGCTCGTCGCGGACGGCATCACCAAGCCGCTGCAGATGCGCGACACCGGCTACAACCCGGACGAGAAGAAGAAGCCGCGGATCGCCGCAACGGAGTACCAGACGGCCCCGGCGCGCGGGATGGTCTGGGGCTCGGTGCACGACGAGAACGCCTGGTCGCTCGGCGGCGTCGCCGGGCACGCGGGGGTCTTCTCGACCGCGGACGACATGGCCGTGCTGGCGCAGGCGTTCCTCAACGGTGGCAGCTACCGCGGTGCGCGGATCCTCAAGACGGACTCGGTCACCGCGATGATCACCAACTTCAACCAGGGCTTCCCGGGCAACGACCACGGGCTGGGCTTCGAGCTCAACCAGCGTTGGTATATGGGCGGCCTGTCCAGTCCTCGTGCCGCGGGCCACACGGGGTACACGGGGACGTCGGTGGTGATCGACTTCGACTCACGCTCGTTCGCGATCCTGCTCACCAACCGGGTGCACCCCAGCCGCAACTGGGGCAGCAACAACCCTGCCCGCAGGGCCGTAGCGCAGGGGTTGGCATTGTCGCTGGGCGTCGGACCGCGGCATGGCAAGGATGCCTGGTTCTCCGGCACGACCGATGCGAGTACGGCCACGCTCGCGGCCAAGGTCGCGGTACCGGCAGCCGGCGCGAAGGTTTCGTTCGATCTGTTCGTCGACACCGAGGACACGGATCTGCTGTACCTGGAGGCTTCTCCGGACGGAACGACCTGGACCAAGGTGCCTTTCACCGTTCGCGATCGGGGCACCGTGGTCGACACCGACGGCACCATCAGCGGGTCCGGTGATCGGCGCTGGCACCAGGCGACCGCGGATCTCGGGGCCGGCGACCAGACGTTGCGCTGGCGCTACACCACGGACGCGCTCTACCAGGGCCGGGGCGTCTTCGTGGACGGCGTGAAGATCTCCTCGGGGCACAAGGTGCTTCTCGACGGAGAACGCTCGCCGGAGTCATTTGCCGCATCCGGTTGGAGACTTTCGCGTCGATGACCCCGCTCGGTGCTCAATCGCCGTACGGTGGCGTCATGACTTCAGTGACCTCTCCAGAACCCACGGGGCCGCTGCTGGTCCGGGTCCGCGCGGTGATGCCCGCGCTGGCCCCGGCCGAGCAGCGAGTGGCGAACGCGGTCCTCGCGGACCCGGGCGGGGTAGCGGCGATGACGATCTCCGAACTGGCCGAGGTGGCCTCCACCTCGGAGACCACCGTCATCCGGTTCTGCAAGCAGCTCGGCGTCCCCGGCTATCCGCAGCTCCGCCTGCAGTTGGCGGCCCAGTCGGCGACGGAGAACATCCGGCCGGAGGTCGGTGGTGACATCGAGCCGGGCGACTCGCTGGCCGATGTGGTCGGCAAGGTCGCCTTCGCGGACGAGAAGGCGGTCCGGGAGACCGCCCAGCAGTTAGACGTCGAGGCGCTGAGCAAGGTGGTCGCCGCGGTGGCCAAGGCGCCGCGCGTCGACCTGTACGGGACTGGTGCGAGCGCCTTCGTGGCGCTCGACCTGCAGCAGAAGCTGCACCGGATCCGCCGGGTCGCCTTCGCCTGGTCCGACGTGCACGTCGCGCTGACCAGTGCCGCGCTGCTCGGCGAAGGGGACGTCGCGATCGGCATCTCCCACACCGGTACGACGATCGAGGTCGTCGAGGCGCTGGAGGAGGCCGCCAAGCACGGCGCCACCACGGTCGCGGTGACGAACTTCCCCCGGTCGCCGCTGGCCCGGACGGCGGATCACGTGCTCACCACGGCGGCTCGCGAGACGACGTACCGGTCCGGTGCGATGTCCAGCCGGATCGCGCAGCTGATGGTGGTCGACTGTCTGTTCATCGGTGTCGCCCAGTCGGTGCTGCCGGACGCCCGCAAGGCGCTCGAGGAAACGGCCACCGCGGTCCGGGCGCACCGGCTGAAGAGTTCTGTCAATGATCAACAGAATTGAAAATCCTTCAGTAGAAAACTAACATCATCTCTGTGATCACACCCACGGAGCAGCGCAACCCCAGGACGCTAGCGATCGATGCGGTGGGGACCACCGAAATCCTGCGGATGGTGAACGCCGAGGACGCCCGGGTTGCCGGTGCGGTCAGCGCCGTCATCCCCGAGCTGGCTCGCGCGGTGGACGCTGCCGTCGAGGCCGTTCGCAACGGTGGCCGGGTGCACTACTTCGGCGCCGGCACCTCCGGCCGGCTGGCGGTTCTCGACGCCGCCGAGCTGCTGCCGACCTTCCACGCTCCCGACGACCTGGTGGTCGCTCACCATGCCGGTGGCATGGAGGCGCTGCTGCGCGCCGTCGAGAACGTCGAGGACTCCGAGGAAGGTGGTGCCGCCGACGCGGCCTCCGTCACCGGCCGCGACATCGTGATCGGGCTCGCGGCCTCCGGCAGTACGCCGTACGTCGCCGGCGCGTTGCGCGCCGCCCGGGCAGTCGGCGCGACCACGGCGCTGGTCACCTCGAACCCGTCGGCCCCGCTGGCCCCGCTGGCCGACATCGTGATCGCCGCCGACACCGGCCCCGAGGCGATCGCCGGCTCCACCCGCCTGAAGGCCGGCACGGCACAGAAGCTGATCCTGAACAGCTTCTCGACCACCCTGATGATCAAACTCGGCCGGACCTGGTCGAACCTGATGGTCGACATGGTCGCCACCAACCAGAAGCTCCGCGGCCGGATGCTGCGCATCCTCGGCGAAGCCACCGGCGCCGACCCCGACGCCTGCGCGACCGCCCTGGCTGCGGCCGACGGTGAACTCAAACCGGCCCTGGTGCACCTCCTGACCGGCTCCCCGGTCCTCGAGGCCCGGCAGGCGCTCTCCGAGGCCGGTGGCCGCGTAGCCGTGGCCCTGGGCCTCCTCAGCGCCTCTGCGTAAACCGGTCGCCGTGGGGGCGGGGCGTCCCTACAGTCGGTTGGATGAGGACAGAGCGGGTTGACCCGCGGGATTCGGCGGCGTTCGGTGAGTGGCACGACGCGTTGCTGGCCGGTACGACGGCCGGGCGGGAGTACGCCGTCTGCTGGCAGCGCGAGGAGATGCGGCTGGCGATGGTCGACGAGACGCCGTACTTCGAGCGGGAGATCTGGGCGGTCCGCGACGGCGACGGGGAGATCGCGGGAGTGGTTGCCCTCTTCCTGCCGTTGAAGGACAACACCAGCCTCGTCACGGTGGATCTGTGTGTGGTGCCGGAACGGCGGCGGGAGGGGGCCGGAACCGCGCTGGCCCGGGTGGTCGAGGAGCGGGTCGTTCATCACGGGCGCAAGATCGTGCAGGGCATGGTTCACAGTCCGCTGGACGGCGTGGCGGCCGGGGAGGGGTTCGCGCTGGCCAACGGGCTGACCTTGGGCCTCGTGGACCTGCATCGGGTGCTGGAGTTGCCGCTCGACCAGGCGTACCTCGAGGAGCTGGCGGCCGAGGTCGCCGAGCATCACCGCGACTATCGACTGGTGTCCTGGCAGAACCGTTGCCCGGACGAGCTGGTGGACGCGTACGCCGCACTGGAGGGCACCTTCCTGAGTGAGGCGCCGCTGGGCGAGCTGGAGCTGGAGGAGGAGGTCTACGACGCCGCCCGGATCCGGTTCCGGGAGAAGCAGTCGCGCGAGCAGGGCCGGCGATCCTGGGTCACCGTCGCGATCGCGCCGGACGGAGCACTGGTCGGGCAGACCGAGCTGTTCATGCCCGGCCACGACCCGCTCAACGCTTACCAGTCGGGCACCTTGGTGGCGTCCGCCCATCGTGGGCACCGGCTCGGGCTGGCGCTGAAGGTGCGCAACCACCTCGAACTGCAGCGCGACCGGACCGGCCACCGGATCATGCACACCTGGAACGCCGAGCAGAACACGGCCATGAACGCGGTCAACGAGCGGCTCGGCTACCGGCCGGTCGAGCGGTCCGGCGAGTGGCAGCGCAGAATCTGAGAAAAATTCTGCCCCGCCGATAGTGGAATAGGCCGAAAAACGCTGGCTTGAATCCCGTGCGGGGAACCCTTCGGCGCCGGGAAATCGAACGTAAAAGCTAACCGTCTAGAGCCGATCAATCGGTTTGCGATAGATCCGGGTGTTTGATTTCCTCGGGTTCCGAAACCGAGCAGCATGGCTGATCCGGGACCAAAAGAAAAGCGATCTGGGCCACGTCGCGAACGGTAGCTGGATCATCACTTTCGGTCCATAGCGGGACCGCGTAATCGTGTCGTATCGTCACGTCATCGCCAGGCCTTGGTGGGGGGCTGGTGCTCTGAATCCTTTGTGTTCAAGGCGAACTTCGGAGCTCGGATGACCATGGACGGTACTGTCGTGGTGCCCGGAACCACTATGGGTGCCCAATGGGTCGATGACGTGCTGCTGGCCGGTGCGGCCAGCGACGTGTGTTTCAGACTCCCTACTCCAATTGATCGTGGAATGCTGCGCCGGCTGGTCCGGGACAGGCAGTCCGAATTGGCGGAATCGGGTTTACGCCCAGGCGGCGCTGCCGCATTGCGTTTGCCGCCGTCAATGGCGTTCGTGACCCATTTGCTGGCGATCTGGCGCAGTGGTGGGCAGGCGATCCTGCTGGATCACCGGCTGACCGACTACGAGGTACGCCGGGCGATCGAGCGGCTGGTTCCGCAGGTGGTGGTCTCACCCGACGGGCCGGTACCGGCCGGGCTGCGCACGTTCGTCGAGGTCGAGACCGGCATCGCCAGCTACTCGGGCCACCCGGCCAACACCGCGCACGCCGTCGTCCAGCTCAGCTCGGGATCGACCGGGCCGTCGAAGGTGATCGGGCGGACCGCGGAGGACCTGGTCGAGGAGGTGCTGCGGTACACCCGGATCGACGGCGTCCCGACGCGGGGCGAGCGGGTGATCCTGCTGCCGTCGATGGTGCACGTGCTCGGACTGGTCGGCGGCCTGATGTACGGCCTGCACGCCGGCGTCGAGCTGGTGCCGCCGGCCCGGATGACCGGTGACGCCATCGTGCAGGCGATCGCGAGCGGCAGCAGCCCGGCGACCGTGCTCGGCGTGCCGTTCCACATCGGCCTGCTCGCGTCGGTCCAGGAGCCGCCGAAGCTGCCGCAGTTCCGGCGGATGACGACCGGTGGCGAGCTGGTACCGGCCGCGATCGCGGCGGCGTTCGAGGAGAAGTACGGCGCGTCACTGGGCAACATGTACGGGATGACCGAGGTCGGGGTGATCGGCACCGACCTGTTCGGCGCCCACCGGCCGTCGATCCGCCCGGCACCGGGGATCGAGGTTCGGGTCGTCGATGGAGAGCTGCAGATCAGGCGACCCGAGTCGCCGTACCTGGGGTTGTCGGACCCGAGTCGCTGGTCGGACGGCTGGCTGCACACCAAGGACGCCGGCGTCGTCGACCCGGAGACCGGTCTGGTGTCGATCAAGGGCCGCCTCGACTCACAGGTGTCGGTGGGCGGGCTGAAGGTCGACCTGACGGAGGTCGAGTACACGCTGGGCACGCTGCGTGGGGTCGAGGCGGCGGTGGTCGTCCACGACGGCGCCATCACGGCGTACCTGCAGCTGAACGAGCAGCGCGATGTGGCCCGGATCGAGTCCGATCTGGCCGAGCTGCTGGCGTCGTACAAGCGGCCGCGGTCGGTGCGGGTGCTGGCTCAGTTGCCTCGGACAACCACCGGGAAGCTGGTCCGTGACACCACGGTTCTGCGCAAGGCCGCGCCGTGATGCTCCACGATCTCGAGGGATGGGGTGCCGGCAGGCACGGCGACGGCGAGCACTCCGCCGGTTCGCAGCGCCGGCCACTGCACGGTCAGGGCCGGTTCCGAGGCGACGAGACCGCCGGTCAGCGGCATCAGCCGGCGGAGACCGGAGTTCCGCAGGCCTTTGCCCAGCGCTTTACCCACTGCTTCCTTGGCGGTCCACAGGTGCAGGAACGCCTGCAGACCGTCGGGTTGATCGGCCATCCAGGCCAGTTCGGCCGGATCGAACCAGCGCCGGGCCATCGTGGCCACTTCGCGGGCGTGCTGGTTCTCGACGTCGACTCCGACCGGGCCCTGCTGCCCGGCCGCGACGGCGACCAGATCCGGAGTGTGGCTGACGCTCACCCACAGCGGGGGCAGCAGCGGACGGCCGAGGTCGTCGTGGTGCAGGACCGGCCGGGCGCCGAGCAGCGACTCGGCCAGGTCGAGCAGGAGCTCGTGGGCAACGCGCCGCTGATCGCGGTGGGCCGGTGCCAGCCAGACGTGCACGGGGGCCAGATCGGTGCCCGGACGCAGATTCACAGAAAGAAGGTATCCCGATGAGGGAAGAGGTTCGCGAGTTCGTCCTCGCGCAGCTGCAGGACATGAACTACGACGTCGAGGGGATCGACGACGAGACCACCCTCGGCCCGGCCGGGGTCGATCTCGAGTCGCTCGCGCTGGCCGACCTGTCGGTGCGGGTCGAGGACAAGTTCGGCGTCCGGTTCTCCGACGACGAGTCCGAGGAGCTGGCCCTGATGACCGTCGGCGAGTTCACCACCGCGGTGGCCGGCCGGGTAGCGACGCAGGTCTGATGAGTTCTGCCATTCAACCGCCACCCTCCTCCGCCCTGCCCCCACCGGGGAGAGCCGAGATCGTCGACTGGCTGGCAGCGCTGGGTGATCGCCAGCCCGGCGACGTCCGGGAACGCATCGACTCGATGGAGCTGGCCTGGCTGGTCCATCAGGTCGAGCAACGCTACGAGCTGGAACTCGACGACGACCAGCTGGACCGGATCAGGACGATCGACGACGCCGTACTCGTGCTCGCGGAAGCGCTCAAGAGTCATGTCTGACGTCCATCCGGTCTCCGTCACGGGTTTCTCGGTGCTGAGCGCGCTCGGCCGGGGGGCCGAGGCGCAACTCGCCGCGGCGCTTCCCGGCGCGCCCGCGTTCGGTGAGGTCCGGCGGTTCGACACCTCGAACCGCCGGGTGACCCGTGCGGCCACCGCGGCCGACGCCCGCTCGCTGGAAGAGGAACTGCTCGACGCGGTCATCGACGCCTGCGCCGACGCCGGTCTGACTCCGGCCCAGCGAGCGACGACGCCGTTGTTCCTCGCGGTCCACGGGCGCTCCGGCGTCCGCGGTCTGGCCACCAGGGCCGCGAAAATCTACACCAGCGCCTGTGTGTCCGCCAGTACCGCGGTCGCCGACGCGGCCACGCTGATTCGCAACGGGTACGCGGAGCGGATCGTCGTGGCGGCCGGCTATCTGGTCGAGTCCGATCAGTTCGCCTTGTTCGACGCCGGCCGGGCGCTCTCCGACGACAGCACGGTCCGGCCGTTCAGCCTCGATCGCCGAGGTCTGCTGCTCGGCGATGCCGTGGTCGCGGTCGTACTGCAAAGCGGCGAAGGGCTGGCCGAGGTCGCAGGCTGGGGCCGGGCCGGCGATGCGTACCACCCGTGTCAGCCGGCACCGGACGGTCAGGGGCTGGCCGCGGCGATCGAAGCGGCGCTGCGCAAGGCGGAGCTGCCCACCGACGTCGTCGGCTACATCAACGCCAATGCCACCGGGACCGCCATGAGCGATGCCTCGGAGGCGGCCGCGATCCGCACGGTGTTCCCGGCCGACGTCCCGGTCAGCTCGACGAAGTCGGTGCACGGTCACGCGCTGGAGGCGTCCGGGCTGCTGGAGCTGGTGATGACGGTGCTGGCACTGCGGGCCGGCAAGCTGCCGGTCAACGCCGGGTTCACCAGCCCCGACCCGAGTTGCCCGCTGGATCTGATCCTGGACGCGCCGCGGCCGGCGACAGCGCAGTACGGGCTGACGCTGAACGCTGCCTTCGGAGGAGCCAACACCGCCCTGCTGGTGCGTGCCGGATGAACAGCCTGGTTCAGATTCCCGAAGTCCGCGTGGTGATGGACAGTCACTGGCCGCAGTTGGGCGATGACGCGCTGGCGGGTCCGCCGGCGTTGCCCGGGTTCATCGGCTCGACGTTCAGCCCGCTGGTCGCGATCGTCGCCGATCGTTGCCTGCAGTCCCTGTACGGCGACGTCGCCGCCCGGCAGGGCGAGAAGGTCGGCATCGTGCTGGTCAGCCGCACCGGTGACCGGGTCGCGGCCGAACAGGTCCGGCAGACCGTTGCCAACGGCAAACGAGTTGGGCCGCTGCACTTCTTCCAGTCCGTTCCCAACAGCGTGGCCGGCTACGTCGCCGCCCGCTGGGGACTGCACGGTCCGGTCGTCTGTCTCAACCCGCCGGGGCACGCGGCCAGCACCGCCCGGCAGGCCGGCCTGGACGAAGCCGCGTTGCTGATCGCCGACGGCGACGCCGACCAGGTGCTCGTCGTGCTGGTGGAACAGGCAAGTCAGGGCGACACCGCCGTCGCCCTCCTGGTGAGTGGGGGAGATCAGTTGTGAAGAGTCTGAGAGCCCGGCTGGCGGCCGATCCGGCCATCGGCGCGGGCAACGTGCTGGCCACCGTGATCGCGCACGGGGCCGACCTGAACGGGCCGGGGCTGACGTTCGACACCGCCGTCGACCACTACCCGGCCGAACATCCACTCACTCTCGGGGAGCTCGACGACCGGGTCCAGGCGCGCACGTCGTGGTTGCGCGACCAGGGCATCGGCCGGCGGGACGTGGTCGCGATCTGGGCCACCGACGCGGCCGACATCGTGCTGAGCTTCCTGGCGCTGACCCGGGTCGGGGCGATCCCGGCGTTGCTGAACGGCAAGATGGCGCCGGAGATCGCGGAGGAGTACATCCGCCGGTTGCGGGTGACCGGCGTACTGGCCGATGCGGCGCACCGGGACCTGTTGCGCGAGGCACCGATCCTGGGGGAGCCCCGGGAACTGGGAACCGGCGACCCGGCGAAGGCGCCGGCGCAGTACCGGCATCACCAGGACGACCCGATCGTGATCACCCACACCTCCGGTACGACGGGGGTGCCGAAGGCCGTGCTGCACACCCACCGCACCTTGTACGCCGCGCTGAAGCATCTGCTCACTATGCCGCAGTCGCAGGGCACCGACAGGATCCTGAACGCGCTGCCGATTCCGCACACCGCGACGATCCTGATGGTCAACCAGGTGCTCGGCAACCGGGCCGAGATGCTGTTGCTGTCGAGCCAGGACGCGTCCGTCGTACTGCGGCAGATCGAGCGGTGGAGACCGCACGGTGTCTACGGGTTCGCGGTGACCTGGGCCGGGCTGGCGCGGGAGGACCTGAGCGCCCGTGCCGTCGACTCGGTCCGGATGTGGTTCAACACCGGGGACTGCGCGCATGAGCCGCACATCCGCAAACTGGTGGCCGTCGGCACCCGTGAGACGGTCGGCCGCGGGGGTCGCACGACGATCCCGGGCTCGCACTTCATCGACGGTCTCGGGTCCAGCGAGATGGGGCACAACGGGTTCCACATCACGCACACGGTGGACAGCGACCACTACGGCCGGTGTATCGGCAAGCCGTACCAGTTCGCCGAGGCGACCGTGCTGGACTCCGCCGGCGCGGAGCTGCCGCCCGGCAAGGTGGGGCTGCTGGGCTTCCGTTCGCCGTCGGTCTCGCCCGGCTACTGGAACGACTCGGTCAACACCTACAAGTTCCGCCTCAACGGCTGGTTCCTGACCGGTGACCTGGTCTACCGCGACGACACCGGCCACTACTTCCACCTCGACCGGGTGCCGGACGCGGTCGCCGGCTTCGACGGCCCGCAGCTCTACACCTCGATGTCCGAGGAACGTATCCTCGCGGCGCTGCCGGAGGTCCAGGACTGCACGGTCGTCATCGTCCAGGAGGACGGCCGCTTCGTCACCGACGTCCTGCTGGAACTGGCCGCCGACGCCGACCCGGCGGAGGACCGCGACGCACGGGTCCGCGAGGCGGTCGGCGAGGAAGTCGCCGCCACCATCCGGGGCATCACGACGGTCACCGAGGACGAAGTGCCCGTGACAGTCACCGGCAAGGTCCGCAAAGTCGCCCTCCGCGCCGACCGCGTCGGAGCCGGCCGATGAACGGCGTGACGATCACCGGCATGGGGCTGATGACCCCGGTGGGCCGGGGGATCGACCAGGTGTTCGGCAGCTTGCTGAAAGGCAAGTCCGGAATCAGCCGGCCGCCGGTGGGACATCCGGTGGCCAACTCCGTCGAGCTGGGCGGCTTCCTGCCGGAGTTCGACGCGGGCAGCATCGCGAGCGGGCCGGACGGGAAGGTGATGGACCGGACGGTGATCCTGGCGCAGCTGACGGCCGAGGAAGCGCTGGCGGACGCGGGGATCGTGGTCGGGGAGAACGTCGAGGCCGACCGGATCGGCGTGATCATCGGCGGCGTCGGCGGGATGGCGACGCTGGAGAACCAGGTGCTGGCCAGGGCCGAGCGCGGGCGGGCAGCCGTCAGCCCGTACCTGCTGACCGGCATCCTGCCGAACATGCCGGCCGCCAGGGTCGCGATCCGGTTCGGGATCCGCGGCTACACCTCGTCGGTCGGTACGGCGTGCGCGTCCGGTGCCCAGTCCATCGCGGACGGCGTCCGGCTGATCCGCGGTGGTGAGGCCGACGTGGTGATCTGTGGTGCCAGCGAGGCACCGCTGTTCCCGACGTTCGCGGAGACCTTCGCCAACGCCCGCGCACTCGCTCGCGGCTGGGACGACCCGACCGACGCCAGCCGTCCGTTCGACCTGCGCAGGAACGGTTTCGTGCTCTCCGAAGGTGCCGCGCTGCTGGTCCTGGAGAGCACCGAGCACGCCGACCGGCGCGGAGCGAAGGGGTACGCCGACCTGGCCGGGTACGGCGTCAACGCCGACGCTCATCACCCGACCGCGCCGCGGCCCGACGGTACCGGAGCGGCCGCCTGCATGCGCCAGGCGTTTGCCTCGGGCAAGGTTTCGCCGGAGCAGGTCGGTTACGTCAACGCGCACGGCACCAGCACCAAGCTCGGCGACGTGGCCGAGTCGGTCGCGATCGGCCTTGCCTTCAACGGTTCCAGCCCGGCGGTGAGCTCGACCAAGGCGCTCACCGGTCACATGCTCGGTACGTCGGGCGTGGTCGAGGCCGCCGCCACCGCGATGGCGATCAACACCGGTCTGCTGCCGCCGACGTACAACCTCGAAGACCCCGATCCGGCCTGCCCGCTGGATCACGTCCGCCATGAGCCGCGCGAGGCGCGTGCGCGGTACGGACTGTCGAACTCGTTCGGGTTCGGTGGCCAGAACGTCAGCCTGCTGTTCGGACCTCCGAGCACAGAGATCAAGAGTGAGGGGAAGGTCTGGTGATGGAGATCTACGGGATCGACCACGTGGAGATGTACGTGGGCGACGCCAAGCAGGCGGCGTTCTACCTGACGCACGCATTCGGCCTGCAGGTGCACGGTCAGGGCGGTCCGGAGACCGGGTTGACCGACCAGCGCTCGCTGTTGCTGCGGGAGAGCGCCGTACAGATCGTACTGACCTCGGGGCTGGCCGCCGGCCACCCCGCCGCCGAGTACGTCCAGCGGCACGGTGACGGTGTCGCCGTGGTGGGCATCGAGGTGGACAACGCCTCCGTCGCCTACACCGAACTGCTCAGCCGCGGTGCCGAGTCGGTGCGGGAGCCGGCGACGTACTCCGACGAGCAGGAGACCACCGTGGTGATCGCGGAGGTGGCCGGTTTCGGCGACGTGATCCACCGGCTGGTCGAGCGGCACGGGCCGCGGCGGGAGTTCCTGCCGGGCGCGTTCGCGATCACCGAGCCGTCGAAGGGCCCGGACGAGAAGCTGTTCAGCGAGATCGACCACCTGGCGATCTGCGTGCCCTCGGGGGAGCTGAAGTCGACCGTCGAGTTCTACGAGAAGGTGTTCGGCTTCCTGCCGATCTTCGACGAGTACATCGAGGTGGCCGGTCAGGGGATGGAGTCGACGGTCGTCCAGAGCCCGTCCAAGCACGTCACCTTCACGCTGATCGAGCCCGACCCGAACCGCCGGCCGGGGCAGATCAACGACTTCCTCACCTGGCACGCGGGGGCCGGCGTCCAGCACGTCGCGCTGCGGACCAGCGACATCGTCGAGGCGGTCGGCACCCTGAAGGGCCGGGGGGTCAACTTCCTGGCCTCGCCGTCGGCGTACTACAAGGCGCTGCCGGACCGGGTGGGCGAGGTCGAGACCCCGATCGCGGACCTGGAGGAGCTCGGCATCCTGGTGGACAAGGACCACTGGGGCCAGCTGCTGCAGATCTTCACCGAGTCGATGCACGTCCGCCGGACGCTGTTCCTGGAGATCATCGAGCGGCGCGGCGCGATGACGTTCGGCAGCGGCAACATCAAGGCGCTGTACGAGGCGAAGGAGCGCGAGCTGCAGGGGGTCGAGGTATGAGCGGGCTCGAGTTCACCCTGTCGGCCGAGGAGATCGAGCTGCTGCCGTCGGACGAGGACGTCGCGTTCTACGCCGAGCACGGCTGGTACCTGTCCAAGAAGCTGCTCACCGACGACGAGACCGACGAGCTGGTCAACGCCAGTGAGCGGTACTACGCCGGCGAACGTGACCGGGAGCTGCCGGTCACGCCGCCCAAGCTGGCCTACTGGGACCCGTCCAAGGGCGACGTCCAGCGGCACAACGACTACGTCCACTACGAGCACGACGGACTGGCCAAGATCCTCCGCAAGCCGCTGATCGGGGCCGTCGCGGCCCGGCTGGCCCAGGTCGAGGAGATCCGGATCTTCCAGTCCACCCTGATCTACAAGCCGCCGATCGAGGGCGAACCGTCGAACATCGTGCCCTGGCACTTCGACAAGCACTACTGGTCGTCCTCGTCGTCGGACCGGATGCTGACCGCGTTCATCCCGTTCCACGACTGCCCGCCCGAGATGGGCACCATCACGATGGTCGACGGCAGTCACCGGTGGAAGGAGATCGGCGCCAACGACACCGTGGTCCGGCACTTCGCCGAGCGGGACAAGTCGCAGCTGGAGCAGATGCTGGCCGACAACGCCGCGTTCAACGGCGTCGAGGTGGTCAAGCTGCCGATCACGATCCCGCGCGGCCACATGAACTTCCACCACTGCCGGACGTACCACGGCAGCGGTGCGAACGTCAGCGACATCCCCCGCCGGGCGATCTCGCTGCACCTGCAGGACGGCGGCAACTCCTACCGGGAGTTCCCGCTCTCCGACGGCACCCTCGCGGCGTACAACCACGACGCCCTGGTCCGCCGGACCCCGGACGGCATGCCGGACTACGCCGACCCGGACTTCTGCCCCACTCTCTGGGCCGACCGCTAAACAAGGAGAACAGCCATGTCACGTTACGACTGGGGTCAGACCCACCCGGGCATCGAGCAGTTGGAGAAGGCCGTCACCGAGGCCCGCGACAAGGTCGTCCAGCACCCGCTCTACGCCAACCTGGACACGCACGAGTCGCTGGTCACCTTCATGGAGCACCACGTCTTCGCGGTCTGGGACTTCATGTCACTGCTGAAGTCCCTGCAGCGCGAGCTCACCTGTGTCACGGTCCCGTGGATCCCGACCGAGCACCGCAACAGCCGCCGGCTGATCAACGACATCGTGATGGTGGAGGAGAGCGACGAGCTGGGGGGCGACGACGGCAAGCCGGCCTTCATCAGCCACTTCGAGCTGTACGTCGACGGCATGCACGAGGCCGGCGCCCGGACTGACGCGATCGACAAGCTGATCGAGCTGCTCCGCGACGGTGGAAAGGTGGTCGAGTCGCTGACCGCGGCCGGCGTACCGCAGGTCTCGATCGACTTCGCCGGCACCACCTGGGGCATCATCGAGAACGCGCCGGTGCACTGCCAGGCAGCCGCCTTCGCCTTCGGCCGCGAGGACCTGATCCCGGACATGTTCACCCAGGTGGTGGCGGTGAACGAGCGCTCCAAGAAGCTCAACACCTTCGTCGACTACCTGGAGCGGCACATCGAGGTGGACGGTGAGTTCCACACCCCGATGGCGATGCAGATGGTCGCCGACCTGTGTGGCGACGACCAGCAGAAGTGGGACGAGTGCGCCGACACCATCAACACCGCGCTGGCCGCCCGGGCCAGGCTGTGGGACGGCATCCTCGCCGCCATCAAGGGCTGAGGGCCGCTGACTGATGACCACCATCGATCTCTACCGGACCGTGCGGCTGATTCGCCGCTTCGAGGAGCGCGCGATCGAGTACGTCCGGTCCGGCGAGATCGTCGGCGGCATCCACCCGTACGTCGGTCAGGAGGCGATCGCGGCCGGCGTCTGTGCCGCGCTGCGCGCCGACGACCTGATCACCAGTACCCACCGTGGCCACGGTCACGTGCTGGCCAAGGGGGTGAACCCGGCCCGGATGTTCGCCGAACTGATGGGCCGGGAGTCGGGGCTGAACAAGGGCCGCGGCGGCTCGATGCACGCGGCCGACTTCGGCCTGGGCATCCTGGGTGCCAACGCCATCGTCGGCGCCGCCGGGTCGATCGCCACCGGCGCTGCCTGGGCCCAACGCCGGCTGGGCAAGTCGACCGTCGCGGCGACCTTCTTCGGTGACGGCGCGGTCAACGAGGGAATGTTGCTGGAGGCGTTCAACCTGGCCGCCCTCTGGCACGTCCCGGTCGTGTTCGTCTGTGAGAACAACGGCTACGCCACCACGATGCCGGTCGACTCGGCCGTGGCCGGCAGCATCACCGGCCGGGCCAAGGCGTTCGGCATCCCGTCCTTCACGATCGACGGCCAGGACCCGGAAAAGGTGCTGGCGGCAACGACCGCCGCCGTCGACCGGGCCCGGGCCGGCAAGGGCCCGACCTTCCTGGAGTGCACGACGTACCGGTTCGACGCGCACCACACGTTCGAGCACCGGACCCGGCTCACCTACCGCTCGACCGAGGAGCTGTCCGCCGGGTGGTCGCGGGACCCGGTGGAGATCCAGGGGGCCCGGCTGGCCCCGGAGGACCGGGCCGCCGTCGACGCCGAGGTCGAGGCCCTGCTCGACGCGGCGGCCGGGATCGCGCTGGGCAGTGCCCACCCGGATCCGTCCGCGGCCCTGCAGTACCTGTACTCGTCGCCGGAGGTGTTCAGCTGATGCCCAAGTTGTCCTATCTGAAAGCGATGAACCGGGCGCTCGGTGACGAACTGGCGGCCGACGACCGGGTGTTCCTGCTGGGTGAGGACATCCGGGTGGCGGCCTCGAACCTGACCGCCGGCCTGTTCGGCCGGTTCGGTCCGGACCGGGTGCTGGACACCCCGTTGTCGGAGCAGGCGTTCACGAACTTCGCCACCGGCGCGGCCCTGGTCGGGATGCGGCCGGTGATCGAGTTCCAGATCCCGTCGCTGCTCTTCCTGGTCTTCGAGCAGATCGCGAACCAGGCGCACAAGCTGGCGCTGATGTCGGGTGGCCAGTGCAAGGTGCCCGTGACGTACGTCGTCCCGGGTTCCGGGTCGAGGACCGGCTGGGCCGGGCAGCACTCCGACCATCCCTACAGCCTGTTCGCGGCCGTCGGGGTGAAGACGGTGGTGCCGTCGAACCCCGCGGACGCCTACGGCCTGTTGCTGTCGGCGATCCGCGACGACGACCCGGTGGTGGTGTTCGCGCCGGCCGGTGCGCTGGGCTTCCGGGAAGATGTCGACTTCTCGACTCTGGCGCCGGTACCGCTCGGCGTCGGGCGGATCGCGCGGCCCGGTTCCGACGTCACGGTCGTTGCCCTCGGCCACCTGGTCCAGGACGCGCTCGCGGTCGCCGACGAGCTCGCCGGGGTGGCGTCGATCGAGGTGTTCGACCCACGCACCGTCTATCCGCTGGACGTGGCAGGGCTGGCCGAGTCCGTCGCGCGCACCAGGCGGCTGGTGGTGATCGACGACTCGAACCGGACCAGCGGCTTCGGAGCCGAGGTACTGGCGGTGGCGGCCGAGCGTTTCGACCTGGTCGCGCGGCCGCGCCGGGTGACCAGGCCGGACGGCGCGGTACTGCCGTTCGCGCTGGCGCTCGACCGGGCGGTCCAGCCGGGCCGCGACGACCTGGTCGCGGCGATCCGCGGCGTACTGGAGGGGGACGAGCAGTGACAGAGCGACCATCCGCGGCCGAGCTCTGGCCGGTGCTGCCGGCCGACGTCCGCGAGAAGTTGCTTGCCTATGGCCACAAATACTGGTCGCAGGTCTACGAGGACGTCGCGCTGCAGAACCAGAACTGGATCCCGCTTCGCTCGCCGGTCGGCACGCACGCCGGGTACGCCGAGCTGAACCGGATCACGCAACGCGTCTCGCAGCTCGTGCTGGACGCCTGCCGGCGCCGGGCCCGTACGGCGGGGGAGCTCCGCGCGGTCCTGGGGGTTCCGGACGGCCGGATCCAGTTGCTGGACGACGACGAGCCGCTGACCGGGCGGCTGATCAACGCGATCCGCTCCGACCTGCTGCTCGAGCGCGGGGTGCCGCGGATGGTCGAGTGCAACGTCGAGAGCGCGCTGGGCGGCGTACTGGACGCCGACGGCGTGATCAAGCGGTGGATGGAGGTCTACCGGGACGAGCCGATGTTCACCGCGATGGACGCCGCCGCGCCGCCGTCCGCGGTGGACGCGCGCTTCGACGCGATCCGCTCGGACGTCGGGCCGGACCAGGTGACCGCGATGGTCTACACCTCGGGTGGCGGCTACCCGGGCGCGCACGACGCGACGTACATGATCAACCGGCTGCGGCCCTTCGCCGATCGGGGCCGGGAGCTGGGGGTCGACCTGATCGTCCATCCGGTCGAGTGGCTGGAGCAGGACGCGGACGGGCGGCTGAAGGCGGGCGACCGGATCCTCGACGCGGTCTGGCGGATGTTCGTGCCGACCTTCGTCGACGAGTCCGACGGAATGGCCGCGCTGCGGGCGGCCAACGCCGCCAGGAACTTCCGGATGTACCTGCCGACCGCCGTCTGGCTGCTGAGCAACAAGACGATCTTCGCCTGGTTGTGGGACGACCTGGACCAGTTGCCGGCCGAGGACGCGGAGATCGTCCGCGCGCACGTCCCGCGGACGTGGGTCTACCAGCCGGCCCTGCGGCAGCGCGTGATCGACGAGCGGGAGCGGCTGGTGTTCAAGCCGACCGACGACTACGGCGGTCACGGCGTCTTCATCGGCCCGCAGACCTCGCCGGAGGACTGGGCCGCGGCGATCGACGCGGCCACCGGCCCGCACATCTTCCAGGAGCTGATCGAGGCGGACCCGCTGACGATGCAGTTCCTCAAGCCGGAGACCGGCGAGGTGGTCGAGGCCGACGTCTCGTACTGCGTGTCGACCTACCTGTTCGACCGGATCCCGGCCGGTGTCTTCACCCGCTTCTCGCCGCCGGGCGCCGGTGGCGTGGTGAACCTGACCCAAGGCGCGCTGACCGGCGGCCTGCTGCTCGTGAACGTGGGGGAGAACCGATGAGTTTCGACTGGCAGGGTACTTCGTTCGACTACTGGAACGAGTTGCCTCAGGCAAGCAAGGAGAAGGTGCTGGCGGCCGGGTCCGAGGACTGGCGGGACGTCTTCAGTGGGGTCCTGACCTTCAACAAGTCCTGGCGGCCGCTGCGCCCGGTGATGATCCACCAGACGACGTACGACGCGCTGGCAGCGGTGATGGACCGGTTGCTCGGGCTGCTGCTGGAGACGGCGCAGCGGCGGGCGGCCACGGCCGGCGAACTGCGCAAGCTGCTCGGTACGCCGGAGGGCCTGATCGAGTACCTGGACGACGACGAGGTGCTCGGCGAACAGCTGATCCAGTCGGGCCGGCCGGACATCCTGATCAGCGGCGGCGTCCCGAAGTTCGTCGAGTTCAACATCGGCAGCGAGGCCGGCTGCGTCTGGGACACCGAGCGGGTCTCGACCCGGTTCCTGACGGTGTTCTCCGACCACGGGCTGCAGACCCTCGACGGGGTGGACGGTCCGGTCCAGGTCACCGAGCCGCCGTCGCCGGTCGACGGCCGCTACCAGGCGATCGTCGACACGCTCGGGCTGAAGCCGGGCGACCGGCTGACCACCGTACTGCGCACGGAAGGCGTCTATCCGGGCAGCGACAACCTGGAGGCGATCGTCAGGTCGCTCGACCCGTACGTCGAGCGGGGCAAGGGTTTCGGGATCGACGGGGACGTCTCGCCGCTGCTCTGGCTGGAGACCGACGAGGACGGCGAGCTGGTCACCCAGGGCCGCCGGGTGGACGCGGTCTTCCGGTTGTTCGTCTGCACGGACATGCCGCAGATCCCTGGCCAGGCAGCGCTCAAGGCCGCGGTGGAGTCCGGCAGGACGAAGCTCTTCACCTCGTCGGCGGGCTGGCTGCTCGCCAACAAGCTGGTGCTCACCTGGCTCTGGGACGATCTCGAGCTGCTGTCCGCCGAGGACCAGGAGCTGGTCCGTCAGCACGTGCCGTGGAGCCGCCGGCTGAGCAGCGAGATGCTTGAGGACGCCGTCGCCCAGCAGGCTTCACTGGTGCTGAAGCCTGCCGACGAATACGGCGGTGCCGGCGTACTGGTGGGGCACGAGACCGAGCCCGGCGCCTGGCGGGAAGGGCTGGAGGAGGCGGTCCGGCGAGGCGGCTTCCTGCTGCAGGACTACGTGCGGCCGGACCGGCTGTCGATGGATTTCGTCAACATCGAGACGGGTGCGCACCTGGCCGCCGAGGTGCCGTACTCCGTCGGTCCCTACACGTTCGGGCGCAAGTCGTACGGCTGCTTCCTCCGGGTCGGTTGCCAGGAGCAAGGTGAGGTCCTCAACCTCAAGCGGGCCATCCACGTCACCGGGCCGTTGCTGGTCACGACGTGACCGGACACGACTGGGCCGGCCGCCCCGGATTCGATGCCTGGGGCAACTTATCGCCCGAGGTGCGGAAGGCGGTCCTGGCCGCCGGGGACACCGGCTGGGCGACGGTCTTCGACAACATCGCGACCTACAACGAGACCTGGCGTCCGCTCCGGCCGGTGCTGATGCAGAAGGCGTGGCTGGAGGAGCTGTACGCGCTGAGCGACCGGATGCTGCAGCTCGTGCTGGATTGCTGCCGTCGCCGGGCCGCCACCGCGGGGGAGCTGCGCAAGCTGCTCGGGATCCCCGACGATCGGGTCGAGTTCGTGAACGACGACGAGCCGCTTGGCGATCACCTGGTGCTGTCGGGCCGCCCGGACATCCTGCTGACCGACGGGGTGCCGAAGATCGTCGAGTTCAACATCGGCAGCGATGTGGGCAGTGTCTGGGACTCGGAGCGGGTGTCGGCCAGGTTCCTGGAGCTGTTCCGCAGTACCGGTGTCGACGAGTTGCTGCCGGTCGAGGCACCGCCGTCGGCCGTCGACGGCCGGTACGCCGCGATCCGCGAGGCCTTCGGGCTCCCCGACGGGGCCCGGCTGACGATGGTCTTCCGGACCGACGGCGAGTATCCGGAGTCGCGCGATCCGGAGAAGCTGGTGGCGCTGCTGCAGCCGTTCGCCGAGCGTGGCCGGGAGCTCGGCTTCGACATGGACGTGCAACCGCTCGACTGGCTGGAGCTGGACGAGAGCGGTTTCCTGGTCGGCCGCGGCCGCCGGGTGGAAACGATCCTGCGGTTGTTCGTCTGCTCCGAGATGCCGCCGACCGTCGGGCTGCAGGCGATCAAGGACGCGCTGCAGGCCGGTACGGCGTCGCTGTTCACCTCGGCGGCGTCCTGGCTGATCAGCAACAAGCTGGTCTTCGCGTGGCTCTGGGAGGACGCGGACCAGCTGCCGCCCGAGGACGCGGACCTGATCAGGACCCATCTGCCCCGGACCAGGCTGCTCACGGCGGAGCTACTGGACTCCGCGCTCGCCGAGCGGGAGCAACTGGTGCTCAAGCCCACCGACGAGTTCGGCGGCTCCGGCGTCGTGGTCGGTCGCGAGACGACTCCCGAGGAGTGGCGGCGACTGGTCGAGCACGGGGTGGCGGCGGGCCTGCACCTGGTCCAGGACTACTCCCGCCCGGACCGGATGACGATGGACTTCGTGCACCTGCACAGCGGTGAGCACGACCACGCGGAGGTGCCGTTCTCGATCGGTCCCTACACCTTCGGCCGGCAGGGCTTCGGCTGCTACGTGCGGATCGGGAGCCAGGGTGAGGGCGAGGTGCTCAACCTCAAGCGCAACGTGCACGTCACCGGATCACTGCTGCTCGGCGGCGCCTGATGCCGACCGGCAACGAGCTGGTGAGGGCGCTGTCGGCCGGCGGCCGTGACCTGGACCCGTACCCGCTGTACGCCGAACTGCACAAGCTCGGCGAGGTGCTGGCCCTGACCGCACCCGAGCTGCCGTACTCCGCGGCCGTCTTCGGCTACCGGGCCGTCGACCGGTTCATGCGGGACTCCTCGTTCGAGGTGCACGACGCCTGCTGGATGGAGGCGATGACGCCGACCTGGCACGAGCACGCGGTGCTGGTCACGCTGATGAACTCGATGATGTTCAGCAACGGCGACCGGCACGGGCGGATGCGAGGCCTGTTCCGCAAGGTGTTCACGCCGCGCCGGGTGCAGGCGATGGAGCCCGAGGTGGTCCGGATCGCCGACGAGCTGCTGGACCGGATGGCCGACCTCGGTGCCGGTGGTGCCGAGGTGGACTACATGGCCGAGTTCGCCTACCTGCTGCCGGCCCGGGTGGTCGGCCGGCTGCTCGGCCTGCCCGACTCCGACATCAGCTGGTTCCGCTCGCAGGTGGACCTGATCAACGACTGGCTCGACTTCCGCCGGAAGGGCCCCGAGGTGCTCGCGGTGGCGGACGAGGCCGCGACCCGGATCACCGGCTACTACGTGGATCTGATCGCCAAGCGCCGGGCGGATCCGCAGGACGACCTGATCAGCGATCTGGTCCAGGCCGTCGACAGCGGCCGGCACCAGCTGACCGACCTGGAGCTGGTGGGCAACCTGCTGGTGCTGTTCAACGCCAGCTTCAGCACCACGATCCACCTGTTCGGCAACTCGCTGCCGCTGCTGCTGGCCAGTCCGGAGATCCGCGCCGCGCCGGAGCTGATGCCGGCGTACGTCGAGGAGGTGCTGCGCTACGACACTCCGGCGCACGTCTTCGCCCGGGTGGCCAGCGCCGACACGGAGTTCCTCGGCGTACCGCTGGAGAGGGGGCAGCTGGTCGCCGTACTGACCGGCGCGGCCAACCGCGACCCGCGGCGGTTCGACGACCCGGACCGGTTCGACCCGCACCGGGCGGACAACCAGCCGGTCAGCTTCGGCGCGGGCCCGCACTACTGCCTGGGCGCCGCGCTGGCGAGGACCGAAGCGAGGCTCGCTTTGCCGATGGTGCTCGACCGTTTCCCCCACCTGGCCCTCGCAGGACAGCCGGTCCGGACGGACCAGCTCATCCTGCGGGGCTACGAGTGTCTGCCGGTGACCGTTGCCGGAGGGTCACCGCGATGACCTCAGGCCGAGTACTCGATCGCGCGCGGTCCGACCGGAGGGGTGTGGATCGCGACCCGGCTGAGTCCGGCAGCGGCGGCGAGTTCGTCGTACTGGGCCAGGGTGCGCTCCCGGCCGTGCCCGAGGACGAGCATCAGCACGTCCATCGTGGTGAACCCGGGCTGGTGGGTGTCGGCCGCCTCGGCCACGAAGACGGAGCCGCCGGGCCGCAGCGCCCGCCGGCACCTCGTCAGCGCGTCCGTGGCCTGGTCGTCCTCGAACGAGTGCAGCAGCATCCGCAGCAGGAAGGCGTCGGCCTCGGGCAGCTCCAGCTCGAAGAGGTTGCCGACCAGCAGGCCGCAGCGGTCGTCGAGACCGGCTTCGGCGAACCGCTGCTCCGCCTTCTCGACGCTGCCGGGCAGATCGACCAGAGTGCCGCGGGCCGTGGGAGTCGCGGCCAGGATCCGCTCCAGCTGGACGCCGGTGCCACCGCCGACGTCGACGATGTGCCCGAACCGGCTCCAGTCGATCGCCCGGACCAGCAGCTCGGCCTCGTTGGTGGTGTTGGCCTCCATCAACCGGTCGTACGACGCGGCCGCCACCGGATCGAGGCTGGTCTTGTTCGCGGCCTGCACCGGGCCGCCGCGGCGGACGATGCCCAGCAGGTCGAGGTGGGCTCGGTCCATGGTGCCGCCGTACCCGGTCTGGTCCAGCCAGCGGCGGGCGGCACTCGGGTCGTCGTCCAGCAGCCAGCGAGCGGTCTGTCCCAGCTCGAAGCGGTCCGGCCCGGCCACGACGAAGACGCCGCGGGCGGCCAGGTAGCGCAGTACCCGGCCGAGCGCGTCGGCGTCACAGCCTGCCGCCGTGGCCAGGTCCTTCAGGTCCGCCGGGCCGGCGGCCAGCCGGTCGGCGATCCGCAGGGTGGCGACGGTCCGCAGCGCCATCGGCGTGACCAGGTCGGTCATCGCCCAGAACTCCAGCACGCCCATCGGTTCGGTCGGCTCGGTCATCTCGGATCTCCGGTCGGATCGTTCGGCGGGTGTTTCCACCGGTTTCGGGTGATGGCGGTGACCGGCGTTCCCTGAGGAATTCACCGATCGCCGGATCTTTATTTCGGGTGACTCTCAGGAATTGCCCGCCCACAATTCGTGCAGGCCGAGTTGATTGCTTTTGGCGCAGGAATTGTCGTTGCCATTTTCAGGCTTTGCGGGTGGTATTTCACGACCATGCCGACTTCAGTCGCCGCAAGGTCACCGCGGTGGCGACGGCGTCGCTGCGGGCGTTTCCGTGCCGGCCGTCGCTGCTGTAGAGGCCGGGGTCGGTCGACAGCGGGTGGTCGGTCAGCTGCACGTGGATCGTGCCGAGCCGCTCGGCCACCGCCGCGGTCCGCTCGGACAGCAGCCGCATCCGCTGCCGCAGCCCGGGGCGCAGCCACTCCTGGATCGCGGGACTGGCCGACACGTCGAACATGCCCAGGGTGATCACCTGGGCGCCCGCTTCCTGCAGCGCGGTGATCATCGCGGTGAGCTCACGGTCCACCCGGTCGGCGTCGTACCGGGCGCTGAAGGCGTCGTTGCCACCGCCTACCACCAGCGCCAGATCGGGCTTGAAGGCGAGCGCGGCCTCCAGCTGGGTGGCGTGGATCTCGTGGGCGCGCAGGCCGCTGACACCCAGGTTCAGGTACTCCAGGTCGGGGGCGGTGGCCCTCAGCTCGGCGGCCAGCCGGTCGGCCCACTGCAGCTCGCTGTAGCCCTCGAGCGGCTCGCACAGGCCCTCGGCCACGCTGTCGCCGAGGACGGCGAAGCGGCGCCACGGGTGCCCGGTGAGCAGCTCGGCGCTCTCCCCGGCAGCCAGGCAGTAGGGATCCTCGTCCTCGGTCAATCTGCCCCCTCGGTCTTGGCGCTGCCCCCGCTGTACTGCGGGATGTCCAGCGGCCGGCGGTACATCTGGATCACCGGGATCAGCGTGGCCAGCAGGAAGAGCCCGCCCGCCAGCAGCAGGGCCGGGCGCAGGCCGACCAGCGCCACGCTCCACCCGCCGAGCAGGCTGCCGACCGGGATGCCGGCGAAGGTGATCGCGCCGATGACGCCGAACACCCGGGTCTGCAGCTCCGGCGGTACCCGGGTGTAGAGGGTCATCCCGATCACCGGGTTCAGCGAGGCGTTCGCGATCCCGCACAGGAAGCTGACCGAGACCACCAGCCAGACCTCGTCCGACAGGCCCATCGTCAGCAGCCGTGGCGCGCCGCCGACCAGGGCACCGATCACGAACGCCCGGTACGGCGGGATGCGCTCCGCGAACACGGTGAAGATCAGGTTGCCGAGCAGCGCGCCGCCGGCGAACCCGCCGAACAGCAGGCCCAGCACGACCGGGGAGCCGACCACCTGCTCGACCCACAGCGGGGTGAACACCGCGCCGCTGGCCTGGCTGAAGACGTTGATCGCGAACGTCATCATCATCATGCCGATCAGCACCTGGTCGCCGCGCAGGAAGGTGAACCCGCCGCGCAACGCGGTCCAGTACGGCTCAGGAGCCGGCTGCGCCGGTTTGCGGGGAGCCGCGGGGGCGTCGGCGAGGGCGGCGGCGTCGCTCATGGCGGCCGGTTCCGGGTCGCGAGCTGCGGCCGGCTCGTCGGGCGGTAGCTGGACCAGGACGAAGACCAGCACCGCGCAGAAGGCGAACGAGGCGGCATCGGCCCAGAGCGCGCCGCTGGTGCCGAGCCAGGCGATCAGCAGGCCGCCGAGCGGCGCTCCGACCAGCGTCGCGGCCCGGCTGAGGCCCTCGTAGAGCGAGGTGATCCGCAGCATCGGCACCTCGCACTGCTCGGCCAGTGGCCGCAGCATCACGTGCTTCACCCGGTCGCCGATCCCGCGCAGCGCGCCGCCGACCGCGACCAGCGCGGCCAGCTGGGTGAACGACGAGCCCGGACTGACGATCACCGCGACCATCGCCAGCGCGCTGCCCGCGTCGGCCACGATCGACGTCCGGCGGAGCCCGAACCGGTCCGCCAGCGGCGCCGCCAGCACCCCCGTCAGGGCGTACGGCAGCATCTCGGCAGCGGCGATCAGCCCCATCTTGGCGGCGCTGCCGGTGCTCATCAGGACCAGCCAGGGGATCGCCACGGCAGACACCCGGGTGCCCAGCGCGGACAGGATGTCCGCCGTGAACAGCGCGACCAGGGAGGTCCGCGGCGACGGGTTCATCGCGACTCGGCCCGTGCGGCGGCATGCGCCGAGCGCAGCGCCACCTTGTCGACCTTGTGGGCGCTGGTCAGCGGCAGCTCGTCGAGGAACTCGATCTGCCGCGGCATCCACATCTCGTTGAACTCGCCCCGGACCAGCTCGCGCAGCTCCTGTGCGGTCACCACGGCACCGTCGTACCGGACGACGAACGCGTGCGGCACCTCACCGAACGCCTCGTCCGGTACGCCGATCACCGCCGCCGCGCGTACGCCGGGCTGCGCCTGCAGCAGGTCCTCGATCGGACGGCAGTACACGTTCCAGTTGCTCGCTCCGGTGACGATCGTGTCCTGCACGCGATCCACGACGTACAGGTAGCCGTCGGCGTCCAGGTAGCCCAGGTCACCGGTCCGCACCCAGCCGTCGACGATGGCCTGCTCGGTCAGGTCCGGACGGCCCCAGTACCCCGCGAAGCGCAGCTTGCTGGTCGCGTAGATCTCGCCCGTGCGGCCCGCCTCGACCACCTGCCCGTCGGCGTCTCGGATCTCCACTCGGACGTCCCCGTACGGCGCACCCGACGACCGCAGCCGCTCGGGATGGTCCGGGTCCTCCGTCAGCCCAGGCTGAGCCGTGACCACGATGACCTCGCTCAGGCCGTAGACGATGCGCAGTACCGGCCCGAAGCGCTCGATGGCCTGCCGCAGCCGGGACGGCGCGGCGGGCCCGGCGCCGACGTTGAGCATGAACAGGCTGCTCACGTCGGTGGATGGCAGGTCCGGGTGGTCCAGCAGTTGGTAGAGCAACGGCGGCGACACGTAGGTCGAGTTGATCCGCTCACGCTCGACCGTCGCCAGCGCGCGGCCCGCGTCCCAGTTGTCCTCCAGGAACAGCACGCCGCCCATGAACAGGTTGAAGAAGCTGGTGATCTGACCGCTCGCGAACGCCATCGGCGAGTGCGACAGGTGCCGCAGCACCGGCAGGCCGGCGGCCAGGTAGTCGGCGGCCAGCGTCAGGATCTGCTCGTAGAACGCCTGCCGGTGATGCACCAGCTTGGGCTCCCCGGTGGTCCCGCTGGTCTGCAGGCAGGTGGCCGGCGCCAGTTCGCCGTACTCCGGGCGGAACGTCGTCTTCGGCGCGGCCAGCAGGTCCGGCCCGAGGCCACCCTCGCCCAGGCAGTGCACCGGTACGCCGAGGCTCGCGGCCAGCCGCTCGCCGACCTCCGCCTTGGTCCGCGCGTCGTAGACGAACACGTCCGCCTCGGACAGCCGCGCGAACGCCTCGATCTCACGGCGGCCCGCGATCGGCGCGATCCACATCGTCCGGGCGCCGACCAGGTGCAGCGCGAGCTGGAGGGCCGGCAGCTCGAGTGTGTTGCCGGCCAGTACCAGGACGCCGGTGTCCGGGCCGACGCCGCGGTCCTGCAGCATCGCGGCCAGGTCGAGCACCTGCGCGCGCAGCTCGGCGAACGTCAGCCGCCGCCCACCGGCCACGATCGCCTCGGCCTCGCCGTACCGCGCGAACAGCCCGAGTGCGGTGACGACATAGGAACCGGACTGTTCCAGATTCTTGTCCAGCACGGTATCGACCGACATGGCGCCCCACCCTTTCGGTATCCGGGGTGACTGTACTGCGAGAAATTCCCGGCGACCAGCTTCGGGGGGAATTCAAGCGAACAATTCAATGCGCCCGTTGACGTGTCAGGAATCCGGAACTAGGTTGCCGTCACCGCCACTCGCGCAGGGTTTTCTCCACCCGTCGCGCGCCAACCCATTGGGGGGTTGTTCCATGCGCATTCCCAGTACCTTCAGATCGGCCGCGTTAGCGGCCGCAGTCTCGCTGGCCGGCTCGGCCCTGGTCTTCACCGGTTCGTCGGCGCCGGCCGACGACAAGAACAACAACCAGTCCGGCTGGGTGGGCAGCTGGTCCACCGGGGTGGTCAAGCCGGAGTCCACCGGGTTCACCGCCACCGGCCTCACCAACCAGAGTGCCCGCTACGTGGTCCGGCCGTCCGTGGGGGGCGACAAGGTCCGGATCCGGTTCACCAACGTCTTCGGTGACCGGGCGGTGCAGATCGGCGCCGCCACGGTCGCGTTCGGCAACACCGCGACTCCGGTGCAGTCCGACATCGACCCGGCGTCCAAGCGCACGCTGACCTTCAACGGCGGCTCACCGACCGCGGTGATGAACAAGGGCGCCGAGCTGCTCAGCGACCCGGTCACCCTGAAGGTGCCGGACCTGAGCACGCTGGTGATCAGCGTCTTCTACCCGACCGCGACCGGCCCGACCAGCTGGCACGCGGCCGCGAACCAGCAGAACTTCTTCGGTCCCGGTGACCTGACCAACTCCACCGACGGTGCCGACTACCCGACCATCCGGCCCTGCTGCTGGACCTTCCTGTCCGGCGTCGACGTGCTGACCGACAAGCCGGAGGGCTCGATCGTCGTGCTCGGCGACTCGATCGCCGACGGCCTGCTCAGTACGGCGAACGCCAACAACCGCTGGCCCGACCAGCTCGCCGAGCGGCTGGTCGCCGAGCGCGGGAAGCGGGCACCCGGCGTACTGAACGTCGGCGAGGCCGGCAACCGGCTGCTGCAGGACAGCAACGGCCTGATCCTCGGCGGCCCGAGCGGCACCGAGCAGCTCGGCCTGAACGCGCTGGCCCGGCTGAACGAGGACGTCTACCCGCAGACCGGCGTCCGGACCGTGATCACCCACCTGGGTGTGAACGACATCTGGATGAACGGCGCCAGTGCCGCCGAGATCATCGCCGCCCTGAAGCAGATCAACAGCCAGCTGCGGCAGAAGGACCTCAAGAGCATCGGTGCCACCATCACGCCGTACGGCGGCTTCACCACGCCGGGCGGCTGGACGGCGGAGAAAGAGGCGACCCGGGTCGCGGTCAACACCTGGCTGCGCACGCAGCGCGACTTCGACGGCGTGATCGACTTCGACAAGGCGTTGCGTGACCCGGCGGCGCCGGAGAAGCTGCTGCCCGCCTACGACGGTGGCGACCACATCCACATGAGCGACGCCGGCTACCAGGCGATGGCCAACGCGGTCCCGCTGCAACTGGTCCGGTGAGCCGCTGACGACCACCGCCGCCGATCAGGTACTCCGTCCGTTTCCCTCCTCGGAGGAACTGGCGGCGGCGCGGCGGTGGTCACCGCTCCGAAGCGGCCGGGCTCGAGCCACTGAGGCTCGGGCCCGGCCCACACTCCTGTCTCGGCGCCGCCGGCCGGCCGGGTTCGTCGTCGGGACGAAGCAGATGTGAAAGGCAAGAGACGATGTCATTGGATCCTCAGGTCGAGCAGTGGCGTGCCAAGCGGGCGGCCGACAACGCGCCGCAGCTCTACACGCAGACGCTGGCCGAGGCGCGCGCTGCCGACCTCGCCTCCATCCAGGCGGGCGGCGGCGAGGTGGAGCCGGTCTACCATGTCCGCGACCTGACCATGGAGGAGTCCGGCATCCCGCTGCGGATCTACCGGCCGGCCGGAGACGGGCCGCTGCCGACGCTGGTCTACTTCTTCGGCGGTGGCTGGACTCTCGGCAGCATCGAGACCTCCGACGGTGTCTGTCGGCGGCTGGCCAATCTCGTGCCCTGCCAGGTGATCACCGTCGGCTACCGGCTCGCGCCGGAGAACCCATTCCCCACCGCTGTGCACGACTGTCATCGCGCTACCCAGTGGATCGCCGCCCACGCGGTGGAACTCGGCGTCGACGTAGCGCGACTCGCGGTCGGCGGCGACAGTGCCGGTGGCAACCTCGCTGCCGCAACCACCTTGCTGGCCAGGGAATCCGGTCCGGCGCTCGCCGCCCAGCTGCTGGTCTATCCCAACACTCTCTACGGCTCGGACACCGCTTCCATGCGGGCCGGTGACGACCCGTTCCTCTTCAACCGCACCTCGGTCAACTGGTACTGGAAGCACTACCTGACAGACGATGCCGATGGCACCGATCCGCTCGCCTCGCCGCTGCTCGCGGCCTCGCACGCCGGCCTGCCGCCCGCGCTGGTGATCACCGCGGAGCATGACCCCCTGCGGGACGAAGGCGAGTTCTATGCCGAGAAGCTGTACGCCGCCGGCGTGCCCACCGAGTTGGCCCGGTACGACGGCATGGTCCACGGCTTCTACACCATGTCAGGCGTGCTGGACGGTGCCCGCAAGGCGCTGACCGACTCCGCCGCCTGGCTTCACAAGACCTTCGACGATGCCTGAGGCGTTCACCGACTACGAGGGGCTCGCTGCCGGCGTGCTGCCTGCCGCCGTCCGTGACTTCGTCGCGGGCGGCAGTGGGACGGAGACAACGCTGGGGCTGAACAGGACCGCACTCGACGCCGTCACCTTGATGCCTCGGGTGCTCGCCGGCGTCGCGAGTGCGGATACTTCATGCCAGTTGGTGAAATGTGCCGCTTCGATGCCGGTGGCGGTAGCCCCGATGGCGTACCAGCGGCTACTGCATCCGGAGGGAGAGCTGGCGCTGGCGCAGGCGGCTGCGGCGGCGGGAGTTCCCTATGTGATCAGCACCTTGAGCAGTCGTCCCCTGGAAGAGATCGCCAAGGTCGCATCATCGTGGTTCCAGCTGTACTGGTTGCGGGACCGGGTGATGATCGAGTCACTGGTCGAGCGCGCCGAAGCGGCCGGCTGCGAGGCGTTGATGGTGACGGTCGACGTTCCGGTGATGGGCCGGCGTCTGCGGGACGTGCGGAACTCGTTCGCGCTGCCGGCCGACGTGGTGGCGGCCAACCTCGTCGGTGGGGTGAGCGAGGCGCACGTCGGCGTACCGGGGTTGTCTGCGGTTGCCGCCCACACGGCCTCGGCGTTCGAGCCCGCGGTCTCGTGGGCCGACCTCGAGTGGTTGAAGACCAGGACGAACCTTCCCTTGCTGGTGAAGGGGATTCTCGATCCCCGGGACGCCGTGCGCGCGACGCAGGTAGGTGCCGACGGCATCGTCGTCTCGAATCACGGTGGACGGCAACTCGACGGAGCAGTGGCCTCGATCGACGCCTTGCCGGCGGTGGTCGATGCCGTAGGCAAGGAATGTTCGGTGCTGCTGGACAGTGGGATCCGGAGCGGGACCGACGTACTGCGGGCGCTGGCGCTCGGCGCGTCCGGCGTACTGGTCGGGCGTCCGTTGCTCTGGGCACTGGCTGTCGATGCTTGTGAGGAAGCGTTCGACCTGCTGCGGCGAGAGGTGGCCGATGCCATGCTGCTGGCCGGCTGCGCGGACCCCGCGGCCGTCGCACGACTCACCACGGGGAGGGCCTGATGGCTGATCTGAACCTGACGAACCTGCACGGTTCGCTCACCGACCGCGCGCTGAACTCGATGAACTTCCTCAACGAGGTGGCCAACCACTACCCCGACGCGATCTCGCTCGCCGCCGGCCGGCCGTACGAGGAGTTCTACGCGCTCGAGGACCTGCACGGCTACCTCGACACGTTCGCGCGGTACCTGCGCGACGACCTCGGGTACGACGAGGCGGGGGCGCGGCGCGCGATCTTCCAGTACGGCCGGACCAAGGGCATCATCCACCCGCTGGTCGCGCGCAACCTCGCCGCCGACGAGGGGATCACGGTCGATCCCGAGGCGATCGTCGTGACGGTGGGCTGCCAGGAGGCGATGGTCCTCGTACTGCGTGCGCTCCGCGCCGATCCGGCCGACGTGCTGCTCGCCGTTTCCCCGGCGTACGTCGGAATCACCGGCGCCGCGCGAATCGTCGACCTGCCGGTGCTGCCTGTTGCCGGCGGCAACGAAGGGGTTGATCTGGAGGATCTCGTCGCCGTCGCCAAGCGGGCACGCGCCGAAGGTCTCCGGCCACGAGCCTGTTACGTGATGCCCGACTTCGCCAATCCCTCCGGTCTCAGTCTGGAGCTGGAGACCAGGCAACGACTCCTGGAGATCGCTGCTCAGGAAGACCTGCTGCTGCTGGAGGACAACCCCTACGGGCTGTTCCCCGCGGCCGGGGTCGAGCGCCTGCCGACCTTGAAGGCGCTCGACACCGGGCGGCGGGTGATCTATCTCGGATCCTTCGCGAAGACCGCGCTGCCGGGTGCCCGGGTCGGCTACGTGGTGGCCGACCAGACCGTCGCGGCGCCGGACGGGACCGTGAGTCTCCTCGCCGACGAACTCTCCAAGATCAAGAGCATGCTGACGGTCAACACCTCCGCGGTGGCCCAGGCGGTGATCGGCGGCAAACTGCTGCAGAACGACTGCAGCCTGGTCGCCGCCGGTACTCGCGAGCGCAAGATCTACGCCGAGAACCTGCGCGCGATCACCGACGGCCTGGCCACCCGCTTCCCCCGCGGCGAGGTCAGCTGGACGATCCCCTCCGGTGGGTTCTTCGTCGTCGTCACCGTTCCCTTCGCGGTCGACGACGCGTTGCTGGCAAGATCCGCGCAGGAGTACGGCGTGCTCTGGACCCCGATGCACCACTTCTACGACGGAGACGCCCCGGTCCACGCCTTGCGGCTGTCCTGCAGCGCGGTCACCCCGACGCAGATCGACACGGCCCTCGACCGCCTGTCCGCGTTGATTCACGACCAGCTCCGGCAGCAGCCAGGTGACACCGCGACGACGCTATAGTCGCGCGGTCTCGATCGAGACAGCTCGTTTTCCCTGGAGGGGGACTCCTTGATGAAACTGCAGCGCTTCGCGTTCGCGCTGGCCGGTGCCGGTCTGTTCGCCGCCACCGCCGTCTCCGGTTCGGCCGTCGCGGCCGACCCGAAGCCGTCGCCGGCGGTCAAGCTCGCCAAGTCGAAGGTCGCCGCGGCGAAGTCCTCGGCGGCGGAGCTCTGCTACAGCTGGGCGGGCTGGGTCGATCCGGCCGGCGCCCTGCAGTCGGCCGAGATCTACCCTGGCAAGCCGCCGACGTCGGCACCGTCGCTCGGCTTCAAGTTCGTCGGCGTCCGCGCCTCCGGCACCTGGTACGGCGCCTTCGACGCGTCGGACCGCCTCTACTTCTACGGTCTGTTCCTTCAGGGCGGGAACCTGTACCGGCATGCGACCACCGTCTCCGACGCAGGCGTGATCACCCCGAAGGCGACCAAGGTCGGTTCCGGCTGGACCAGCTTCAAGACCATCGCGACCTCGAACTACAGCATCGCGCAGCCGCGGCACACCCACCTGTACGCCCTGAACGCCAACGGCAGCCTGTACCGCTACTCGCAGGTCGGCACCGCCTTCAGAGCACTCGGCTCGTTCCCCGGCTTCAAGTCCTTCAAGGCGATGACCGTGATCAGCGAGACCGCGACGTACGACACGTTGCTGATGACCACGACCGCCGGCGCGATCTACACCGTCCGGATCCCCGTCGCGGCCACGGCCAAGCCGGCCCTCAAGCTGATCCGCAGCACCGGCTTCGCGCCGTACGAAGCCCTCACCGCCCACACCTGCGGCACCCGCGGCGGCTCCCTGATCCTCGGCATCGACCACGACACCGACTCGGCTTTCCAGTACGCCTTCAGCAAGGCGAACGGCGCCGCCACCGCGATCACGGCGTACGGCAAGGCTCCGGATGTCTTCAACGGGACTACTACCGCGCCGTTCACGACTCATTACGATCAGTTGGTGGGGGAGTAGGGGTCGTCCCGCCCCCGCGGGGAGACCGGGGACACCTGCGCTGACCGGTCAGGTTGCTCAACCGTTTCGGGGAGGGCCTTGTCCCGTGAGTCAGAGCTTCCGGAGCCGCACCCAGCGGACCGCGTGATCCGTGCCTTTGCGGAGTACCAGCGTCGCGCGGGAGCGGGTCGGCAGGATGTTCTCGCGGAGGTTGGGGCCGTTGATGCCGTCCCAGAGGGACTCGGCCTTGGCGACGGCTTCCTCGCGGCTGAGTTCGCCGTAGCGGACGAAGTACGACTCGGGGTTGCGGAAGGCCGTCTCCCAGAGTTTGAGGAAGCGGTGCACGTACCAGCTGCGGATGTCGGCGGCCGCGGCGTCGACGTAGACGGAGAAGTCGAAGAAGTCGCTGACCGCCAGGCCGCTCTTGCCGTCGGCGTGCCGGGGGGCCGGCTGGAGCACGTTCAGGCCTTCGAGCAGCAGGATGTCGGGTTGCTCGACGGTGGTGCGGACGCCCTGCATCCGGTCGTAGTGCAGGTGCGAGTAGACCGGCGCCTCGACGTTGTCCATGCCGGACTTCACCTCGACCACGAACCGCAGCAGCGACTTGCGGTCGTAGGACTCCGGGAAGCCCTTGCGCAGCATCAGGCCGCGGCGTTCCAGCTCGGCGTTCGGCCAGAGGAAGCCGTCGGTGGTGACCAGGGCGACGCGGGGGTGCTCGGGCCAGCGGGCCAGCAGTTCGCGCAGCAGCCGGGCGGTGGTGGACTTGCCGACGGCAACCGATCCGCCGATGCCGATCACGAACGGAGTGCGGGCCGCGGCCGGTTTGCCCAGGAACGCCTCGGTGTCGGACTGCAGCGCCCGGGCGTGCCTCACGTAGAGTGACAGGATCCGCGACAACGGCAGGTAGACCTCGCGGACCTCGTCGATGTCGATCTCGTCGCCGAGACCCCGCAGCCGCTCGATCTCCTCGGCCGTCAGCGGTGACTCGGTCGTCTCGGCCAGTTGGGCCCAGGCGGCGCGGTCCAGCTCGGTGTAGGGGGTCACCTCCCGCGACGGCTGCAGCATGGGGCCCATTCTTCCCACACCCGGCGGGGATACGCTGACCGGCATGTGCGGCAATGAGACTGTGGGTGTGGCAGTTGTCACACACCGGGCCCGATGATCATCGGAGTGGGCATCGACGTGGTGGACGTCGAGCGGTTCATGAAAACCCTCGAACGGACCCCGTTGCTGCGTGCTCGCGTCTTCACCGAGGCCGAGGCGAAGAAGCCGCCGGCCTCGCTGGCGGCCCGGTTCGCGGCCAAGGAAGCGCTCGCCAAGGCGCTCGGCGCCCCGGCCGGGATGCACTGGCACGACTGCGAGGTGTGGACCGACGACACCGGCAGGCCGTGGCTGGAGATCACCGGGACGGTCGCCGACCAGGCGGCTCGTCTCGGGGTACAGAGTCTGCATCTGTCCCTGAGTCATGACGCCGGCATCGCGTCGGCGGTCGTCGTCCTGGAGGGTTGAGATGCGTCGCGCCCACACCGTCGAGCAGGTCCGCGCGGCCGAGGCCGAGCTGATGGCGAAACTCCCGGCCGGCACCCTGATGGATCGCGCCGCCACCGGTCTCGCGGTTGCCATCAGCAACTTCCTCGGCTGCACGTACGGCGCCCGCGTGGTGCTGCTGGCCGGTTCCGGCGACAACGGCGGAGACGCCCTGTACGCCGGAGCGAAACTGGCCCGCCGCGGCGCGCAGGTCACGGCGGTGCTGCTCTCGGAGAAGTACCACCAGGAAGGGCTCGAGGCGCTGCTCGCGGCCGGCGGCCGAGTTGCCTCAGACAACGGTGAAGGTGAGCCCGGCTTCGAGCGGGTGATTGTCGGTGCTGACGTGGTGGTCGACGGGATCGTCGGAATTGGCGGCCGGCCGGGGTTGCGGGGGCGGGCATCGGCCTTGGCGCGGGCGACGGAAGAGCACGGTGTGCCGATCGTTGCCGTGGACATGCCTTCAGGCGTTGACGTCGACACCGGCGAGACGCCCGCCGAGTACGTCAAGGCGGCACTCACCGTCACCTTCGGCACCCACAAGATCTGTCACCTGATCGACCCCGCAGCCGAGGCGTGCGGCCCGGTCCACCTCGTCGACATCGGACTCGACCTGCCCCCGGCGGCCGTAGAGTCGCTCCAGACAGCAGACGTGCGAAACCTGTATCCCACGCCGACCGGCGAGTCCGACAAGTACTCGCGCGGTGTGCTCGGCCTGATGGCCGGCTCGGCGCAGTACCCCGGTGCCGCGGTGATCGCCACCTCCGGCGCGCTGGCCGGGCCGATCGGCATGCTCCGGTACGTCGGTCCCGACGCCGTCGCGGCAGCCGTGCGGGCCGAGCACCCCGAGGTGGTGGCCGGTGAAGGGCGAGTGCAGGCGTGGGCAATCGGCTCCGGCCTGGGGGACGAGCTGGACCAGGGCAAGGTCAAGGAACTCCTGGACGCGGAAGAGCCCGTGCTGCTCGACGCCGACGGGCTGAAGGCGCTCGACGACGCCGGTGACCACGTCGGCGTCCTGATCACCCCGCACGCCGGTGAGCTCGCCCGCCTGCTCGGCGTCGAGCGCTCCGTGGTCGAGGCCGAGCGGCTCGAGCATGCCCGCCGGGCCGCCGAGCGTTTCGACGTCACGGTCCTCCTGAAAGGCTCGACCACCGTCATCGCGGCTCCTGACGGCCGAGTGCGCGTCAACACGAACGCCGGCGCTTGGCTGGCCACTGCCGGCGCGGGCGACGTACTGGCCGGGCTCTGCGGCGCGCTCCTGGCGGCCGGCCTCAACCCGTTCGACGCCGCCTCGGTCGGCGCCTATCTCCACGCGGCCGCCGCCAACCTGGCCTCCAACGGCGGCCCGATCACGGCGATGCAGGTAGCTGCCCACGTCGCGGAGGCGACGCGTCAGGTCTTGCTCGAAGAGTGAACCGCCGGGTAGGACGGAGGTGCCAGCGCCTCCACCGCCCGAGGAGATCCGCAGATGAAGCGCATTCTCGTCCTGTTCGCGACCGTCCTGCTCGTCGCCGCCGGTCTGCCCGCGACGACCGCCGAAGCTCACCTCGGTACGCCGTACGTGGCGGACCGGGCGACCAAGATCGACGTGATGGGGGAGTGGGCGCATCCCGACGACGACACCAGCATCATCGGACCCTGCGGTGTCTGGCACCAGCGGTACGGCACCAAGTGCGGGATCATCATGGTCACGCGCGGTGAGGGCGGCGGGAACTCCGCGGGCAACGAGCTCGGTCCCGCGCTCGGGTTGCGCCGGGAGAACGAGGACCGGGTCGCGCATTACCGCTCCGGCACGGTCGACATCTTCAACCTGGACCGGGTGGACTTCTTCTACAACCAGAGCGCGCCGCTGACGCAGTACTTCTGGGACGAGGAGGAGACGCTGCGCCGCGTCACCCGGGTGATCCGGACCACGCAGCCGGAGATCTACCTCGGTTTCACTCCGACCCTCAACGCGGGACACGGCAACCACCAGCAGGCCGGCCGGCTGATCTGGGAAGGCGTGCTCGCCGCCGCCGACCCGACGAAGTTCCCCGAGCAACTGGAGGGGAAGAACGCGCTGAGTACCTGGCAGGTCAAGAAGGTCTTCTCGGGCGGCAGTACGGCGGGCACCGGCGGCACCACCACGGCGGCGAACTGCACCACCGGCTTCACCCCCACCGGCCTCGACACCGTGGCAGGAGTCTGGACCGGCTACGACTCGCCGTACAAGTGGCCTGCCGGGAACCTGCAAGGCAAGCCGGCAGGCGAAGCGAAGAGCTGGCAACAGGTCGCCGACGAGGGCCGCGCGGCCTATCCGACGCAGAGTCGCGTGATGTACAAGGGGGTTTCGGCTCCTGCCTGCCCTCGTTTCGGGATGACCCGGTCGTTCGTGCCGTTCCAGCCCAACAGCAGCCCCGCGGCCGGTCTCGACGACGCGATCCTGTTCGGCGCGACCAAACCGGATCCGGGCGGTCTGCCGATGGGCACGCTGGAGTACCTGACCTTCTCCCGCTTCTCCAACGTCGCCGGCGAACCCTTCCAGGCAACCCTGCACCTCCAGGGGTCGCTCCAGCCGGGCAAGGCCGAACTGACCGTGCCGCCGGGCTGGACCACCGACGGACCGAAACAAGTGGGCAGAGTCAACGGCAGCAAAGCGGTGACCTTCACCGTCACCCCGGCCGCGACGGCGGCCGTCAACCAGAACTTCAAGATCTCCGCCCTCTTCACCAGCGGCACGAAGACCGGCTACACCGACAACGTGGTCCGCATCGTGCCGCCGGCCGAAGGGCGCTTCCAGCGCTGGGGCAACTGGCAGGAGTACGACGAATGGCTCGCCACCACAGCACCCGAAGCGACCAGGCTCGGGCGCTCTGCGGCGATCCAGTCGATGCCGGTCGGCAGCACGCTCACCCTGCCGGTCGTGGTTCACAACTGGTCGAGCCAACCGCGCAGTGGCACGGTCGGCCTCACCCTGCCGGCCAACTTCACCGCTGACGCCACCACCAAGCCGTACGGCGTACTGCAGCCGGGCGCCGAGACCACGGTGACGTTCCAGCTCACCAATACCGACACGGCCTTGCCGGCCTCGCAGAACGTGCAGCTCCCGATCACGACGGACGAGAGCAGCGAAACCCTGACGCTCTCCCTCGTTCCGGCAACGGCGATCGCGCGAGCCCCGGCGGCGCCGATCGTCGACGGCAAGGCTTCGGCAGGCGAGTACCCCGGTGCGACCCTCGACCTCGGCCGCATCTGGCAGGGCGCGAACTCCTGCACCGGCGTGGACGACTGCGGTGTCTCACCGACCGGCGAGGGCAGCACCGCGAAGGTCAGCTGGGCCGGCGACGCGCTCTACTTCTTCGTCCACGTCCGCGACGACTTCCAGTCCTACGCGGTCACCCCGCAGGAATGCGTCGGACACTGGCAGGCCGACTCGGTCGAGATCCTGCTCGATCCCCGGGGCACCGCGTCGCAGGTGCTCAAGGACACCGCGAACACCTTCAAACTGGGCGTCTTCCCCTTCACCAACGATCCGGCCAACGGCAACGGCCCTTGCTGGGAACGCGATGCCGACAACCACCAGGGCTACTCGTCCGGTGCGCTCGACACCGGCAACGCCCCCGGGGTGCAGGTCGCGACCACCGCCAACTGGGTCGGCAGCAACGAAACCACCACCCCGCACGCGTACGCCGGTGGCGGCTACGACCTGGAGGTGAAGATCCCGCTCGCCGCGCTGCCCGCCGCGGTCGATCCCGCCAAGCTCGGGCTGAACATCACGCCGTACGACAACGACGACACCTCGGCAGCCGGTACGACGACGCTGCGGCACATCGACATGAGCACCCGGCTCGGCTGGTCGGCGCTCGGCTCGGTCCAGTCCGATCCGTACCGCTGGGGTCGAGCGACCCTCACCGGCTATACGCCGCCCGCCGATCGCCCGACCACTCCGGCACCGCCGAACGTGTCCAATCCGAACCTCAACGGCGCGTTGTCACCCCAGACGATCGCGCAGTCGGCGCGCAGCGGCGTACCGATCTCGGGCCGGGTGCCGACCACCGACCTCAAGATCCTGTACGCCGGGCTGAACCGCACCTCGCTCGACCTCTACACGCTGGCAGGCACCCCGGGAACGGCGAGACTGTTTCTGTGGAGCGGTCCGGTCGACGCGATCCCCGTCTACACGACCAGTTGCTCACCGGCAGCCGATCCAGCGCCGGACTACGGTCTGACCCCCTGCGCCGTCACCGATGGCGGCTATCCGCCTTGGTCGCCGGACATGAGTGGCCATGTGGTCAAGCAGACCAGCCGGCAGTTGACTCGTGGGGTGAAGCACTTCTCCGTGCCGTTGACGGCCGCGCAGCGAGCTCGGCTGGCAGCGGACGGCCGGTTGCTGCTGTCCTTCGAGACACCGCGGAACGAGGTGCAGGCTTTCGACGTACGGCTCAGCCGGCGGTGAAGTCCAGGCCGTTGCCGTCTGCAGCGCGAAGCTGCAGACGGTCGGCTTCGATGGTGTAGGTCAGTTCGCCCTGGAGAACGGCGAGAATGCTTCGCTCGAGCTTGCCGACGTCGCCGCTGCAGCCCTTGAGAGTCATACCGAGTTCGCCGATGGTCACCTTGTTGCCGGTGCGGGCGACCATCCCCTCGAAGGAGTTGCAGCCGGTCGAGCCGGTGATCCGGGCACCCCCGATCGTGAGGTGAGCCCGGTCGGCGCCAACCGTGTGCGATGCGGTTCGGCCGGAAACCACGGTCTGCAGGGTCCACCTGGTCCCGTCGAGCGCCTTGTCCGGCTGCGCGGTCTGCTTGTCCTGCAGGACGAGCGTCGTCCCGCCTCGGGTGAGCGTGAGCTTGTCCGCGTCGAGCTTCCAGGCCGGCCTGTCCTGCAGCAGTGTGGACAGCCACTCGTCCTGCGCGTGCCGGGCGGGATCGCAGCCCAGTTCGGTGCCGCCGATGGCGTTGACCGTCAGCTTGCCGTCCGTGGTGGAAACCTGGCCACCGAGCGAGTTGCAGCCGGCTGCCGCGAGCACGTCGCCGCCGCGGAACTGCAACTGGAGCCGGGTGTTCGGTGCCAGCTCCTTGGGTTTGCCGTCCTCGGTCACCGAGACGGACAGGAACGTCTTGCCGTCGAGCGATCCGCTGCCCGGCCCACCGCCCGGCCCGCTGCCTGATCCGCCGGGGCCCGACTCACTGCCACAGGCGCTCAGCAGCATCAGCCCGGCCGCTGCCGCAACCACCATTCGCATCGTCACACTCTATGGACGCCGCCCCGCAGCCTGGCGTTGCAGTCAGTCGCGAAGATGCCCGGCCAGTACGTCGGCCGCGCGGGCCACATCATCGGCAGTGGTGCTGAGATGGAACGCGAGCCGGAGCCGGCCGGCCCGGACCGCCGCGACGATGCCCGCCTGCTCCATCAGCGCCGGGACCTTCTCGTCGGCCTCGGCGGACACGATCGCCGACGAGTACGGCGCCAGGCCGACGGCGGAGCGGAAGTCGGCAGCGAGTCGGGTGTTGTGGGCGTGGATCGCGTCGACGCCGACGTCGCGGAGCAGTTCGAGGGCCGGCGCGGCGGCCACCCAGGAGTGCCAGACCGGCGAGACGTTGAAGCGGCGCGCGTCCTCGGCCAGCCGCAGGGGAGAGCCGTAGATGCTGGTCCAGGGTGACGCACCGGCGTACCAGTTGGCGTTGATCGGGGTCAGCGTGTCGATGAGGTCGGGCTGCACGGTGAAGAAGGCGGTGCCGCGGGGCGCGAGCAGCCACTTGTACCCGCCGGCGATGGTGAACGCGTACTGCGAAGCATCGATCGGCAGCCAGCCGATCGCCTGAGTGGTGTCGAGCAGCACCCGTACGCCGGTCGCCCGCAGCGCCGCGAGGTCAGCCACCCGCCCGTCCGAGGACTGCACCGCCGAGACCGCGACCAGAGCCGTGTCCGCGCGCACCTCGTCGGCGAGCCGTTCCAACGGCACTTCCCGAATTCGGTGGCCGTGGGCGTAGAACGGAAAAGTCAGGCTGGTGAATTCACCCTCCGCGATCAGGATGTCGCAATCGGTGGGCAGCGCGGCGGCGACAATTCCGGCGAACACCGAGACCTGGCTGCCGACCGCGATCAGCTCCGGCGCGACCCCGGCCAGTTCGGCGTACGCCGCCCGCGCCCGGCCGAGGGGTTCGTCGTAGCCGACCGCGCTGACGGTTCCTGCCTGCCACCCGGTCAGCGCATGCTGCAAGGCGTTCCAGCTCGCCCGTGGCGGCAGGCCGAAGGTCGCGGTGTTCAGGTAGATGCCCGCTGGGGCGAACTCCTGCTGGGCCAGTCGGATACTCGTCATGCCTCCACCCTCGCCCCGGCCCACCGCAAGCGGTAGACCGTCCTGCTGAGGGCCGGTCAAACCGGTGCTTTGGGTCGATGAACTCCCGGAGAATTGTTGCCGGCGCTGGTTTCCGCGGCCGCTCCGTAGCACCATGCTCCTCGGTGGGATCACCTTTTTTTCTCTAGGGGGGAACAAACCTGTGGCACTTTCCAGAGTGCGCCGGCGGATCGTGGCAGCAGCGCTGCCCGTTGCCGTCCTGACGGCGATGGCGGGCCTGTCCGGCACCGCGAACGCCCTGTCGACCGATGTCGTCATCTCTGCCGTCTACGGCGGCGGTGGCAACTCGGGAGCGGTCTTCAAGAACGACTACATCGAGCTCGCGAACCTGACCGGCAGCCCGGTCAGCGTGGCCGGCTGGAGCGTTCAGTACGCGTCCGCGGCGGGCGTCGTCTTCCAGACGACCCCGCTGAGCGGAAGCATCCCGGCAGGAGGCAAGTACCTGGTCCAGCAGGCCGCGGGCGCGGGCGGCACGGTCTCGCTGCCGGCTCCCGACGCGACCGGCTCGATCCCGATGTCCGGCACCTCGGGCGTGGTGGCCCTGGTGACCAGCACGAACGCACTGAGCGGCTGCGGAACCAGTTGCGCGACCGCTCCGAACGTCAAGGACCTGATCGGCTACGGCGCGACCGCGAACGTCGAGACGACCGCGGCGCCCGGCCTCAGCAACACCACGGCCAACGCCCGCACCGGCGCGCTGATCGACACCGACAACAACGCGGCCGACTTCAGCTCCGGCGTACCGAAGGCGACGAACTCCGCCGGCGTGACGGTCAGCGCGGGCGACCCGGGCGATCCCGGTGACCCGACGCCCGGAACCACCCGCATCCACGACATCCAGGGCGCCGGCCGGATCTCGCCGATCGTGGGCCAGAACGTCACCAACGTCCCCGGCATCGTGACGGCGGTCCGGGTCACCGGCAACTCGCGCGGCTACTGGTTCCAGGACCCGAGCGCGGACGCCGACCCGCTGACCAGCGAGGGCTTGTTCGTCTTCACCGGCTCCACCACCCCGGCGGTCGCCGTCGGTGACTCGGTGCTGGCGACCGGACGGGTCACGGAGTACCGGCCGGCCTCGGGCGCCCAGGCGCTCACGGAGATCGGCGGCACGGTCAGCACGATCAAGCTGACCAGCGGCAACGCGTTGCCGGCCGCCGTACCGGTGGTGTTCCCCGACCTCTACACCAAGACCGGCGCGCTGGAGTCCCAGCCGCTGGAGCCGTCGAGCTACGTGCTCGACTGGCTCGAGGCGCACGAAGGCACGCGGGTCACGCTGGCCCAGAACACCCGTCTGGTCAGCCCGGTCAACACCGAGTTCGGCGAGCTCTGGGTGACGCTCAAGCCGAACCAGAACCCGTCACCGCGGGGCGGCACCGTCTACAAGTCGTACGACGATCCGAACAGTGGCCGGCTGTTGGTGCAGGCGCTGAACGGCGCACCGGCGGCCAACGTCGGCTCCACCCTGGCAGCGGGCACCACCGGCGTCATCGACTACCAGTCGTTCGGCGGCTACGTGCTGCAGGCCAACCAGCTCGGCGTGATCACCGAGGGCGGCCTGAAGAAGCAGAAGGTACTCCCGCCGAAGAAGGCCGGTGACCTGTCGATCGCCACCTACAACGTCGAGAACCTGGCCTTCACCAACCCGGCCGCCAAGTTCGCGAAGCTGGCCCAGGCGGTCGTCAGCAACCTCGGCTCGCCGGACATCCTCGCGCTGGAGGAGATCCAGGACAACAACGGCGCCACCAACGACGCCGTCGTCGCGGCCGACCAGACGATCGGGAAGTTCACCGCCGCGATCCAGGCGGCCGGCGGACCGGCGTACAGCTGGCGCTCGATCGACCCGAACGACGACACCGACGGCGGCCAGCCGGGCGGCAACATCCGCCAGGTGTTCCTCTACAACCCGGCCCGGACGACGTTCGTCGACCGCGCGGGCGGTGACGCGAACACCGCCGTCTCGGTGGTCCGTGCCCGGCCGACCAGCAACCAGGTCGCGCTGTCGGTCTCACCCGGCCGGATCGCCCCGGGCAGCGACGCCTGGGACTCCAGCCGCAAGCCGCTGGTCGGCGAGTTCCTGTTCGACGGCAACAAGCAGCTGTTCGTGGTCGCGAACCACTTCAACTCCAAGGGCGGCGACCAGCCGCTGACCGCGGCCGTCCAGCCGCCGGTGCGCAGCAGCGAGGTCCAGCGGCAGCAGCAGTCCGCCGAGGTGCACGACTTCGTCAAGGAACTCAACGACAAGAGCGCCGGCCGCGCCCGGGTGGTCGTGCTGGGCGACCTGAACGACTACCAGTTCAGCCCGTCGATCCAGACCGTGACGGGTGGCGGCAGCCAGCTGAAGACGCTGATCGACACGCTGCCCGCCGACCAGCGATACAGCTACATCTTCGACGGCAACTCGCAGGTGCTCGACCACATCCTGGTCAGCCCGGCGATCAAGGGCTACTCGTACGGCGTGGTGCACATCAACGCCGAGTTCGCCGACCAGGCCAGCGACCACGATCCGCAGATCGTCCGCATCCTGACCGGTTGTGACACCGACCCGCTGCCTGCTCGCTGCCTGCCCGGCAGCCCGGTGGTGGACGAGTAGAGATGACCGACCTCGACCCCAGGCGACTGCTGATCTTCCGAGAGGTGGCCCGCCTGGGGTCGTTGTCCGCTGCGGCCGCCGTGCTCGGCTGGACCCAGCCGGCCGTCGGCCAGCACATGCGACGGCTGGAACGCGACGCGGGAATCCCGCTGATGCTCCGCTCGGTCCGCGGCATCACGCTCACCGAGGCCGGTACCGCGTTGCTCGCGCACGCCGATGCCCTGGCCGCCCGGCTGACCGCTGCCGAGACGGAGCTCCAGGCCTTCTCGTCGATGGAGCTGGGCACTCTCACGCTGGTTGCCTTCCCTTCGGCGGCGGCCACCCTGGTTCCGCCCGCGCTCGGAAAGCTCGAGGCACGCGCGCCGGCCCTCGAAGTACGCCTGACCGAGGCGGAACCACCGCAAGCCCGGGCGCTGGTGATCTCCGGAGCCGCCGACCTGGCGCTGGTGTTCGAGCATCGGGCCGGCAGCCCTCCGGCCGTACTAGGGACGGACACCGAGCAGGAGGGTGATCTGGTCTGGTTGCCGCTGCTCGACGATCCGCTCCGCGCCGTACTGCCTGCTCGCCATCGGCTGGCGGGCCGGGTCCGGCCGATCGCGCTGGGGGATCTGGCGGAGGAGCGCTGGGTGGCGGGGTGCCCTCGATGCGAGGAGAACCTGGTGAGCACCACACAGGCCGCCGGGTTCACGCCGGACGTGCGGCATCGGACCGATGACTACGTGGTCGCGCAACGACTGGTGGCCGAAGGACTCGCGGTGACGTTGCTGCCGGGACTGGCGTTGCTCGCCGCACCGGCAAAGGGCGTGGCGGTGCAGGCCGTGCGGACCTCGCCGAAGCGGCAGGTCGGGCTGTTGGTGCGGGCCGAGCTGAGGCACAACGCGGCGGTCGTCACCGCCGTCGAGGCGCTGCGGGCGGTGGCCGAGCGGACCGCCGAGCGACTGGTCTCGTTGTCGTAGGGTCGCCGCATGAGCGGACCTGGACTGGTGATCTTCGACAACGACGGGGTGCTGGTCGACTCGGAGCGGCTGGCGAACGGGATCCTGGCCGAGCTGCTGACCGAGGCAGGCCTGCTGTACACGGTCGAGGAGGCCGTGCGCGACTTCATGGGCGGCAGCATGGTGTCGATGCGCCAACAGGCCGAGGCCAAGCTGGGCCGGCCGTTGCCGGCGGAGCTGGAGGACCGGTACCACGAGCGGTTGTTCGCCGGGTTCGCCGACCTGCGGCCGGTGCCCGGCGTACGGGAGGTGCTGGATCAGCTGGATGCCGACGGCACCGTTTACTGCCTGGCCTCGTCCGGGACGCACCGCCGGATCCACACCGCGCTGACCACGGTCGGCTTCTGGGACCGGTTCGAGGGCCGGATCTTCAGTTCCGAGGACGTCCGGCTCGGCAAGCCTGCTCCTGACCTGTTCCTGCACGCGGCCGGCACGATCGGCGTGAAACCGGCGGACTGCGTGGTGGTCGAGGACAGCCCGCTCGGGGTCGCCGCCGCCAACGCGGCGGGGATGCGGGTGCTCGGGTACGCCGCGATGACCGACCCGGCGAAGCTGTCCACCGCGACCGCCGTGTTCCACGACATGGCCGCCCTGCCGGAGCTGATCCGAAGCGCCTGAGACACTGGTGAAGCCATGTCACAGCCTGCAGCTCCCTCGAACGTTCGTGCCGAAGCGGTCGTCGACCTCGGCGCGATCCGCCACAACGTGGCCACGCTGCGTGCGTGCGCGGGCACCGCGCGGTTGATGACGGTGGTCAAGGCCGACGCGTACGGGCACGGGATGATTCCGGTCGCCCGGGCGGCGCGCGAGGCCGGCGCCGACTGGATCGGCGCCGCGGTGCTGGACGAGGCGCTCGCGCTGCGCGAGGCCGGTGACACCGGGCCGATCTTCTGCTGGCTGACCACCCCCGGCGAGCCGCTCGAACAAGCCATTGCCCAGGGCATCGACCTCTCCGCGTCCGCGCCCTGGGAGATCGCCGAGCTGGCCGGTGGCGTGACGGACCGGCCGGCCCGGGTGCACCTGAAGATCGACACCGGCATGAGCCGCGGTGGCGCCGTACCGGAGGAGTGGCCGGCGCTGATCCGCGCCGCGCTCGCGGAAGTGCGGACGGGACGGATCGAGATCGCCGGCATCTGGTCGCACCTGGCGTCCTCGGACGAGCCGAAGCGCCCGGTCAACGAGGCGCAGGTGGCGACGTTCACCTCGGCCGTCGAGGTGGCGGAGTCGTTCGGGATCGATCCGGGACTGCGGCATCTGGCGAACTCGGGCGGCACGCTGGCGCTGCCGGAGACCCATTTCGATCTGGTCCGGCCCGGCATCGCGACGTACGGGCTGTCCCCGTTCGGGCCTGCGCTGCCGTCGGACGAGCTGGGGCTGCGGCCGGCGATGACGTTGCGCGCGCGGTTCGCGATGGTCAAGCGGGTGCCGGCCGGCGCGGGTGTCTCCTACGGGCTGACCTGGACAGCGCCGAAACCGTCGACGCTCGGACTGGTCCCGCTCGGGTACGGCGACGGGCTGCCGCGGCACGCCTCGAACGGTGCGCCGGTCCAGGTCGCCGGGCGGCGTCGTACCATCGTCGGCCGGATCTGCATGGACCAGAGCGTGGTCAACCTGGAGGACGACGAGGCCGGAGCGGGCGACGAGGTCGTGCTTTTCGGTCCGGGTACCGAAGGGGAACCGACCGCGGACGACTGGGCCGATGCGGCCGGAACCATCAACTACGAGATCGTCACCCGGCTGGGCGCCCGCATCCCCCGCCGGTACGTCGACAGCGGGAGGTGACCGGATGGCGAAGGTGGGACGCACTGCCGGTCTGATCGGCGCCGCGGTCGGTGTGCTCGCGGCAGGCGCGGCGGCCGGCGTGGCCGTCGAGCGGCAGTTGATCGGCCGCCGGTCGGGCCAGCGCGCGCAGCTCGAGGCGGAGCCGTTCGGCTCGCTGCGCGGTACGCCGCACGTGTTCACGGCCGACGACGGTGTCGAGCTGTACGTCGAGGTCGACGAGCTGAAGCGGTCCCGGCGGGCCGACCCTTCGGTTTCGGCTCAGGGTTCGGTTTCGGCGAAGCGAGGCAGGCTCCGCCGCAAGGTGCCGGCGCCGGCGCCGATGGAGGATCTGACGCTGATCTTCCTGCACGGCTACGGGCTGAACATGGACTGCTGGCACTTCGAGCGCCGCGACCTGGCCGGGATCGGCACGATGGTCTTCTACGACCAGCGCTCGCACGGGCGGTCCGGGCGCTCCTCGACGGAGAACGTCAGCATCGAGCAGCTCGGCCGGGACCTGTACGGGATCCTGACGGAGTTCGCGCCGACCGGTCCGGTGGTCCTGATCGGCCACTCGATGGGCGGGATGTCGATCATGGCGCTGGCCGAGGCGCATCCCGAACTGTTCGGCGACCGGGTGATCGGGGTCGGGCTGTGCTCGACCAGCGCCGGCGGACTGGACCAGGTGCCGATCGCGCTGCCGGGCCGGATCGGCATGCTGGTCCGCACGCTGGCCACGCCGACGGTGTCCGCGCTGGCGCGGATCCCGGACGTGGTCGAGCGCAGCCGCAAGGCGGGCACCGACATCAGCTACCTGCTGACCCGGAAGTACTCGTTCGGCTCCGAGGTGCCGCCGGCCTTCACCGAGTTCGTCAACGAGATGATCGCCGCGACGCCGATCTCGGTGATCGCGGAGTTCTACCCGATCTTCGCGCTGCACGACAAGTACGGCGCGCTGGAGCCGCTGCAGAAGGTGGAGTGCGTGGTGATCGGTGGCGACAAGGACCACCTGACGCCGTTCGAGCACTCCGAGGAGATCGTCCGGCACGTGCCGGGAGCCGAGCTGGTCGAGGTGCCGAACTGCGGCCATCTCGGGCTGATCGAGCACCACCGTGAGTTCACCGCGGCCCTGCTCGGGATGATCGAGCGGGCCGAACTAGCCCTGGGACAGACATGACCGACCTGCACGTGGTGGACGCGACCGCGGAGCACGTGGACGAGATCGTCGCGGTGATCCACCACGCCTTCACCGCCCGCCGTACCCTCGATCCGCCCTCGACCGCGCTGTCGGAGAACGCCACGACGGTGCGTGAGGCGGTGGCGAAGTACGGCGGCCTGCTGGTGCGGATCGGCGGCGAGCCGGCCGGCGCGATGCTGTACGACGTGACGGGTGACGTGCTCGGCCTGCGCCGGGTGTCGGTCGACCCGCGCTTCCAGGGGCGTGGCGTGGCCTCGGCGATGGTCGGCTGCGCGGAGGACGTCGCCCGGGCGCGCGGGTTGCGGCGGGTGCGGCTGGTCGCTCGGGTCGAACTGCCTGACACGGTGGAGTTCTGGCGGCGGCGTGGCTACTCGGTCGTCGCGCGCGAAGGCCAGAACCTGATCTACGCCAAGGCGATGCCGATCGGGCTCGCCGTACCGGCCGCCGAGGACATGCGCGCGATCGCCGAGGAACTGGCCGGGCAGTTGCGGGCCGGTGACGTGCTCGTGCTGTCCGGCGATCTCGGGGCCGGGAAGACCACCTTCACCCAGGGCTTGGGTGCCGGTCTGAAGGTCCGCGGCGACATCACTTCGCCCACCTTCGTGATCTCCCGCGTCCACCCGTCGCTGTCCGGCGGACCCGCGCTGGTGCACGTCGACGCCTACCGGCTGGGCGGCCTGGCCGAGCTGGACGACCTGGACCTGGATGCCAGCCTCGACGACGCGGTGACGGTCGTCGAGTGGGGGCAAGGGCTCGCGGAGGCGCTGGCGCCGGACCGTCTCGACATCGTGGTCACCCGAGGCGACGACGACACCGACGAAACTCGCCACCTCCGCATCAGTCCGGCAGGCTCCCGCTGGGCCGAGACAGGGATCCACCTCACGGCGGCGCCTTCGGCCGACTCTGCGGCTGACTCTGCGGCGCCGGCGCAGCCGGCTGCCGATCCGGGGGCGGCGCTGCCCACCCCATCCACCACCTCTGCCGCTTCGGCGGAGCCGGAGAGGCACTGACGATGCTGCTCGCTTTCGACACCTCCAGCGCCGCGGTCACCGTCGCACTGGCCGACCCGGTGACGGGTGCCACCATCGCTTCGTCCTCGACCGTGGACGCCTTGCGGCACGGGGAACTGCTGGCGCCGGCCATCGCCGACGCACTGGCTGTCGCGGGTGCGACACCTCGGGATCTGACCAAGATCGCCGTCGGCGTCGGGCCAGGGCCGTTCACCGGACTGCGGGTCGGGCTGGTGACCGCACGCACGATGGCCGACGTGCTGGGGATCGAGGTCGCAGGGGTCTGCAGCCTCGATGTACTCGCGCGTCAGTCGTCGCTCGGCTTGCCGGTGGCGGTCGCAACCGATGCCCGGCGCAAGGAAATCTACTGGGCCCTGTACGACGGCCCTGCGGCGGACGGAAGCCGGCGACGGCTGGAAGGGCCGGCAGTGGATCGGCCGGCCGACGTCGCACACGTGCTGGCCGGGCTGCCGGTGATCGGCCGGGGCGCCATCCTCTACGGCGAAGTACTCGGGTTGGAGACCAGCGACGTCATCGAGTACCCGTCGGCCGAAGTACTGGCTCTCGGAGTGGCGACCGGCACGTTGCAGGTCGTCGCGCCGGATCCGCTTTACCTGCGCCGCCCCGACGTCACGATGTCCGGGGGACCCAAGAGCGTGCTGCCGAAGTGAGACCAGCGATCCGCTCAGCAGTCACGTCCGATCTCGAAGCGCTGGTAGCGCTTGACCAGATCTGCTTCGGCGACCCCGCCTGGAGCGCCGAGTCGTGGGGCGCGGAGTTCGCCCGGCTCGGCACCGATCGGGTGGTGCTGGTGGCGGACGAGGGCGATCCGGTCGGGTACGTCGTACTGCTGGTGCCTCCGGTGACCGAGGACCCGGTCGAGCTGCTCCGGATCGCGGTCAGCCCGGCGGAGCGGCGTACGGGGGTCGGTGGGCAGTTGATGACGGCGGCGCTGCAGCGATGTGCCGGCCGGACGGTGTTGCTGGAAGTTGCTGCAGGCAACAAATCGGCCGGGGCGCTGTACCGGGGGTTCGGGTTCGGGGAGATCAGCCGCCGGCGCGGGTACTACGCCGGCGGCGAGGACGCAGTGATCATGCAGTGGCAGGAACAGCATCGGTTGGAGCGGGTTGATGAGTGAGAACGAGCCGTTGATCCTCGGGATCGAGACCTCGTGCGACGAGACCGGGATCGGCATCGTGCGTGGGCAGACGCTGCTCGCCGACGCGATCGCGTCCAGTGTCGAGGAGCATGCCCGGTTCGGTGGCGTCGTGCCCGAGGTCGCCAGTCGCGCGCACCTCGAGGCGATGGTGCCGACGATCCGCCGGGCCTGCGAGACGGCCGGGATCAAACCGTCCGATGTCGACGCGATCGCCGTCACCAGCGGCCCCGGCCTGGCCGGCGCGCTGCTCGTCGGAGTCGCGGCGGCGAAGGGACTCGCGCTCGCGCTCGAGAAGCCCTTGTACGGCGTGAACCACCTGGCCGCTCACGTTGCCGTCGACACCCTGGAGCACGGCGACATCCCCAAGGGCGCGATCGCGATGCTCGTCTCCGGCGGTCACTCGTCGCTGCTTGCCGTCGAGGACATCACCGTCGGCGTCGAGCCGATGGGCGCCACCATCGACGACGCGGCCGGCGAGGCGTTCGACAAGGTCGCGCGGGTGCTCGGGCTGCCGTTCCCCGGAGGTCCATATGTCGACAAGGCGGCACGGGATGGCGGCGACGCGCTCTACGTCCGGTTCCCGCGCGGGCTGACCAGCCAGAAGGACCTGGAGCGGCACCGCTTCGACTTCTCCTTCTCCGGTCTGAAGACGGCGGTCGCGCGCTGGGTCGAGGCGAAGCGGCGAGACGGTGAGGACGTGCCGATCAACCACGTCGCCGCCGCGTTCCAGGAGGCGGTCTGCGATGTGCTGACCCGCAAGGCGATCGACGCCTGCAAGGACCGTGGGTACGAACATCTGCTGATCGGTGGCGGGGTCGCGGCCAACTCGCGGCTGCGGGCGATGGCCGAAGAGCGCTGCACGGCGGCCGGCATCGCCGTACGGGTGCCGCGGCCGGGGTTGTGCACGGACAACGGCGCGATGGTGGCTGCGCTCGGGTCGGAGCTCGTGCGAGCGGGCAAGGCGCCTTCTCCGTTGGGGCTGCCGGCCGACTCGTCGATGCCGATCACGACGGTGCTGAACTCGTGAGGTGGGAGCGAGGTGACGGATTCGTCGCCGACGACGACGTCGCGCGGGTCGATCTCGACGTGGTGCACGGCTTCATCAGTACGTCGTACTGGGCGGCGGGGATCTCCCGCGACCTGATGCAGAAGGCGATCACCGGGTCTTTGAACGTCGGCGTGTACGACGCCGACGGCGCTCAGGTCGCCTATGCGCGGGCGGCGACGGACCGGGCGACCTTCGCCTGGATCGCCGACGTGTTCGTGCTGGAGTCGCATCGTGGTCGCGGGCTCGGCAAGTTCGTCGTGTCGACGCTGCTGGAACATCCCGAGCTGCAAGGCCTGCGACGGTTGATCCTGGCAACGGCCGATGCGCACGAGCTCTACCGGTCGTACGGTTTCGACGACGTCGCAGACCCGAGTCGCCTGCTGACCATCCACCGCGACGCGACGATCCTGTACGGCCAGAACGACGGCGGCGCAGAGCTCGCCGCAACACCAGCCGACGCGCGGAACCACTCGTGACCCCGATGCAGGGCTGCGAATCCGCCTTGTCTGCCGTTGATCCGTCGGCATGCGGCAACCTGATGCGGTCAGGCGTCACCTCGGCGTCTCCGCGAGGTCAGCTGACGTGGTCCGGCGTGCCCCTCGTGCTCGCTGACCTGGATGCGGCTCTGTCCTGGGCACCTTCACGGACGGCGGCGAGCTGATGTGCTCTGGCGTGACTTCGGCGTCTTCGCGAAGCGAGCTGGCGTGGTCTGGGCATGAACTTGGCTTCGCGGATGGCGGCGAGCTGATGTGCTCCGGCGTGACCTTGGCGTCTTCGCGAAGTGATCTGGCGTTGTCTGGGCATGAACTCGGCTTCGCGGACGGCGGCGAGCTGATGCGATCTGATCTGACCTCGCTGTCTTGGCGAGGCGAGCTGACGTGCTCTGGCGTGAACTCGACCTCGGGTGGTGAGAGGTGACGTTCCCTCGGATCGACCTGCTGAGGTCGCCTGCTGATGCCACCGAGTTGATCCTGCTCGCCCACGGTGGGCAGGAGGCGTCGCTCGCTCCGACCGGCGACTGGCGCGCACCGATCCTGCGAATGTGGCCGTTCGCCTCGGTGGCGATCTCCGCCGCCCGCGGTTCCGCGGTCGGCTTGATGCGCTACCGCTACCAGGGCTGGAACGGCGCTGAGGCACACGCTTCCACCGACCTCCGGGCGGTTCTCGACCGGCTGCCCGCACGGATCACCCGAGTGCTCCTGATCGGACACTCGATGGGCGGCCGCGCTGTCGTTGCCGTCAGCAACCACCCGCTGGTCGACCGCACCCTGGCCCTCGCCCCGTGGCTTCCGGCAGGAGAGCCGCTGGTCAAGCCGCAGGGCCCCGTGGTGATGGCCCATGGCACGGCCGACCGAGTCACCTCCCCGGCACTGACCGCCGCCTATGCCAAGCGTCTACGAAAAGCGGGCACGCCGGTCGCCTTGATCGCCGTCGACGGCTCGGACCACACGATGCTCGGGCGTAGCGCGGACTGGAACGCCCTCGTCCGCGACTTCGTCCAAGGCACCGCGGGCGCCCTCACCACCGACGCCGATCACCTCGATCAGCTACCCCGATCAGGCCGCGCGGAAGCACCCCTCCATGGTGTTCTCGAGATCGCCAAATCCCGCCTCCGTCGCCGTGTCGTCGGCCAGTTCTAGCCCCAGCAAGTGCTCGAACGGACCGCTTTAGTGGCGGGCTCCTGGCCAGGTAGCGGCAACAGACGCAGCACCTCGTCCGTCGGCGAGCCGGCCAGGAGCCCGCTCGTGGGATCGATCATATGTTCGAATGTAGAGGAAGCGCAAGTCGGCGGCAGGAGTAGGCGACAGCGTCGCGGCCGATCCGCGTAACGATCAGCGTGGCGGTGGCCGAGCCCTTCGGGGAGAGCTTCTTGCGCAGCACCGCCGGGTCGAAATCAACCCCGCGTTTCTTGATCTCCAACGTGCCGATCCCGTGCGCGCGGACCCAGGAGCGCAGGGCTTTCTCCTTGTAGGGAAGCTCTTCGATCACCTCGTACGCCGAGGCCAGCGGCGTCGCCGCCAAGGTGTCGCTACTGACATACGCGATTCGTGGATCCACGAGCCACCCGTCGACCGCTGCTGCAACAGCCGTGACCAAGCCGGCCCTGACGACGGCTCCATCCGGCTCGTAGATGTACTGCCCGACAGGCGCGCTCTCGACCTCAGGCGCCGACGTCACTGTCGCGCCGCTGGGCAGTAGGGTCGCGCGGCGCGTAGTACCGGCGTAGAGCTTGCCGGACCACAGTGCAGCCTCTTTGACCTCTCCTGCATCGCTGACCCACTCCGCCTCGACGCCTTCGGGTACGGCGTCGTGGGGGATACCCGGGGCCACCTTCACGCAGGCAGTACCCGTCAGGAGGTCGGTGATGAAGGACCAGGGCGGCGAATAGGCGTTGTGGTCGAACACCCGCCTCCCGTCCGCCCGCCGTGCCGGGTCGGCGAACACCACGTCGTACTGCGAAACGTCCTGCGCCTCGGCATCGCCCACCAGCACCTCACCGGCCAGCCCCAGTGCCGCGAGGTTGGCCTGAGCCGCTGCGGCCGTCGCCGGATCGCGCTCGACTCCGGTGACTCGCAACCCAGCTCGGGCCGCGCTGATCAGGTCGCCGCCGATGCCGCAGCCCAGATCGACCACTGTTGCTCCGGGGAGGGTGTGGGCTATCCGTGCCGCCCGGTGCACGCCGACAGTCGTCCGGGTGGCTTGTTCCAGGCCGTCCGGCGTGAAGTACATCCGCGCTGCGTCGGTGACGCCGAACTTGGCAGCCGCGCGATGCCGTAGTGACGCCTGCGTCACCGCAGCGGTCACCACGGCAGCGTCGTACCGGCGTCTGAGTCGCTCGACCAGCTTCAGCTCCCCGCCAGGCGTGAAGGCGGCGCAGGTCTCAGCCAGTACTGCGGACCCGTCGCTAGTGAGCAGTAACGTGATCGATGAGGGGTCCACCCGGCCAAGTCTGCCTGGACGGCTAGAGCGGGCTGGAGCAGGCCTTGCTCCAGGTGTTGGTCTTGCTGGAGAAGAGGCGCCAGTTCATCGCCGAACGGGTCTTGGGGCCGTAGATGCCATCGGCGGCCAGCTTGTGCCGCTTCTGGACCGCCTTGATCACTCCACGGGTGTTGCTGCCGTAGACACCGTCCACTGTGAGCTTGTAGCCGTAGCAGTAGTTCAGGTTGCGCTGCAGCGTCCGGATGGCGGTGTCGGGGTCGCCTCGGCGAGACGTCGTCCGGTACGGGTCGTCGCCGAGCATGAGGTTGCACGTGGTGCTCGTGCTGTTCCACACCGACGGCATGGGGACGCCCCAGCCGGTCCTGCCGACCGGTACCAGCCGGGCGTACAGGCACTGCGGAGTAGCCGCCGCCGCTGCGTCCATCCGCTGGCCGGCCGCGGCTGAGGCGTCGGCCTTGATCTGTACTGCGGGCGCACCGCCGCCTGGGGCAGCGCTGTCGGCGCCACTGGACGAGGAGTCGTTCGCGCCGTTGGCGGCCAGGCCGGCGACCACGAACGGACTGGCGACAATCGCGGCGATCACCACCAGCTTGCGGGGGCTCAGCTTCGGCAATGACGGGAGATGCAGCGCCATGGGGACTCTCCTCGAGCAGTCGATCCCGGGGCGGCCGGGAACCCTACGGAGACGACGGTCCCACGAGCAGGTGGGGTCTAGCCAGCCCTCGGTGGCGGAAAGCGTCCAGGTGGTCACAAGGGGTGGAACCGGCCGCAGCGTGTTCGCCGGTGGCGAGAATCTGGCACTCGAGTTGACCGAGTGCTAATCGCGGCCTAGATTCGGTGTTGGCACTCTCCACCCGAGGGTGCCAGGTGGCCCGGCCTCTGATCCCCGCGACGGCAGCGGCGTACGGCCACCCGCACCACCCTTGAACTCACCAAGAACTCGACCGTGGAGGTCAGCAAGTGTCGGTCACGATCAAGCCGCTCGAGGACCGTATCCTCGTTGCGCCGCTCGAAGCCGAGCAGACCACGAAGTCCGGCCTGGTCATCCCGGACACCGCCAAGGAGAAGCCGCAGGAGGGCGAGATCCTCGCTGTCGGCCCCGGCCGCATCGACGACAACGGCAACCGCGTTCCGCTGGATGTCAACGTCGGCGACAAGGTCATCTACTCCAAGTACGGCGGCACCGAGGTCAAGTACGACGGCCAGGACTACCTGATCCTGGGCGCTCGCGACATCCTCGCAGTCGTCACCAAGTGACGATCGCCTGCAGTTCCTGACTGATACCGCTCCGGTGCCGACTTTCCGGCACTGGAGCGGAGTCGGTTCTCCGGGGCGTGCGGGCACCATTGTTGAAACTCAGAGAGGGACTTGTTTTCTATGCCGAAGATCCTCGAGTTCGACGAGAACGCGCGGCGCGCGCTGGAGCGTGGCGTCGACAAGCTCGCGAACACGGTGAAGGTGACGCTGGGGCCCAAGGGCCGCTACGTCGTGCTGGACAAGAAGTGGGGCGCCCCGACCATCACCAACGACGGTGTGACCGTCGCCCGTGAGGTCGAGCTGGACGACCCGTTCGAGAACCTCGGTGCGCAGCTGGCCAAGGAGGTTGCCACCAAGACCAACGATGTCGCCGGTGACGGTACGACCACCGCGACCGTGCTGGCGCAGGCGCTGGTGCACGAGGGCCTGCGGGCCGTCGCGGCCGGCGTCAACCCGATGGGCCTGAAGAAGGGCATCGAGGCCGCCGTCGAGGCCGTCTCGAAGAAGCTGATCGAGACCGCTCGTCCGGTCGACGACAAGGGCGACATGGCCCACGTCGCCACCATCTCCGCCCGCGACGCCGAGATCGGTTCGCTGATCGCCGAGGCGTTCGACAAGGTCGGCAAGGACGGCGTCATCACCGTCGAGGAGTCGAACACCTTCGGCACCGAGCTCGAGTTCACCGAGGGCATGCAGTTCGACAAGGGCTACATCTCGCCCTACTTCATCACCGACGCCGAGGCCGGCGAAGCGGTGCTGGACGACCCGTACATCCTGATCAGCCAGGGCAAGATCTCCGCGGTCGCGGACCTGCTGCCGCTGCTGGAGAAGGTCGTGCAGTCCGGCAAGACGCTGCTGATCATCGCCGAGGACGTCGACGGCGAGGCGCTGTCGACCCTGGTCGTGAACAAGATCCGCGGCAACTTCACCTCCGTCGCCGTCAAGGCGCCGGGCTTCGGTGACCGTCGCAAGGCGATGCTCGAGGACCTGGCCGCGCTCACCGGCGCCCAGGTGATCGCGCCCGAGGTCGGCCTCAAGCTCGACCAGGTCGGTCTCGAGGTGCTCGGCACCGCCCGCCGGATCGTCGTCACCAAGGACAACACCACTGTTGTCGAGGGTGCCGGCAAGTCCGACGAGATCGAGTCCCGGGTCAACCAGATCAAGGCCGAGATCGAGCGCACCGACTCCGACTGGGACCGCGAGAAGCTGCAGGAGCGGCTGGCCAAGCTGGCCGGTGGCGTCTGCGTGATCAAGGTCGGCGCGGCCACCGAGGTCGAGCTGAAGGAGAAGAAGCACCGGATCGAGGACGCGGTCTCCGCGACCCGTGCGGCGATCGAAGAGGGCATCGTCGCCGGTGGCGGCTCGGCTCTCGTGCACGCCGCCGCGGTGCTGGACAACGGCCTGGACCTGGAGGGCGACGAGCTCGCCGGCGTCCGGATCGTCCGCAAGGCGGTCGTCGAGCCGCTGCGCTGGATCGCCGAGAACGGTGGCTACGAGGGTTACGTCGTGACCGCCAAGGTCGCGGAGCTCGAGGTCGGCAGCGGCTTCAACGCCGCCACCGGTGAGTACGGCGACCTGCTCGCCCAGGGCGTCCTGGACCCGGTCAAGGTGACGCGTTCCGCGCTCGCCAACGCCGGCTCCATCGCCGCCCTGCTGCTCACCACGGAGACGCTGGTCGTCGACAAGCCCGAAGAAGAAGAGCCCGCCGCAGCCGGTCACGGCCACGGCCACGGTCACTGATTCTTCGCAGTACCCCGAACTGCCCGGCCGGTCCTTTCCTGGACCGGCCGGGCAGTTCTTCTTTCCCACGCGAACTCCTTCGTCGCCCGCTCCCGCCCACCCCTGGCTCGCGGCTCCTGCGTCGCCGCTCAACAGCTGCTGCGCCCCCTGCGTTCAGTGGTAGGCAGCCCTCCGTCGCTGCATCCCGCGATGCGCTGCAAGCCATTGAGCCGAGCCGCTCAACCACTGGCCGCTGCACTCCGCGATGAGTTGCAGTCACGAGTCGAGCGCCGACCATTGGTCGCACCCCCCGCGATGCGTTTCAGCTACTGAGCCGAGCCGCCCACCATTGGTCGCTGCACCCCGGGATGGGGTGCAATAACCGGGTAGAGCTGCCTGCCACTGGCTGCTGCACCCGCGATGAGTTGCGAGCCGAGCCGCTGGCTGCTGCACCTTGCGATGCGTTGCAGCCACCGAGTCGAGTCGCCTGCCGCTGGCTGCTGCACCCGCTATGAGTTTCAGCCGCCGAGCCGGGCTGGGCCGCCAACTGCTGGTCGCCGCCGCTGTGTTGCCAGCCGAGTCGCCGCGATGCCATCAGTGCGACGACAGGAGTCATGTCACACCATCCCGCCAGACAGCCCCCGGATCACCTTGCAGTCATGGCAGCGGGACGAGCGACGAAGGAACGAGGTAGCTGGGGGTGGGGAGCAGGCGACGAAGGAGCCGGCGTGGGCGTCCGCAGTACGGCCCGACCGCTCGGCGCAGCGATCACGCTTTGTAGTGAAAAAAGCTCGGTTCTCACCGATTGCCACTAGGCAAAGGGGGGAGTGGGCCGTATTCTCTTGCACGCTGACCGGTCCGTGAACGAGGGGGCGAGGGTGACCGAGGTCCAAGTGCCGCACACCCATGATCGCGTGGAGTTGCGTGATCTCGCCGCATTGGCCGGCGCGGGTGACTCGACGGCGTTGAACGACCTGCTCACCCGGGTCCGTGCTGTTGCCCACCGCTACGTGCGGTCGAGGCTCTGGACGTATCCCGGTGGCGCCGACATGGTCGACGACGTCGCGCAGGAGGTTTGTGTCGCGGTGTTCGGCGCGTTGGGCCGGTACCGCGACGAGGGGAGGCCGTTCGAGGCCTTCGTCTACGGCATCGCGGCGCGTAAGGTCGCCGATGCGCAGCGTGCGTTCGCGGTGGCGGACTTGTCGACGCCGGATCTTCCGGACGGGGCGGACGAGTCGCCGACGCCGGAGGAGCACGCGGTCAGACATTCGGAGGTCCAGCACATCGTGGGGTTGCTGGACAGATTGCCGGAGAAGTTGCGGGAGATCCTGCGGCTCCGGGTGGTAGCGGGGATGTCAGCCGAGGAGACCGGCCGGGCACTGGGGATGACACCGGGGGCGGTGAGGGTCGCACAGCATCGGGCGTTGAACACGCTCAGGGGGTTTGTGGGGCATGAGGCAAAGTCGGAACGAGGGGCAGGGGAGGAGCGACATGGCTGACCGTTTTGATCTAGAAGCGATAGAGGCCGATGACGCGCTGCTCGACCTGCTTGCAGCCGGTGGGGAGTCCGCCTGGGAGGCGGGCGAGCACGACCCGGCCCTGAAGCTGCTGGCCGGTCTGCGGCTGGCGGTGGAGGTCGAGGACGAGCTCCCGGTGGAGACGATCGACGATCCGGAGAGTTTCCTGGCGCGCTGTGCCGCCCTGAACCCGGTGACGGATCCGTTCGCCCGCAAGATGGCGGCGCGGAGCCTGGCTTTCGGTGTCGCCGCGGTGGCCGCGTTGTCGGTCTCCGGCGTGGCCGCGGCCGTCAACGGCGACCCGCTGTCGCCGTACGAGAAGGTGATCGAGAAGGTCGTCGACGGCCTGCGGGACGAGACGAGCTTCCCGAAGGACCAGCTCGAGGGTCTGCCGGTGGTCGACAAGACCAAGATCGTCAAGGTCTCGAAGAACTTCCAGGCCCAGGCCGCAGAGCGGGTGGCCGGCGAGAAGGCGAAGGACGCCGCCGAGGTCGCCACCGAGCCGGAGGCCGCCGTGATGTCCGCGGCGAAGCCGCCGCTGGCCCGCGCGATGCCGCAGAGCGAGCAGCAGTTGCTGATCGAGACGCCGGTCGTGCCGCCGCCGGTCGCGCCGGAGGAGAAGCCGGTCCAGCCGGAGACTCCGGTCGAGCAGCCCACCACCGAACCCAGCACCGAGCCGACGAACCCGCCGACCACGGAGCCGACGAACCCGCCGACGACCGAGCCGACGAACCCGCCGACCACGGAACCGACGAACCCGCCGACGACCGAGCCGACGAACCCGCCGACCACGGAACCGACGAACCCACCGAGTACGCCGCCCACCACTCCGGCCCCGGGTGGCGACAACAACGGGTCGACCGGGAACCCGGGCGAGCTGCCGGGCGGCGGTACGCCGAGCGCTCCGGTCACCCCACCGCCGTCAGTGCCGAGCCCCGGCACCGGCGACAACGGCGGCGAGCAGACCTCCCCGGGTGGCGACCAGACCGGTGACCCGCAGGGCGACGACCAGCCTGGTGACAAGCCCGGCGACGACAAGCCCGGCGACGACAAGCCCGGCGACGACAAGCCCGGCGACGACAAGCCCAGTGGCGACCAGCCGAGCCCCGAGACGGGCAACCAGACCGGTGACCAGGGCGACCAGAAGCCGGCCGACCCGGTCAAGGACCTCGTCGACAGCGTCCTTCCGCTTCGGCCGATCCAGACCAGCACTCCGGTCAAGGACCCCGAGCGGCTGCAGCAGTACGTCGGCAGGGGCTTCTCGGGCAAGGGCAAGCACGCCGGGACCAAGCCGGCGCTGGGCTGGGCCAGGTCGCAGTACGCGAAGGGCAAGCACTCCAGCGGCCACTACGCCGAGGGCCGGCACGCCGCGATCGCGCGGGCGCACGGCTCGGTGGCACCGGTCACCATCCGGCAGATCCTCGGGTTGCTGAACAACCCGATGACCGACCGCTGACCGAAGCCGAACAGGGCACGCGGCCGGCAAGTGGTCCCCGCCGCAGGGGATCACTTGACCGGCTGAGCAGGACCGATTCGGGACGGCGGGCAGCCGCGGCATAGGATGGGGCCCCGTTCTCGCCGTGCAAAGGTGCTTGCCTTCCTCATGGACATCACACCCGCTGGAGTTCCCGACAAGTTCGCCGTCCTCGGCCTGACGTTCGACGACGTGCTGCTGCAACCGAACGAGTCCGACGTGATCCCGTCGGAGGCCGTCACCAAGTCCCGGGTCAGCCGCAACATCGAGGTGAACATCCCGCTGGTCTCCAGCGCGATGGACACCGTCACCGAGGCGCGGATGGCGATCGCGATGGCCCGTCAGGGCGGTCTGGGCGTGCTGCACCGCAACAACTCGATCGAGGACCAGGCCCAGCAGGTCGACCTGGTCAAGCGCTCCGAGTCCGGCATGATCGCCCAGCCGATCACCATCGGCCCGGACGCGACCATCGGCGAGGCCGACGCGCTCTGCGGGCAGTACCGGATCTCCGGCGTGCCCGTGGTCGACAACGCCGGCGTCCTGGTCGGCATCGTCACCAACCGCGACATGCGCTTCGAGAACGACCCGAGCCGGCCGATCCACGAGGTGATGACGCGGCAGCCGCTGGTCACCGGGCCGCAGGGGATCAGCGCCGACGACGCGATCAAGCTGCTCAGCCGGCACAAGATCGAGAAGCTGCCGCTGGTCGACGAGGCCGGCAAGCTGACCGGCCTGATCACGCTGAAGGACTTCGTCAAGCGCGACCAGTTCCCGCTCGCCACCAAGGACGCCTCCGGGCGGCTGGTGGTCGGTGCCGCGATCGGCTTCTTCGGTGAGGCCTGGAAGCGCGGCATGACGCTGATCGAGGCCGGCGTCGACGTTCTTGTGGTCGACACCGCGCACGGTCACTCGCAGGCCCAGCTCGACATCATCCGCAAGCTCAAGGCCGACCCGGCCACCCGCGGCGTGGACATCGTCGGTGGCAACGTCGGCACCCGCGCCGGTGCCCAGGCGCTGGTCGACGCCGGTGCCGACGGCGTCAAGGTGGGCGTGGGCCCGGGCTCGATCTGTACGACGCGCGTAGTCTCCGGTGTCGGAGTCCCGCAGGTCACCGCGATCTACGAGGCGTCCCTGGCCTGCAAGCCGGCCGGCGTACCGGTGATTGGTGACGGCGGCCTGCAGTACTCCGGTGACATCGCCAAGGCGCTGGTCGCCGGCGCGGACACCGTGATGCTCGGCTCGCTGCTGGCCGGTTGCGAGGAGTCGCCCGGCGACCTGGTCTTCATCAACGGCAAGCAGTTCAAGGCGTACCGCGGGATGGGCTCGCTCGGCGCGATGCAGTCCGGCGGCCTGCGCAAGTCGTACTCGAAGGACCGCTACTTCCAAAGCGACGTCGGCAGCGACGAGAAGCTGATCGCCGAGGGCGTCGAGGGCCAGGTGCCGTACCGCGGCCCGCTGTCGGCCGTCGCGCACCAGTTGATCGGCGGCCTGCGCCAGTCGATGTGGTACTGCGGATCGCGCACCGTCGCGGAGCTGCAGGACAAAGGCGTCTTCGTCCGGATCACCTCGGCCGGCCTGCAGGAGTCGCACCCGCACGACATCCAGATGACGGTCGAGGCCCCGAACTACTCCGGCCGCTGACGGTCACTGATTTACGGTCCGCGCCACGCCCTCCGAAGGTGTGTGCCGCGCAACAGGACGAGAATGGGTGACCGACCCAGCTCGTCGTCTGTTGGAAGGTGCGCTCGATGTCATCAAGCACGCTCGACCGAACTCACGACCAGACTCCGCCGATCCGAACCTCCCGCCGAGGGGCGGTCATCCGCAGGATCTCACTCTTCCTGCTGGCGCTGACCGCCTCGCTCGGCTTCTCCCTGGTCCCGGCGTACGCGGCCTTCGTGCCGATCCCGTCGAACTACGTCTACGACACCAGCCGGGGTGCCTGGCACGACTACTGCACGCTGTCACCGGACGTCCCGTACGTACCGCCCGGCTCGCACGTCGACTTCCGCGGGCCCTGCGCCCGGCATGACATGTGCGAGGAGGCCGGCGGCAAGAACACCTATGCCTGCGACCGGTTGTTCTTCAATCTGATGCACGAACAGTGCGCCTGGGCGTTCGCCTCCGACAACCCGCACCGTGGTCCGTGCGACTTCATCGCCGACACCTACTACAACACCGTCCGCCAAACCGGCTGACCTCCCTGCCCGCTGTCGTCAGGGGGTCACCTCGGTAAGGTGACCCCATGACCGAGATCGAGATCGGCCGCGCGAAGCGCGGGCGGCAGGCCTACGCGTTCGACGACATCGCGATCGTGCCGTCGCGGCGGACCCGCGACCCCGAGGAGGTCTCGGTCGCCTGGCAGATCGACGCGTACCGGTTCGAGTTGCCGATCCTGGCCGCGCCGATGGACTCGGTGATGTCGCCGGCCACCGCGATCGCGATCGGCAAGGCCGGCGGGGTCGGCGTACTGAACCTCGAGGGCCTCTGGACCCGGTACGACGATCCGACCTCGCTGCTGGAGGAGATCACCACTCTCGGCAAGGAGCGGGCGACCGTCCGGCTGCAGGAGATCTACTCGGCGCCGATCAAGCCCGAGCTGATCTCCCAGCGGGTGCAGGAGATCCGCGACTCCGGCGTGACCGTGGCCGGTGCGCTGTCGCCGCAGCGGACGAAGCAGTTCGCCAAGCACGTCGTGGACGCGGGGGTCGACCTGTTCGTCATCCGCGGTACGACGGTGTCGGCCGAGCACGTCTCGGGCCAGGCCGAGCCGCTGAACCTCAAGCAGTTCATCTACGACCTCGACGTGCCGGTGATCGTCGGTGGCTGCGCGACGCACCAGGCCGCGCTGCACCTGATGCGGACCGGCGCGGCCGGCGTACTGGTCGGCTTCGGTGGCGGTGCCGCCCACACGACCCGCAAGGTGCTCGGCGTCGCCGTACCGATGGCTAGTGCTGTCGCTGACGTTGCTGCTGCCCGGCGCGACTACATGGACGAGTCCGGCGGTCGGTACGTGCATGTCATCGCAGACGGCTCGGTCGGTCGCTCCGGCGACCTGGCCAAGGCGATCGCCTGTGGCGCCGATGCCGTGATGGTCGGCTCTCCGCTGGCCCGCGCGAGCGACGCTCCCGGCGGTGGCTTCCACTGGGGTGCCGAGGCCTGGCACGCCGACCTGCCCCGTGGCGAGCGCGTCGAGTTCGGCGTCAGCGGCACGATGGAGCAGATCCTGTTCGGCCCGTCCTTCGTTCCGGACGGCACGATGAACCTGGTCGGCGCCCTCAAGCGCGCGATGGCGACCACCGGCTACACCGAGCTCAAGGAGTTCCAGCGGGTCGAGGTGGTCGTCGGTTGACCACCGGCGTCCTGCTGCTGCACGGGTCGAGCGGGAAGCCCGATCTCGACCGTGCGGCTGTCCTCAGGGCCGCCGGGTACGACGTCGTCGCGCCGCAGTGGTTCGACGGGCCGATCAGCGAGATCCCGCTGGAGTCCTTCCCGCTGGACGAGTTGGCTGATCGCAACGACCGGCTGACCGTGATGGGCATGTCCTACGGCGCCGTGGCCGCGTTGCTGCTCGGCAGCTTCGACGAGCGCGTCGACGCCGTGGTCGCGATCGCGCCCGGCGCCCACGTGTGGGGCTGGATCGGAGCCGGCGAGCAGACCTCGATGTTCACCCGGCAGGGCGAACCGCTGCCGTTCGTGCCGTTCGATCCCGACTGGGAGCCGGCCGACGATCCGCCGAGCTACCTCGGGCTCTACTGCCGGTCGCTCGAGCGGTACGCCGCCCAGGCCGAGGCGGCGCAGATTCCGGTCGAGCGGTTCAAGGGCGACCTCCTGCTGCTCGCCGGTGGTGACGACCAGCTCTGGCCGTCGGTACGGTTCGCGGAGCAGCTCGCGCTGCGGCGCGGCAACCTGCTCACCCAGGTGCTGGTCAACGGCGCGGCCGGGCACCGGATCGTGTTTCCGGGCGAGGACGTCAAGACCGCCGGGCAGCGGATGGCCCGCGGCGGCACCGAGGTGGCCGACCGGGCCTTCGGCGGGCAGTCCTGGGCAGTTGTCGATCGGGTCCTGGCCGGGACGCGCTGACCAGGTAGCTTGGCGACGACCTGGAATGGATGGATCTGGAAGGATTGGTCGCATGGGACTGTTCAGCAGCCGCCGTACCGAGGTCGACAACGTGGTGCAGGCCGAGGCGCGGACCCGGTTGACCTCGGAGGACGTCGACCAGATCCGTTTTCTGCTCACCACCAAGAAGAAGGTGGTCGCGGTCAAGTACGTGCGGGACCGGACCGGGATCCACCTGAAGCACGCGAAGGACCTGGTCGACGACATCCAGCTCGGCCGCTACGTCCCGCCGGTGACAGACACTCCGGTACTGCGGGTGCCCGGCAACAATCTGGCCGAGCGGACCCGTGCGCTCAAGGCGGCAGGCGACCTGCACCAGGCCACCGCGCTGGTGGTCAGCGAGACCGGCATGACGGAGCTGGAGGCCGGCCTCTTCGTCGGCGCCCTGCACGCCGAGAACCGTGGCCTGCAGGACTCCTAGCAGCTACGACTGCTGGGCGGGACTGCCGGGAACTACAACTGCGCGGCGGCCTCGTGCGCGTCCTGTGACCCGGTGAAGTCGCCCTTCGCGGCCAGCAGATCACCGTGGTGCCGCAGGCAGGCGCCGGCCAGCACCTTCATCTCGAGATCCGTCATCGTGAACGGGATCAGCGCGGTCGCGACCTCGGCACTCCAGCCGGCTAGGTCGAGCGCCATCTCGATCTGCCCGCTCGCGTGGTACGCGCCGGAGATGTCGAGCAGCACCTTGGCCCAGATCGGGGCGTAGGTACTGGTCTCGTACCGCATCCGGTGCGACTCGCGCTCCGACGAGATCGCGAACAGGTAGTGCGCCTCGAGTCCCAGCGTCAGCGCCGCCTCGGTGTCGTGCGCGAGCATCGGGCGGACCAGTTCGGCCAGCTCGGTGGCCCGGACCGCGGCCGACTCGGGATCGGTCCGGCCGGAGACCGTCGCCAGGGTCATTCCCGGCGCCGGCTCGCTCAGCGCCACCAGCCGGAAGTACTGCTCGTACGGCCCGAGCTTGATCTCGGCCGTCTCCAGCGCTGTGGTCAGTGACGGCGGGATGCCGCGATCCAGCTCCTCCGCGACCAGGGCGGCTGTAGCCGGATCGGTCGCGTGCGCCGTCCGCAGGCAGTTCTCGCCCTCGAGCACGCGGCCGACGATCCCGAGATGCTTGCCCTTGCGGGTGAGAGCGGCGACCAGCGTGCGCAGGTCCGTCGCCGACTCCGAGTCGGCCAGCGTGTCGGCGGTGGTCAGGCCGACCTCGTCGGCCTCCAGTGCGAGATCCAGCCGGCCGTTGGCGGCGTGGATGTCGGCCGAGACGGCGGTCGCCGAGCAGAGGTAGCGCGCGTACGTCAGGGACTGTGAGCTGGCGTTGATCTGGTCGGCCAGTTGGAGGAACAGCTGGGTGGCCGCGTCGGCGGAGGCGACGGCCAGCGCCGGATCGCCGTACCGGCGCAGGATCAGGGCGTTCATCGCGAGCACCCGGGCGAAGTCGGGCTGGTGCAGGATGCCGTCCTTGCCGCCGACCAGTTGGCCGTAGGCGATCACCGCGCCGTCCATCTCCAGGACCGCGGTGGCCCCGCGGCCACGATGCGCCTGCGTCATCGCACGCCGAGCCCGGACGTCGGCCAGCAGCGAGGTGCTGTCCAGTACGCCGGCATCGCTCAGCTCGGTGTACCCGAGTTGGGCCTCGTGCAGCGCGGCAAGCGCTTCCTCGTGCCGGCCCGAGGCGTTCAGGGAGCCGGCCAGCTCGTACTGCGTCGCCGCCATCAGGTGCTTGGCCTCGTAGTGGTCGGGGCGATCCCCGGCCCGCTCCCTGGCCAGCTCGATGACACGTTGCTGATAAGGCCCGGCCTCGTCGGCGCGACCCTCCTCGATCAGCACCTGGGCCGTCTGCAGAGCCTCGCCGAGTTCGTCCTCAGGGGGCGTCCAGAGCCCCCCGCTGTCCACCATCTCTACGTTCCACCCCTTCACAGGTTCAATCGCTCACCCTAGCGCCAACAGCCGTCAACATGTGTGCGTTCGGCGCCGGAACATCAGTGCCGTGGCACCCGGGTGCTGCCGGGCACCAGTCGCGCTACTGACACAAGCTGTTACCGGCAGGTAGCCTGGGTGGATGAGCGAGCAGACCTCGATCCCGGCCGACCCCGAGCTCGACCCGACCGCGTCGTACGCCACCGACCAGTCGGTGATCCGCCGGCTGGCCGGTCTGTTGCGCGCCTCGGCGGGAACCCGCACCTCCTACGCGCCGGCGACCGGGCAACCGGTGGCCGAGTTGCCGCTGTCCGATCCGGACGACGTACTGGCCGCGGTCCGGTCCGCGCGCAAGACGCAGCGGAGCTGGAAGGGCACCTCGATCGCCGATCGCGCCGCCATCCTGCTGCGCTACCACGACCTGGTGCTGGACCACCGGCACGAACTCGTCGACCTGGTGATCGTCGAGTCCGGCAAGGCGCGCAAGCAGGCCTTCGAGGAGGTCGCGCACGTCGCGCTGACCGCCCGGTACTACGGCCGCAAGGGCCCCGAACTGCTCGCGCCGCAGCGCAAGCTGGGCATGTTCCCGGTGCTCACCCGAGCCGAGCAGCGGTTCGTGCCGAAGGGTGTCGTCGGCATCATCTCGCCCTGGAACTATCCGCTCAGCATGGCGATGGCCGACGGACTGCCGGCGATCATGGCCGGCAACACCGTCGTACACAAGCCGGACAGCCAGACCCCGCTGACCGCGCTGCGCGCGATCGAACTGCTCTACGAAGCAGGCCTGCCGCGCGACGCCTGGCAGCCGGTCAACGGCGACGGCCCGACGGTCGGCGGCGCGCTCATCCAGAACGCCGACTACATCTGCTTCACCGGCTCGACCAAGACCGGCAAGCTGGTCGCCAAGCAGGCCGGCGAACGCCTGATCGGCTGCAGTCTCGAGCTCGGCGGCAAGAACCCGATGCTCGTGCTGCGCGATGCCGACGTGAACCGTGCGGCCGAGGGCGCGGTCCGGGCGTGCTTCGCCAGCGCTGGTCAGTTGTGCGTCTCGATGGAGCGGCTGTACGTCGCCGACCAGGTCTACGACGCGTTCGTCACCGCGTTCGTCGACCGGGTGAAGCGGATCAAGCTCTCGGCCGGTACGGGCTGGGACGTCGACATGGGCTCGCTCATCTCCAAGGCCCAGCTCGACACGGTCAGCCGGCACGTCGACAACGCGCGCGATCGCGGTGCCGTCGTACTGGCCGGCGGGAAGGCGCGACCCGACATCGGCCCGCTCTTCTACGAGCCGACCGTGCTGTCCGGAGTGACCCCGGAGATGGAGTGCTTCGACCACGAGACGTTCGGGCCGGTGGTCTCGGTCTACCGGTTCTCCGACGAGGCCGAGGCGATCGCGCGGGCCAACGAGGGGGAGTACGGGCTGAACGCGAGCGTCTGGACCAAGGACGGCCGTCGCGGCCGCGCGATCGCGGCCCAGCTGGTGGCCGGCACCGTCAACGTCAACGAGGGCTACGCCGCCACCTTCGGCTCGATCGACACCCCGATGGGCGGGATGCGCTCCTCCGGCCTCGGCCGCCGCCAGGGCGCCGAAGGCCTCCGCCGGTACGTCGACCCGCAGGCGATCGCCACCCAGCGGGTGCTCCCGATCGCCGCCTCGCACGGACTCAAGGACGAGGCCTACGCCGAACTGATGACCGGAGCCCTGCGAGTGCTGAAGAAACTGGGCCGAGCATGATCCATGACCACGACGTCATCGTGATCGGATCGGGATTCGGCGGCAGTGTGAGTGCGCTGAGACTGGTCGAGAAGGGCTACGACGTCGGGGTCCTGGAGGCCGGGCCGCGGTTCGAGGACCAGGGGTTCGCGAAGAACTCCTGGGACACCAAGCGGTTTCTCTTCGCACCGAAGTTCGGCATGTACGGCATCCAGCGGATCAGCGCGCTGCGCGACGTGATCATCCTGTCCGGCGCCGGGGTCGGCGGCGGCAGCCTGGTCTACGCCAACACCCTGTACGAGCCGCCGCGCGCGTTCTACGCCGACAAGCAGTGGGCCCACATCACCGACTGGCGAAGCGAGCTCGCCCCGTACTACGACCAGGCGAAGCGGATGCTCGGCGTCACCACCTATCCCGGCTTCACCCCGGCGGACAAGGTGATGAAGCAGGTCGCCGACGACATGGGGGTGGGGGACACCTTCCATCCGACCCCGGTCGGCGTGTTCTTCGGTGAGCCCGGCGTCGAGGTGGACGACCCGTTCTTCGGTGGTGCCGGTCCCCGGCGTTCGGGCTGCACCGACTGCGGCGAGTGCATGACCGGCTGCCGGCACAACGCCAAGAACACGCTGACCAAGAACTACCTGTACCTGGCCGAGAAGGCCGGCGCCCAGGTGTATCCGATGACCACGGTGACGTCGGTCGAGGAGCTGCCCGGCGGCGGCTACGCGATCGAGACCCGGCGGACGTCGAACCGGAAGCTGGTCCGCAGGTTCACCGCCCAGCAGGTGATCTTCGCTGCCTCCGCCCTCGGCACCGCGAAGCTCCTGCACCGGATGAAGGACCAGGGCAAGCTGCCGCACCTGTCCGACCGGCTCGGCGTGCTGACCCGGACGAACTCCGAGTCGCTGCTCGGAGCCATCGCCCGCGACCGGGACGTCGACTACTCCCGTGGCGTCGCGATCACCTCGTCGTTCCACCCCGACGACATCACCCACATCGAGCCGGTCCGGTACGGCCGCGGCAGCAACGTGATGTCGCTGCTGCAGACCGTCCTGACCGATGGCGGCGGCGACCGGCCACGCTGGCGCACCTGGCTGCGCGAGCTGGGTGTCCAGCGCAAGAACCTGCGCCGGCTGTACGACCTGAAGCACTGGTCCGAGCGGACCGTGATCGCGCTGGTGATGCAGACCGAGGACAACTCGATCACCACCTTCGGCAAGCGGGACCGGTTCGGCCGCTGGCGGCTGACCTCGAAACAGGGCCACGGCGCCCCGAACCCGTCCTGGATCCCGGTCGCCAACGAGGTGGTCCGCCGGATGGCCAAGCTGATGGGCGGTACGCCGGGTGGCACCATCGGCGAACCGTTCAACGTGCCGATGACGGCGCACTTCATCGGCGGCTGCGCGATCGGCGACTCCGCCGCGACCGGCGTGGTCGATCCGTACCACCGGGTCTACGGGCATCCGGGGCTGCACATCGTGGACGGCTCGACCATCTCGGCGAACCTGGGCGTCAACCCGTCGCTGACCATCACGGCGCAGGCCGAGCGGGCGTTGTCCTTCTGGCCCAACAAGGGCGACGAGGACAGTCGGCCGGCGCCCGGATCGGAGTACCGGAGGGTGGCGGCGGTCACACCGCGCAAGCCGGTGGTGCCCGCCGAAGCTCCCGGAGCACTGCGACTTCCTATTGTCGAGATCACCGGTCCGGAACGCGCTGTAACGCAACCGTGACGCACTGACGGCAAGGCCCGGTAATCCGTGAGGTTACCGGGCAGTCAACCAAGTCCGGGGGAAATGAAAAAGGCTCAGGATTTCTCCTGAGCCTTTCTCACAAAAGGGAGAAGACCCCTCGGGAACGTTTCCGCCCAAATCGTTTCCCAAGGGGCCTTCTCAAGCCGGGGTGAGGCGCCCGGCGCTTTGGGATCGGGTCGCCAACCATAGCTGGCGACCCGAGCTCGTGATCCTCACTCTACTACCGATTCGAGCCATTTCGACCTCTGCGCGGTGACCGTAATCACTCTGCGTGCTGTTCGTAATGTGCGACCTTTCAGTCGCTCCTCGTAATCGAGAAGTGGTGTTCTTGCGTTCACCGCCTCTGCACACATCAACGAGGCCGTTCACCAGGGGTTACGAGATTCCGAAAAAGTTTTTTCCGGGCCGTGACGCCCCTCGCAGCGCCGACGCTGGGCCTGCCTTACTGTGAGCCGACCGTCCGATCAGGCAGGAGAACAATGACCGACATCCTCGAGGTTGCCCGTGAGCAGGTTCTGGAGCAAGGGATCGGCCTCACCCAGGAGCAGTTGGTCGAGGTACTGCGCTCGCCGGACGAGCAGCTGGACGACCTGCTCGCGCTGGCCCACGAAGTCCGGGTCAAGTGGTGCGGTGAGGAGGTCGAGGTCGAGGGGATCATCTCGCTGAAGACCGGCGGCTGCCCCGAGGACTGTCACTTCTGCTCCCAGTCCGGCCAGTTCACCTCGCCGGTCCGCGCGGTCTGGCTGAACATCCCGGAGCTGGTGGAGGCCGCCAAGGAGACCGCGAAGACCGGTGCGACCGAGTTCTGCATCGTCGCCGCCGTCCGCGGTCCGGACGCCCGGCTGATGGCGCAGGTGAAGGCCGGCATCGAGGCGATCCGCGCCGAGGTCGAGATCAACATCGCCTGCTCGCTCGGGATGCTGACCCAGGAGCAGGTGGACGAGCTCAAGGCGATGGGCGTGCACCGCTACAACCACAACCTGGAGTCGGCCCGCTCGTACTTCGGCGACGTGGTCACCACGCACTCCTTCGAGGAGCGCTGGGACACCTGCCTGATGGTGCGCGAGTCCGGCATGGAGCTGTGCTGCGGCGGTCTGGTCGGGATGGGCGAGTCGCTGGAGCAGCGCGCCGAGCTCGCCGCGCAGCTGGCCGAGCTGGAGCCGCACGAGGTGCCGCTGAACTTCCTCAACCCGCGCCCGGGCACGCCGTTCGGCGACATGGAGATCATGGCCGGCAAGGACGCGCTGCGCACGATCGCCGCGTTCCGGCTGGCGATGCCGAGGACCGTCCTGCGGTACGCCGGTGGCCGGGAGCTGACCCTGGGCGACCTCGGCACCCGCGAGGGCCTGCTCGGTGGCATCAACGCCGTCATCGTCGGCAACTACCTGACGACGCTGGGACGTTCGGCGACTGCCGACCTGGACCTGCTGGCCGAGCTGAAGATGCCGGTGAAGGAACTCCAGAAGACGCTATGACCGCAGCTGACGGTCCGGCCGCGCCGTACTGCGGTCACTGCGGCCGGGAACTGGCCGGCGGCGGTCACGACGACTGCCGCCGGGCGCTCGCCCTGGAGCCGCCCCGGTACTGCGCCGAGTGCCGGCGCCGGATGATCGTGCAGGTCAGCCCGATGGAGTGGACCGCGCGCTGCTCCGTGCACGGTGAGCTGAACTCGGCCGGAGAGCGGAGTCCGGCGCGGTAGGGTTGAAACATGCCCGACGCCGTCCCTCGCCTGCTGGTCGCTCTCTACGGACCGACCTCGGCGGGCAAGACCGCGGTGTCGATCGACCTGTGCCTGCGGATCCGGGACGAGCTCGGGCTCGCCCCGATGGTCGTCTCGGCCGACTCCCGCCAGGTCTACCGCTACATGGACATCGGCACCAGCAAGACGACGCCGGAGGAGATGCGCGGGGTCCCGCACACGATGCTCGACGTCACCGAGCCGGTGCGGAAGCTGGAGCTGGAGACCTTCGTCTCCGAGGCCCGCAAACACATGGACGACTGCTGGAAGTCCGGCGGCGTCCCGGTGATCGTCGGCGGCACGAGCGTCTACGTCCGCTCGCTGCTGGAGGGCTGGGAGGTGGACGCGGTCGCCGAGGCGCGCAACACCGTCCGGCGGGACTTCCCCCGCAGCATGGCCGAGGACGCGTACGCCGTACTGACGCGGCTGGACCGGACGGCCGCGGCCAAGATCCACGAGAACAACTACGAAGCGATCGTGAACGCGCTGGCGCATGCCATGGGCAACGACCCTGAGCGCGCGAACACCTCGGTGGCCGCGCGGCAGGTGGTGCTCGGGGTGGACCGTCCCGCCGCGGACATCGATCGCCGGGTGGCGGAGACCTACGACCACCAGGTCGAGCGTGGTCTGCGGGACGAGGTGCTCGGCCTCGACGAGCGTTACGACGTCCTGGCGCAGTACCGCGGACTCGGTCAGGACTCGCCGAACCAGGTCGTCCACACCCATGGCTACACCGAATGGTTCGACCTCGCGCTGGAGCGTGGCAAGGCGGTGGAGAACCTGGGCGCCGCCGACCTGGCGGAGGTGCGCGACCGGGTGGTCGAGCGGATCCGCACCCACACCCGGCGGCAGCGCTCGGCGATCGGGAAGCTCGCCGGCGTCAAGCTGGTGCGCAGCGAGCGGGATGCCTTCGCGGCGGTCCGAGCAGCCCTGACAGCGCCTGCCCCCAAGCCCGCCGGCGGTGCGAAGGCGGCTGGTGCATCGAAGACAGCTGGGGGATCAAAGACAGCTGGTGGGCCGAGGTCCGCGGGCGGCGGCAAGCCTGCCGGCGGCGCGAAGAGTGCTGATGGCGCGAAGAGCGCCGGTTCCGCAAGATCAGCGGGTGGCGGGAAGCCCGCCGGGGGCTCGAGATCTGCGGGTGGCGCGAAGTCCTCGGGGGGTCGTGGTTCCGCGGGCCGCTCGGGCGGTCGTGGGGCCGGCGGCCAGCCCCGCCAGGGCAAACCCCGCGGCCCCAAGCCGCGCTGACCCGAACGAGAAGCTGCCAGCGCGACGCCCGCGCGGTCTCACATTCCCTGAGCGAACCAGAACGGCCGGGGGCATCCCCCCGGCCTCGAGCAGGAACGCCGTGCGCGCCTGCCGGCTCTGTTCTGCTCAGCCGCGCCCGGTGCCTCTGTTCCGCTTGTTCGGGTTGGGTTTGCGGCGAGCGTCACCCTTCTCGCCACCCTGGTCGCGACCGCGCCGTTCGTCACCGCGCTCGTGCTTCTCCTGGCTCGACGGGCGCTTGTTCTTGTCGTGCCCGCCGGCCGGCTCGTCCTTGCCCTTGTTCGTGTTCCTGCCGAAGGCCATCGGTGGTCCCTTCTGCCGGAGCCGCCCTCTGCGGCTGCTTCAGGGGGCAGGGCTCACTTGCCCTTGCCGCCCTCTTTCTTCTTCGCGATGATGTTGCGGCCGGCCCTGGTGTTCGGGTTCGGGTTGCGCTGCTGGTCGGCCTGCGCGCGGGCCTGACCGGCCTGGTGCTTGCCCTTGGTGTTCTTGCTCGTGCTGGTGGTGTGTTCCTTGCCGGGCTTGCCGTTCTTACCGAAGGCCATCGTTGAGCTCCTCTGTCGAAAGCTTGTCGTCCGAACAGACGTCGAGTTCCGGCGCCCGGTTCCCGGCTCGTCCGGAACACCGGAAAACGTAGCCACGGAGAGGGTCATCCGGACGCCGGTGGCGGATGCCGGCGACCCAGCCGGCGGCTAGAGTTCTGGGGTGGTCAACGACACCGCCGTCAACGTGCTGGCCGGGCTCGGTACGGCGGCCTGGTCGGCGCCGCAGGCGGTCTCGTACGAGGTTGCGCAGGAGGCGATCCGGCAGGCCGTCGGGTACTACGCGCACCTGATCGCGCAGGAGGAGTCCGCGGCCGAGCCCGACTCCGAGGCAATCGCGGGCTGGCGCGCCGAGCAGGTGGCCTGGTCCGCGCGCGGCAGCGAACTGACACCGCTGGATGGTCGCGAGGTCAAGCGCATCCGGGCCGCCGCCGACAAGCTGCTGAGCGTCGACGAAGACGACGACGACGAAGACCTGGACGAAGCCGACGACGCGGACGATGCCGCCGACGGCGACGGCGACGGCGACGGCGACGGCGATGACGGCGACGGCGACGGCGACGGCGATGACGGCGACGGCGACGGCGATGACGGCGACGGCGACGGCGATGACGGCGACGGCGATGACGGCGACGGCGACGGCGACGATCAGGACGAAACCGAAGGCGAGCGGGAAGCGCACGCGGACGGAGGTGAAACCGCGTGACCGAGTCGGCCGGTGAACACCGGTACCAGCTCGACCAGGCCGAGAGCGACCGGATCTTCCGGGACCGGATCGTGCCCGACCGGCTCACCGGCAGCCCGCAGCAGCAGCCGATCGTGGTCTTCGTCTGTGGCCAGCCCGGCGACGGCAAGGCCACGGTCACCAAACTCGCCGAGGCGGTCCTGCGTCGCCGTGGCCGGCCGGTGATCCTCAGCGCTCCGGCTTTCGAGGCCTACCACCCGCGTCTGTACGAACCGATCACCGACGTGCCCACCACGGCCGACAAGGATGTCCAGCCCGACGGCCGGCGGTGGCTGGCCGCGGCCGAGGCGTTGACGATCCAGCAGCGCTACGACGGGATCGTCGAGACCGAACTGCTCGACCCGAGCGCCTTCGCCGAGTCGGCCCGCCGGTTCAAGGCGGCCGGCTTCCAGGTCGAGATCGCGGTGCTCGCGGTGCACGAGGCGCAGAGCCGGCTCGGCGTACTGGAACGGCATATGCGGGCGCTGGAGGAGTTCGGCTTCGGCCGGCTCACGCCGCCGGCCAGGCACGACGCCGGCTACCAGGGCGTACTGCGGGCCGCCGAGCTGATCGACACGGGAGACTTCGCCGATCGGGCCGCGGTCCTGCGTCCGGACGGCCGGCTGATCTACGGCAATCAGCGCGACGGCAGGGGCCAATGGCAACAACCTCCGCGGACGGGGGAGGCGGTCAGCTGGGAGAGGGAGCGGCCGTGGACGGTGCCGGAGTCGCGGCACTTCCTGGACGTCGCCTCGGAGGTCGGCCGGATCGGGCTGGCCGCGCCGGTCCAGTGGGTCCGCGACGAGTCCGTCGGCCAGGCCAGGGCCGTGACCGCGCTGGCCCGGCGGCGGTTGCACCCCGACGCCGTCACGCTGCACATCGCGACGGCCGGCACCCTGGGCTGATCGCCGGCCCGAGATCCCGCCCACATCCTGACCGCCCGCGCCGCAGTCGGCCGCGGCCACCGATTACTGTGGTGAATCCTCAGGACGAAGGCAGGAAACGGTGTCACGATCGGTCAACGCGCGGCGACGGCCAGAACCGGGGGCCGGTCGCGAACTCCTCGCCGCCGATGCCACCCTGCTCTGGCATCCCTACTCGTCGCTGATCGACCCGGCGCCCCTGCACCTGGTGCGAGGTGCCGACGGGGTCCGGCTACGGCTCGACGACGGTGCCGGTGGCGAGGTCGAGGCGATCGACGCGATGGCGTCGTGGTGGTGCATGATCCACGGCTACCGCAACCCGGTGCTCGATGCGGCGCTGAAGGCACAGGTCGACGACTTCAGCCACGTGATGTTCGGCGGGCTCACCCACGAGCCGGCGGTCCGGCTGGCCGAGCGGCTGGTGGAGATCACCCCGGAGCCGATCCGGCACGTGTTCTTCTGCGACTCCGGGTCGGTGTCGGTCGAGGTCGCGATCAAGCTCGCCCTGCAGTACCAAGGGGCCCGGGGCAACCAGAACCGTACCCGGATGCTGACAGTCCGTGGCGGGTACCACGGAGACACCTTCGCGCCGATGAGTGTCTGCGACCCGGTGAACGGGATGCACTCGCTGTTCACCGGATCGCTGAAGGAGCAGGTCTTCGGGCCGCAACCACCCGCCGGTTTCGACCGGCCGGACGACGACCCGGAGTACCTGGCCTGGGCCGCGACGATGCGGCAGGTCGCGGCGCGGCACCGCGACGAGGTGGCGGCGATCGTCGTCGAGCCGATCCTGCAGGGCGCGGGCGGGATGTCCCCGTACAGCCCGGCTTGCTTGAAGTTGCTTCGGGAGTTGGCCGACGAGCACGGCTTCCTGCTCATCCTGGACGAGATCGCCACCGGATTCGGCCGTACCGGAACGCTGTTCGCGGCCGAGCATGCCGGCATCGATCCGGACATCCTCTGTGTCGGCAAGGCGCTGACCGGGGGCTACCTGTCGATGGCTGCCACGCTGTGTACGACGGAGGTCGCGCACACCGTGTCGGGAGGTCCGGGCGGGGCGCTCATGCACGGCCCGACCTTCATGGCCAATCCGCTCGCCTGCGCGGTCTCCCTCGCGAGCATCGACCTGTTGCTCTCCCAGGACTGGTCCGCGCGGATCGCCTCGATCTCCGCCGGACTGTCGGCCGGACTGGCTCCGGCGGCCTCGTTGCCAGCGGTGAAGGACGTGCGGGTGCTCGGTGCCGTCGGAGTCGTGCAACTTGCTGGACCGGTCGACCTGCGACGGATGACCGACGCCGTACTGCGCCGAGGCGTCTGGGTCCGGCCGTTCCGCGACCTGGTCTACACGATGCCGCCGTACACATGCACGGAAGAGGACATCGCCACCATCAGCACGGCGATCACCGAAGCGATTGCCGAGGGCAACTGATGCTGGAGGAGTGGCTGGCGCCGAAGGCGGTGGCGTTGGAGGCGCGCGGGCTGACGCGGCAACTGCGCGCCCGGCAGCCGGACGAGGTACTGGTCGACCTGGCCGGCAACGACTATCTCGGCCTGGCTCGCGATCCGCGCGTGGTGGAGGCGACCGTCGCCGCCGTCCGTGAGTGGGGCACCGGTGCGACCGCGTCCCGTCTGGTGACCGGAACCACCGCGCTGCACGCGGAACTGGAGTCGGCGTCGGCGGAGTACACCGGGCACGAATCGGCGTTGGCCTTCTCCTCCGGCTATCTCGCCAACCTGGGCGTGATCACCGCGCTCGGCGGCCCTGGCACCCTGCTCGTCTCCGACGAACACGTGCACGCCTCGCTCGTCGACGCCTGCCGCCTGGCCCGCTCCCGGGTCGAGGTCACCCCGCACAACGATCTCGAGGCGATCGGCAAAGCCCTTGCCGAGCGCAACGAACCGCACGCCCTGATCCTGGTCGAGTCCGTCTACAGCGTCCTGGGCGATGCCGCGCCCCTGGACGCCCTGTCAGCTCTGGCCCGAGACCACGGCGCGGTCCTCGTCGTCGACGAGGCTCACGGCCTGGGCGTCACCGGAAACGGCCGCGGCTCGGTCAGTGCAGCCTCCCTGGCCGGCCTCGACCACGTGATCGTCACCATGACCTTGTCCAAGGCAATGGCCAGCCAAGGCGGCCTGGTGCTCGGCCCCGCCGTACTGCGCAACCACCTGATCAACCGCTCCCGCCCGTTCATCTTCGACACCGGCCTGGCCCCCGCAGCCTGCGCAGCAGCCCTCGCTGCCTTGCGTGTCCTGCAAGCCGAGCCCGACCGCCCCGCCGCAATCCACACGACAGCAGCCCGTCTGGCCAGAGTTTGTGGCGTCGAACCCTCCAGCGGAGCCGTCGTCTCCGTTCCCATGCCGGGCCCGCGCGAAGCAGTACGAGCCGCCGGCCAGTGCCTCGCCAACGGCGTACGAGTAGGCGTGTTCCGCCCACCGTCGGTCCCCGACGGCATCAGCCGTCTCCGCCTCACCGCGCAGGCCGGACTGTCCACCCCCGACCTCGACCTCGCCTGCGAAGTCGTCGTCGCCGCGATCCAGGAAGTGTCGTGACCAAGATCCTCTTCGTCACCGGTACAGATACCGGCGTAGGCAAGACCGTCGTGACTGCGGCCCTGGCAGTCACCGCAGCCGGCTCGGTAGCGGTGGTGAAGCCGGCGCAGACCGGCGTGACAGCCGGCGAACCCGGCGACCTGCAGGAGATCCAGCGCCTCACCGGCCTGGCCGATCTGCACGAAGGTGTGCGCCTTCGGGACCCGCTCGCTCCCACCACCGCGGCGCGCCGTGAAGGCGCCTCGCTGCCGTCGGTGAAGGCCCAGGCCGGATCGATCACCGACCTGGCCGCCTCCCGGGACACCGTGATCGTCGAAGGAGCAGGAGGCCTGCTGGTAGGCCTCGACGAGGCCGGCCACAACCTCGCCGACCTCGCCGCCCACCTGGATGTTCCGTTCGCCTTCGTCGTCGTCACCCGCGCCGGCCTCGGCACCCTCAACCACACCGGCCTCACCGTCGAGGCCCTCCGGTCCCGAGGCCTGCCGATCGAAGGCCTGGTCGTCGGGTCCTGGCCCGCGGAACCTGAGCTGGCCGAGCGCTGCAACCTCGAGGACCTGCCGGCGATCACCGGAGTGCCGGTGATCGCCCGGGTTCCGGCGGGCGCCGGAGCCCTCGACCGCGCCACCTTCCTGGCCGCCGCGGGCGGCTGGTTCTCCAGCCGCTGAGCCACGCCGATGACCCGGCACTGCGCCGGTCGTGCTCGCGATCGAGGTCCGCGGTACTGCCCGCCCGCGAACGGGTCAGGCCGTGGCTTCGGTCAGGCTTCCTCGGTCGAGCTGTTGCTGGGTGAACAACCCCAGCAGGTAGATCAGCGCGACGTCCTGGTTCTCGAAGCCCACCTCGTCCGTGCGTAGCCCGCGCTCGGAGTAGAAGACGCTCCAGCCTTCGTCGACCGGCAGGGCGCAGACGCGAGAGTCGATCTCGGCGCCGATCGAGTACTCGCCGGCCGCGACGCCGAGCCGGTTCAGGTAGTTCTCCAGTACCTCTGGTGAAAGTTGCATCAGTCGGCTCCTCGGCTGTTATTCGGTCTCGGTGACGGAGCCGGCAGGTTCCGCGTCGTCGGAGTCCGGCGGTGGCACTTCCTCCAGGGCCCCCTCCGCCACCAGGTCTCTGACCGGCTTGAAGATCTTCATCTGTACTCCGCCTCCGGGCGAGCCGAGATTCAGGGCCGCCGCGGCCGTGCCCTCCAGCATCGGGATCTTCCGCAAGGCCCGGTAGAAATGCAGCCCCTTGCTGAGGCTGCTGGGATGCAGTCCCAGCTGCTCGAAGGGGACGTCGACCCGGCACAGGTAGGTGCCCTTCTCGTCGCCGAACCGGGCCAGCAGGTCATCGGGATCGATCGTGCCGTAGGTCTCGGTGCCCGCTTCGAACCCGCCGTTGGGCGGGTAGTCGCTGCCCTTGATGACGGCGTCCGGATCTGCCTCGCACTGCCGGCGGGACTCCTCCGAGGATCGCTTGGCCACGGCCTTGCTCCGCACCGCCTCCCCTGGGCCGAGAGCGCCTGGTGGCAGCGGCTTCTTACGGTTCTCGGCGGCCGCGGCAATCACCTCCGCGGGCGCCTTGTACGGATGCAACTCCTCGTCCAGGATCTTCACCTTGCGCCCGTCCGAGATGGTGAGGTCCTTCAGGAGCTCGTCGTGCCGGGGAGCCTTGGAGATGGTGGTGAACGAACGGCGGCCCATCAAGTGCGGGGCGTGGGTGTCCATGGTGAAGCGGAAGATCACTCGTCCGGCCTGCCTGCCGCCCCGCGACCGCATGGCGATCGATCCGCCGCCCATTGCGGCACTCCTCCACATCAGGCGTCGCCCGCCGCGGCGCGGATCTCGGCCTGCTCGCTCTCGGACAGCCCGGCCAGCGCGGTCTCGGCCTTGTCGGGATTTCCTGCTCGCGTGTAGGCCAGCGCCAGGTTGTAGCTGAGCTCCTGCGCGCCGTCGCTTCCGAACCAGGTGTCGGCGGAGCCGGTGTCGACCACCCGCTGCCACCGCTCGGCGGCGGCCTCGAAATTGCCCGCCCAGGCCTGCTCGAAACCACGCGCCCAGTCGGCGCGGGCCCGCATGTGGGCGGTGCTGTCCTCGTCGTACAGGCTGCGCATGTCCTCGTCGTCGAGGATGCTCTCCCAGATCGTCGCCGCCACGTCGAAGGCTTGCTGCTGCACCGCCGTGACCGCTTGATCGGCGTAATCCTGGACATTCTTGGCGTACTCGTCCTGCTCCACTTCGCTGACCGACATCGTTCCCTCCGCCTGACCTGGGCTGGTGTTCGTGGAGCACCAGCCTCACTCCGGCCGCGGTGCCGTGGGCGGTCTGCCGGGAAAACCAAGAAGCGGGGCCGCGGGCCTGAAGGAGCCGGGCCGGGTGCCCGAAAGGGAAGGCGAGGCGTCAGAGCGCTCTGGCCAGGTCCCGGCGGGAGGTGATGCCGAGCTTGGCGAAGATGTTGCGGAGGTGGTACTCGATCGTCTTGGGGGTGACGTGCAGGCGGGCGGCGACCTCACGGTTGCTGAGGTTCTGCACGACCAGTTCGGCGACCTGCTGTTCTCGTGCGGTCAGTGCGGGGCGGTTCACCTGCGGCGGCCCGGTCTGCAACCGGGCCAGATCGATCGCGAGCCGGCCACGATAGGGAACCGCGCCGAGTTCGCCGAAACACCGGTCGGCCGCGTGCAGCCAGTCCGCGGCGCGGGTGGTCTCGCCGCGGAGCAGCAGCCGGCGTCCGTGGGCATGGAACAGCATGCCGTCGGACAGCCGCTGCCGTGGTTCGGTCATCCCGGCCAGGAACTCCTCGACCAGGTCCACCGCCCCACGGAGGTCGCCCTCGGCCTCGGCCTGGCCCGCGGTCAACCGGACGAGCGTGCTGCCGGTGAAGGCCACGCCGTGCGTTCTCTCCCGGAGTACGGCGAGTTCGTGCGCCGCCTCGGTGATCCGGCCGTTGCTCTGCAGGGCGTCGACCAGCAGCGAGATCCACCAGGAGCTCCACCATCCTTGAACTCCGCCGATCACCCCACTCCCCGAGCGGAACTCCGGCACGGCGGAGAGCGCCCCGAGCATGCCGCGGAAGTCGTTGCGGGCTTGGCAGAGCAGCGCGCGGGCCATCGCGGCGTACCGGAGGTCCCGCGAGCCGCCAACTCGGTGCGCGGCGGCCGTCGCCCGCCGGACCAGGTCCTCCGCGATCTTCCAGTCGCCGCGGGCGGACGGGACCAACGACGCGGCCAGATGCTGGATCGCCTCGTTCAGCACCGGCTCGTCGCCGAGCGCGAGCAGGGACGCGCTGCGCATCGTCAGCACGCTCTCGTCCCATTCGCCCAGCCGGTACTGAACCGCTGCCAGATAACAGTGCGGCAGGACCCCCGACAGCATCGGCGTGCCCGCGTCCTGACGCCGGACCACTTCCGCCAGGTCGTCCCGGGCCTCCTCGACCAGACCGGCCATGGCCCGGATGGCGCCCCGGCAGCCGAGCGTCTCGAGGTCGTGATGGGAGATTTCCGCCGGATCGTCCGGCAGATACCGCAGTTCGTCCAGCCCGGCGGTCAAGCTGTCCCTTCGGCTCCGGACGACCGCCCGCAGACTGGAGACGTAGTCGCGCTGCGGCAGCGGTACGCCGTCGGCGCGCAGGGTGATCTCGGCGTACTCGAGGGCCTCGTCCAGGTCGCCACGCCGGACGCTGATGTCGGTCAGGCCGCCGGCGGCCGCACCGTGGATCCAGGAGGCGTTCTTCGACGGCCCACTGAGCTCGAACGCCTGGGCCAGATGCTGCTCGGCAAGTCTCCGCTCGCCGAAGAGGTAGAGCTCGCACAGGCCGAGGGTCAGCGAGCGCAGGGCCGACGGCGAGGAGCAGTTGGCCCGGTCGTACTGCCGTTCGGCCCGGCCTCGATCCGAACTGAACAGCACATGCGTCGTGGCCGTCAGCGACAGCCTTTCACGGTGGCTGTGATCGGCAGTCAACTCTGCCGCCCAGTTCAGGAAGGTCGCCGAGGTGCCGTAGTTCCCTTGCTGCGCCTCGGCGGCGGCGGCCTCCTCCAACTCGTCGGCGAGCCAGCTGTCGGTGGAGGTGACGGCGGCGACGCGATGCCGCCAGGCAAGGACGTGGTCGACCGTCGTCGCGGCCCGCTGGTGCAGGGTCTGCCGGCGGACCGGCGAGAGCGAGGCGTAGACGGCCTCGCGCTGCATGTCGTGGCTGATCGTGACCGGGCACGACGGTTCCTCGGGGAACCAGGTCACCAGACCGGCATCGATGGCCGGACCGAGCGCTTCGTGAGCGGCGCGGACGTCGGCGACCTTCGCGACCTGCGACAGGCTGGGGTGGCCGCCGAGCACGGCCATCGCCTCCAGTAGCGACCTGGAGGATTCGGGCAGTCGCCGGATGCTCCGGCGAACCGCCGAGCTGACCGAGGACGGGACGGCCAGCCACCAGTTGTCCGTGGTGAAGCGTTGTGAGAAGACCTCGTTGAGCAGGGTGCGGAGCAGCAGTGGATGGCCGCCCGTGTAGGAGTGGAACCGGTAGGCGGCCGTGGCCGGCATCCGGCGGCCGCAGATCCTCCGGGCCAGGTCGGCCACATCGACCAGATCGAGGCCGGACACCTCGAGCCGCAGATCGACGGGGATCCCGCGGATCAGGTGATCGACCGGCGGATCCGGCGCCGAGCTGTCCGGCGAGCGGCTGATCAGCACGATCAGGAGGTGCTCGGCCCACACTCTGCGCAACAGGTAACGCAACGCCTGCAAGGAGGCCTGGTCCACCCACTGGATGTCGTCCACCACGAGGGCGACCGGCCGGTCGCGCTGGAGCTCGTCGATCAGGCCGAGCAGCTGGCTGCCGACGGCGATCGGGTTGGCCTCGGGGGGTACGCCCGCCCGGAGCAACGGTGTCCGGGCCCGGATCTCTGCCGGGACCCGGCTCAGCAGCTGGTCGACGACCCCCATCTCCAGCAGGTGTTCCGACCGGTCCCCGGTCGCCTGGAGCAGGGTGAAATCGGACAGCTCGCCGGTGAAGCGGTGAACCAGGCCGGACTTGCCGATGCCAGGAGGCCCCTGGATGGTCGCGGTCTGGTGCTGACCCGCTCTGACCTTGGTTGCCAGCTCGGCAAGTTTGGCCAGCTCTGTGGTGCGGCCGACGAAGTCCGTTTCCGCCGGCTGCTCGAGCATGCCAGTGGTCATCAACGCCTCAACTCCATGGAGTGGCGACAGAGCGGGTCGCCAAACCGTGCCTGAAGCATCAGGTGATTGAACAACTGAGGAGTCGGCCATGAGGTTACGCAGTAACGGCAGGTTTTTTGGCAGCTACCACCCTGTGATCACATATCAGACCCCTAGCCGACCAGTACCAGCCCGGCCGTCAGAATCGAGCAGGTCGGCGCCGGGACGGGGTCGTTGCAGCTGAGCACCTGGTCGCCGGCCTTGGCCAGCGGCTTGCCGTTGACCAGGACCGACAGACTGGTCGCGATCACCGTGCCCCGGTTGTCCGGCGGCTTGGCGAAGCTCCCTCCGGCCGGGAGGTGCGGCGGCAAGTTCGTCGCCACACTGCCGTGGATCGCGGCCGGCTTGCCTTCGATCAGGACGTCCGTGCTGCAACCGGTGGTGATCTTCCCGCTGAACGGCAGCGGCGTGGGGGTCGGGACCGGGCCGCCGGGGGAGGGGACGAGGACGATGTGGATGTCGGTGCCGACGACCTGATCACCGAGTTTCGCCGCGGGCCGGCCCATCGGGTTCTCCTTCCGTGATCCGCGCTTTCGGCCGCCTGGACGCCTGCTCGCCGGGCATGCTCCGGCTCGGTGGTCCGGTGACGCCGACGCCGAGCTCGATGTTCTCCGGCGGTCGGGCGAGTTCGGTCCGGACCACCGGCGGGATCGGTGCGGTCACCACCAGTTCGAGGCAGGTGCGCGGCAACAGGCCGAGGGCCGGCCACAACTCCGGTGGCCGGTCGTCGCGTCCGACCGACACGGTCAGGGACGCACTTGCGCCGGTGAGCGAACCGATCAGCTGAGACGCCGGAACGACCGGGTCGTTGGCGAAGGTCCGCAGGATCCGGCCGAGCAGCGCGAGTTCCTGCTCCGGATCGGCTGCCCAGGCGGTGACCAGGTAGTGCAGGTCGTACTGCCGTTCCGGGGAGGTGCGGCTGACGACCCGGCCCTCGGCGTCCCGGTCCTCCGTCCAGAGTCCGGTCGCAGCCTGGCTCCGGCTCTCCCGGACGCGGTGCAAGAAGAGACCGACGATCGTCCCCTCGCTCTGCCAGGCCACCCGGGGTGCCTGCTGCCGGACGTCGACGGCGGCCGGCAACCGGCCCCTCAGGACCGCCCCGATCACCGCGCCCACCTCGTCCAGCATGGCTCCCACTGTCGGGGGTGCGACGCAACCTCATCCAGAAGCGTCCGAGCAACCGTCCGGCCTTCCCCGGTCGCCCGATCAGGCATCCGTTCGTGCACCGCGGCTTGTGGCGGGTGCCGTCCGCGCCGACGCAGAGTTGCCGCAGGCCCGATCCGTCGGGGCGGAGCCGATCAGCTGCCAGGAGGTCCGGATGCCGTCGTACCTGTCACCAGGTGTCTATGTCGAGGAAGTGTCCTCGGGGTCCAAACCGATCGAGGGTGTCGGGACCGCGGTGGCGGCCTTCGTCGGCTTCGCCGAGAAGGGGCCGGTGAACGAACCGGTGCTGGTGACGAACTGGACCCAGTACGTCGAGACGTTCGGGCAGTTCGTCGACGGTGCCGTCCTCGCGCACTCCGTCTACGGCTACTTCCTGAACGGCGGTGGGACGGCGTACGTCGTCCGGGTCGGTGGCAGCCCTGGCCAGGACGCGCCGCGGGAACTGACCGGTGGGCGGGCCGAGCTGCCCAGCCACGGCCCGGGCAAGGCGCTCACGGTCCAGGCGCTCGAGGGCGCGCCGGCCGATCGGCCGCTGGCCGTCGAGATCCAGGAGCCGTCCGAGCCGGGTGAGGACACCTTCAAGCTGATCGTCCGGTCCGGCACCGAGGAGGAGATCTTCGACAACGTCACGACCCGGCGAGGTCCGGCCAACGTCGTCACCGCGCTGCGGAAGTCCAAGTGGGTGGTCGCCGAGGAGGTGAAGGGCGGCGCGGTCGCCGTACCGGATGTCGGGGTCCGGACGCCGCTGGCGCCGCCCGAACCAGCGCCGCAGGTCGCCGCGGTGGAGGACTACGTCGGGGACGCCGAGGAGCGCACCGGGTTCTCCGGGCTCGAGGCCGTCGACGACATCACCATGCTGTGCGTGCCCGATCTGATGACGGCCTACCAGGCCGGTGCCATCGATCTCGACGGAGTGAAGGCCGTTCAGCTGTCGATGATCGCGCACTGCGAGCTGATGTCGGACCGGGTCGCCATCCTGGACCCGCCCCCCGGGCTGCGCCCCCAGCAGGTCAAGGACTGGCGGCAGAACGTGGCGGGCTACGACTCGAAGTACGCCACCTTGTACTGGCCCTGGGTAAGGGTCGCCGATCCCAGCACCGGCAAGCCGATCCTGCTGCCGCCCAGTGGTCATGTCGCCGGCGTCTGGGCGCGGAACGACGACACCCGGGGAGTGCACAAGGCACCCGCCAACGAGGTCGTGCGCGGCGTCCTCGACCTGCAGTCGTCGCTGACCCGCGGCGAGCACGACCAGCTCAATCCGATCGGGGTGAACTGCCTGCGCTTCTTCCCCGGTCAGGGCATCCGGATCTGGGGCGCCCGGACGCTGTCCAGCGATCCCGAGTGGCGCTACCTGAACGTGCGGAGGCTGTTCAACTACCTCGAGAAGTCGGTGCTCGGGGGCACCCAGTGGGTGGTCTTCGAACCGAACGACCCGTTCCTGTGGGCCTCGGTGGAACGCATCATCAGCATGTTCCTGCGCCGGATCTGGCGCACCGGGGCACTGTTCGGCCGGACCCCCGAGGAGGCGTTCTTCGTCAAGTGCGACGCGGAGAACAACCCGCCGGAGAACCGTGACGCCGGCATCCTCACCGTCGACATCGGGGTGGCGCCGGTCAAGCCGGCCGAGTTCATCGTGTTCCGGCTGTCCCAGTTCGCCGAAGGCACGGAGCTGCAGGAATGACCGGATCGACCACCCTGTTCGGCTCGCCGGTGGTCACGGCACCGAGGTTCTTCGTGATCTGCGAGGGCTGGACGGCCGGGATCGGGTTCTCCAAACTGGCGGGTTTCACCTCGGAGGTCGAGTACCAGGAGTACTCGTACAACAGCCGGCTGGGCAACGTCCACACCAAGCAGTTCGGCCGGGCGAAGGCACCGGCGATCGTGCTGGAACGGGCGCTGGACCGGGACGGGTTCGCGCAGCTGTACGGCTGGCATCTGCTGGCCAGGATGAACAACCCACTGGCCAAACTGCCGGCCTCGTTCGACATCTGCGACAAGGCGGGGGAGCCCGCGGTCGTCTGCCTGCTGGAGAACGCGTGGTGCGCGAAGCTCGAACTCGACGCCGCCCAGGCCGGCGGCCCCGCGGTGGTGATGATGCGCGCCACCATCATCTGCGACTCGATCATCCAGTTGTGACCGCACGAGCGGCGCGGCCGAAACGAAAGGACTGATGTGATGACAAGCAGCCCGCAGGTCCAGGACCAGGTGGTCAGCGCCGCCCGGTTCGTGGCCGACTTCCAGGGGTCGCCGATGGGGCGGATGGCGTTCGCCGAGCTGGGCGGGATCAACTCGAAGGTGGCCTCGCAGGAGTACATCTACAACGATGCCGAGGGCAACACCCGGCACACCAAGCAGTTCGGCAAGACGGATCCGCCGACGATCAGCCTGAAACGGGCGCTCGACGCCGGCGGCAGTGTGAAGATCCTGGCCTGGCACGAACTCGCGCGGCTCGGCAAGGCGGCCGCCCGCGCCGACGGCACCCTCACCGTCTACGACGCGAGCGGGACGCAGCAGGCGCTGTACCTGATCGAGAACGCGTGGCTGTCGGAGGTGACCATCTCCTCGATGAAGGCCGGCTCGTCGGAGGTGGCGATGATCGAGTGCAAGATCACCTGCGAGTCGATCACCGGGAAGGGCAAGTGACACCGCCCGGGACCCTGGCCGCCGGGGTGGGCGTCGGCAGCGGGATGCGGACCGAGTACCCGTTCGTGCTGCCCCGCGGCTTCGTCGACGAGCGAGGCACTCTGCACCGCGAGGGCGTGATGCGGCTGGCCACCGCCCGCGACGAGATCAGCACCCAGACCGATGCGCGGGTCCGGCAGAATCCGGCGTACCTGACGGTGCTGCTGCTCGAGCGCACGCTGGTCCGGCTCGGCGAGCTGCCGGAGGTCGACTCGCTCGTGGTCGAGTGCCTGTTCGCCTCGGATCTGGCCTTCCTGCAGGACCTGTACCGGCGGATCAACCAGAGCGGCCACACCGAGGTGGACGTCACCTGCCCGTCCTGCGGACACGACTACGCGGTCGACATCGCCGGTGATGTCCCGGGGGAAGCCTGACGACGTACCCGGCCGAGCAGCTCTGGGACGAGGTCGTGTACGTCGCGTACTACCTGCACTGGTCGCACGCCGAGATCCTCGACCTCGAGCATCCGGCCAGGACCAAGGTGATCGAGGGAATCGGCAGGATCAACAGCTTGCTCGACGGAACCGACGCGGCGGGTGCGCCGGAAGAGATCTGGAGGTGACCTGATGCGCTGGCCGTTTCGCCGCCGCTCCGCTCGCGAGCTGCCTTCGCCCGAACCGCTGACGCCCGACACCGGGGCCGACGGGGCCTGGGCCCGTGAACCGGTGCTGACGCCGGTGGTCGGACTGCGGCCGCCCGTGCTGGGGCCGTTCCTGGCCGGGCCCGACGTGGCCGGAACTCAGCAACTGCTGGCGCGCGACAATCGGCGCGGGGTCCGCGACTGGATCACGCTCGACCGGCCGGTCGGCGTCATCTCGGGAATCACCCGGCGCCGGTCCGCCGATCGTTCGCCGGCGCCGCGCCGGCTGCACCGCCGAAGCGAGTTGCCGGCCGGTGTGGAGAGCGCGGCTGATCCCGAGGTGCCGATCGACGATCGTCTTCCCGAGCCGGCCGATGGCCGCAAACGTGCACCGGCTGTGCGAAGGGCGGAGCGGGTCGCGTTGACGACGGCTGAGGACGTCGGCGAACCGCAGGAACCGACGCAGCCGTTTCGGAGCATCGGGGAGTACGAGCGGATGCTGGCCGACTACGAGTCGGGTGACGCGCTCGGACTGGCTTTGCTGACCGGGTTTTCGTCCGTTGCCGAGCCGCCCCCAGCTGTCGCGCAGCTCGAGTCGCCGACGCCGGTGTCGCAGCCGGTACGGCGGCCGACGCTCGCCCAGAGCCGTAAGCGCGGTCTCCGCGCGCCTGTGGGCCAGGACGCCGCGGAGTCGGGATCGGGCGGTGATGGTTCGGGTGAGGATGAGGAACCCGATCCTGGGCTTCCGTCGGACGACTCGTTGCCTATGGCAACGGGCAGCGCTGCGGCCGGTGTGGGAAGGGTTTTCGGGCGGGTGCGCCCGCGGGAAGCAGGTGAGCCGGTCGATCCGGATCGGTCGACCGCCGGAGTGAGGCCGGTACGCCGTGTCGGATCGGACGATCCCACCACGGTAGGTGGTGAACCAGAAGCAGTGGATGTTGCTGACGCGGTGGACATCGCTGACCGGGCAGAACGGATGGTGGTCCGGCCGCGCGGTACGGCGGGGAGTGTGCCCGGTCGATTCGTGGCCGGCCGGCCGGAGGTCGGTACGGAGTCCGGCTGGCCTTTGGTGAGCGGTCTTGAGCCGGGAAGCGGGTCGCCGGTTGACGGGGCGAGCCGGCGCGGTGCGGTGGGTGGTGAGGTCTGGGAGGACGGATCGGCGGTCGGCGCCGAGGTTTCCGGCAGCGGGTTGACCGGGAGCGGTGGGGCAGCGTCGGCTAGCCAGAGTGCCGGTGCCGAATCGGCGGGCGATGGACGAGGTGGCGTCGAACCGTTGGGCGATGCGGCAGCCAATGTCGGCTTGCCGGGTAGTGAGCAAGCCGGGAACGGACGCGGGGGCGAGGGAAGCCTCTGGGGCGGACAAGGTGGGGACGGGCCAGCCGGAACCAGGCAAGCGGGGAGCGGGCGAGCCGGTGGTGGACGAGCCGGGAGCGGGCAAGCGGGGAACGGACGAGCCGGTAGTGGACGAGCCGGGAGGGGGCAAGCGGAGAACGGACGAGCCGGGAATGAACGAGCGGGGAACGGGCAAGCCGGGAACGGCCGAGCCGGGGAGGGACAGGCCGGGGACGGTCGAGCCGGTGACGGACAGGCCGGGAACGGCCGAGTTGGGAACGGACAGGCCGGGAACGGCCGAGTTGGGAACGGACAGGCCGGGAGCGGTCGAGTTGGGGACGGACAGGCCGGGAACGGCCGAGCCGGGAACGGTCGAGCCGGAGACGGTCGAGCTGGGGACGGGCAGGCCGGGGACGGGCGAGCGGAGAACGGGTCGGCGGGCAGCGGACGAGCAGGAAGCGCGCGAGCGCGTGGGCGAGCTGCTGGTGGGTCGTTGAGTGATGCGCGAACTGCTGGCGGGTTTGCGGGCGGTCTGCCGATTCGTCGCGGCCGGCCGGGCGGTGCACGATCCGCTGCTGGGTCGCCCGAGGCGCGAGTCGGGGATGGATCGACAGGCGGTGAGAGTGCCGGCTACGGATCGCTCGGCAATGACTCGACCGGGCCGGCGGGGGTGCCTGGCCGAGGGAGTGAGGACGCTTCGGCCAACGGCGACTGGGATGGCTCGGGCGAAGTCCGGATCACCGGATCACCGATGCGGCCTGGGCTGTTGGGCGAGGACGTGGTTCGGTCCGCCACGGTAGAGCGCGGCCGGGCAGTTGGCTTGGGCGACAGCTTGTCCGGCGTGGTGGAGAAGGAGGTCGTCCGCGCACCGGTTCGAGTGGTTGCGGCGGTGCAGCAACGGTTCGGCGTCGCGGTGGACGACGTACCGGTGCGACGAGGACGAGTGGTGAGCGCGCGAGCGGAGAAGCTGGGCGTACGAGCGTTCACAGCGGGCGGGGTCATCCATCTGCCCGCGGAGGCAGGGGGCCTGGAGAGCCCCGAGACACAGGCGTTGATTGCGCACGAACTCACCCATGTGGCACAGCAACGCATGCTCGGCCCGGGACTGCCCACGGTCGCCTCGGCCTTCGGGCAGCAACTCGAAGAAGTTGCCCAGGGCACCGAAAACTGGTTCCGGTCCGGCCGGTCGATGCCGCTCCTGCATCGATCCGCGGACCGCCACGGTGCGACCTCACCGATCCACTCCGCCTCACCCGACGATTCCGCTGCCTGGAGTTCTGTGGCCGAAGCCCCGGAGCAGGTTCAAGGTTCGCTGCTAGGGGCGACCGCCCCAGCCCTTGCCGGTTCCGCGGCCTCCGGGGATTGGAGCTTTCACCCGGGCAACGCTGCTCCGCCGGAGTACTGGACACGACCGGACGACAGCGACCAGGCCGGCTTCCACGGGGGCGATCATGCGCACTTCCTCGGCTCTGGTGGACCGGGTCGGCCGATGCCCGATCCACGATGGCCCGATCAGCAGGCGATCGACGCGATGCTCCGCAACAACCTCGCCGCTCGCGGCCGGGCGGAGCCGGAGCTCCGGACCGACCAGGAACTGCTCGAGCGGGTCGGACGGCTGGAGACCTCGGTGGCGGAGATCCACCGCGTCTCCGGCGGACCGGAGCCGGTGGACCAGCTGAACGACTCGCACTTCCTCCAGCGGCTGGCCGACCGGCTCTACGGCGACTTCCGGCATCGGCTCCGCGGTGAACTGCTCATCGACCGGGAGCGCCGCGGGGCGCTCGCCGACCTAGGTTAAGGACAACGTCATGGCGCCCTCGTTGCGGTCCGTCGGTAAGGGCCTCGAACTGCTGACCGGACAGGTCGGGATGTCGCACCGCTACGTGATCGACATCGACCGGTCCGGCTACCAGCTCGGCTCCTGGAGCAAGGCCGGTGGCCTGGCCGTCAGCTGGCAGCGCCACACCTATCGTCCCGGCGGCGCGACCCATCTCACCATCGTGCCGGGCGACGTCTCCTACCCGAACATCAGTCTGTCCAGGGCTGCCGGCGCGGACTCCGGCAGGGTGCAGGAGTGGCTGGTCACGGTCACCCGCGACCGTACGCCGCTGAGTGGCGCGATCTACCTGGTGGACTTCCTGGGGATGCCGGTCGTCACCTGGAAGCTGCGCGAGTTCTTCCCGATCGGCTGGCGGCTGACCGAGTTCGACTCCGGCGGGTCGCGGCCGGCGATCGAGGTACTGGAGCTGGCGCACACCGGGTTCCTCGACGCGGAGGCGAAGCTGCCATGACCATGCCGGGGATGTCGATGGCGGCGGGGGCGGCCGCGCTCGTCACGGACCAGCTGGGCTCGAAGACGCCCGGTGGCGGGTCGCTGAACCCACGCCCGTACGGAATGACGATGTGGTTCCGGGTGCTGGTGCCGGCCCTCGACGGCGGGGCCCCGACCTCGCTGGGACTGTGGTCGGGCTGCTCGGGGCTGACTGTCCAGCTCACCCCGGAGGGCCCTTTCGACGAGGGCGGGAACTACACCTCGGCACGCCATCTGCCGGGCAAGATCACCTACCCGAAGGTGGTTCTGGAGCGGGCCATGACGGCGGACGGAGCAGCGGCCGTGCGCAAGTGGCTCGAAGACCAGGCCGTCAGCTGGGTCGGCGGGCAGGCACCGCAGACGGCCTCGTCCGGGCCGGTCGTGATCGAGATGCACAGCGGTCCCGGGCGCAACGACGCGGTGATCCATCGATGGGAGCTGACGAACGCCGTACCGGTGGAGTGGGCGGTTCCGGCGTTGACCACCAGCGGCAGCGGCGGGATAGCGCTGGAGAAGCTCGCCCTGGTGCACGGCGGTTTCCTCAAACCGGTCGAGCAGGTTCATCGCCTGGAACTGATCGAGAAGGGCAATGCGGCCTTCCAGTTGCAGTTCCTGCACAACCCGGACAAGGTCGAGTTCGAGCGGTCCAGGGAGGCGGAGAGCAAGCACGCCACGGCTCTCACCCAGGCGGTGGTGGTCGATCCGAACAGCCTGAAGATCACCCTGGCCAATCTCCGGCTCGAAGGCTGTGCGCAGGTCGAGGCAGCGGTTCCGGTGCTCAGCCGATGGATCGAACTGGACACGCCGCAGGGATCGGGTCAGCCTGCTGGACGTCCGAAGCCGGCCGAAGGGACGGACGCACCGGCCTGTCCGTCGTGCGGTCGCACCAAGCCGTCCCCGGCCGACGCCACCGCGGCCGGTACGCCGCGGGTGCTGCGGGTCGTCTGGGGCGAGGACCGGGGTGGAATGCCGCCGGAGATGATGCTGAAGAGCTACACGCTGACCTTCACCAGGTTCACCCCGGCCGGCAAGCCCAGCCGGGCGACCGTCAAGCTCACGCTGCAGGAGTACCGCCCACAGAGCTCTGCGGGCCGGAAGGGATCGCCACCACCGGCTCGTGGGCGGCAGCCGGCGAGTGGCAGCCCCCAGCGGCCGTCCGCCCCGGCGCCCTCGTCCGCCCCACCGGCCGCCGGCCGGTCCGACGATCCGTTGCGGTCGGCAACAGGTGGACGGCGATGACGGTCATCTCGGATCGACCGGCCGACGGGACGGCGGCGGTGCCGGCGACCGTGTACCTCGGCGTCGCCCGGCGCCCCCTGGCGGCCGAGCTGGCGGACTCGATCGTCCGGGTGGTGGTGGACCAGCAGTTGCGCCTGCCGGGCATGTTCGAGGTGGTCTTCGACGATCGCGGTGCGCTCGACCGGTTGCTGACCCAACTGGCGATCGGCACCGAGGTCGGGATCGCCGCGGCTTCACCACTGCGTCCCGGCGATCCGCGCCTGCTGATGACCGGCGAGGTGACCGCGATCGAGGCCGACTACGGCGAGACGGCTTTCGTCACGGTCCGCGGCTACAGCCACGAGCACCGGTTGCAACGGGCCCGCCGCAGCCGGACCTTCGTGAACATGTCCGATGCCGACATCGCCCGCAAGATCGCGCGCGAGGCGGGTCTGACGATCGGCGAGATCACCCCCACCCGGGTCGTCCACGAGCACCTCGGCCAGGTGAACCAGACCGACTGGGAGTTCCTGTCCGCCCGGGCGGCCGCGATCGGCTGTGACTTCGGTGTTGCCCAGGGCAAGTTCTTCTTCGGTGACCGGACCATCGGCGCGCCGGTCCGGCTGATGCTGCTGTCCAACCTGCTCGCGTTCGCACCCCGGATCACGGCCGGCAACCTGGCGCCGGAGGCGGAGGTACGGGTCTGGGATCCGCTGGCCGCGAAGGTGGTCAGCGAGCGTGCCGACGTGACGATGACCGGGACGGCGACCGGCACCTCGGCCGGTCCGCGGCTCCAGCCGACGGTTGCCAAGGTCAACGATCGTCCGGGTCCGGTGGCCGGCGGCCGACAGGCCGGGGCGAATCTCGGACCGAGGCCGTCGGACCAGGCGACGGTGCTGGCCGACCGGCCGATCGGGTCCGGGAACGGAATCGGCCAGGCCGCGCGGGCCATGGCCGCGGGGCTGGCCGACCGGTTGGGCGGGACCTTCGCCGAGGCGGTCGGGGAGAGCGTCGGCGATCCCTGGCTGTCCGACGGCCGGATCGCCGACATCAGCGGTGTCGCGGCACCGTTCGCGGGGCAGTGGAAGATCACCCGTGCCCGGCACGAGCTGGCCGGTGGCCGGTACCGGACCCGGTTCGAGGTGACCGGTGCTCAGGACCGGAGTCTGCTCGGGCTCGCCCAGGGCGGCCGGCGACGCGACGACCGGGTCGCCGGTGTGGTCTGCGGCATCGTGACGAACAACGTCGACCCGTTGGGCAAGGGCCGGGTCAAGCTGGTCCTGCCGTGGCTGTCACCGGAGTACGAGACGAACTGGGCGAGCGTGGTCCAGCCTGGCGCCGGAGAGAACAGCGGCGCGCTGGTGCTCCCCGATCCCGGCGACGAGGTGATGGTCGGGTTCGAGTTCGGTGACCTGCAGCGGCCGTACGTGCTCGGCGGGATCGTGAACAACCGCAGTACCTACAGTCTGGGTGCTCCCGCGGTGAAGGCCAACGGTGCCACCGGTGTCGTGCAGTGGCGCGGCCTGGTCGCGCCGTCCGGCAACCGGCTGGCCTTTCATGACGAGGCCGCCGGCCCGGCCCGCTTCGAGCAGGGCGAGATCCTGCTCGGGAGCGGCGACGGCAAGGTGACGCTCCGGATCGATCAGGTGGCCGGCGTGGTCGCCGTCAACTGCCTGCCGAACAAGCTGACCAGGCCCGGGGAGAAGGGCCGGATCGTGATCGAGTGCGGACCCGGCGGGGCGATCGAGCTGGTTGCCGGCGAAGGCGGTTCGGTGACGATCGACGGCGGTGCCTCGCTCAGCCTGAAGGCGCAGCGGCTGAATCTCGAAGGCGCTCAGATCACCGTCAACGGCACCGGCCCGGTCGAGGTCAAGGGCAAGCCGATCAAGCTCAACTGATTGCCGGAGGAGAACATGACGATCGACGCCGTGGCCGGGTTGCGGTTCCCGCTGGACTGCGCCGGGTTGGGGGCCTTCGCGCTCGCGCGCGGAACGGACAAGCTCGAACAGGGGATGCGGCTGATCCTGCTCACCTATCCGGGCGAGCGGGTGATGCGCCCCGACTTCGGCAGCCGACTGCGCGACTACGTGTTCGAGTCCGCGACGCCGGCCACCATCATCCGGCTCGCCGACGAGGTGCAGCAGGCGATCAACGCCTGCGAGCCACGGGTCCGGGTGCACCAGGTCGAAGTCGTCCCCGACCCTTCGGTCGACGGTCTGCTGCACCTGCTGATCAGGTACCGGTTGAGCGGCACCGACGAGGTCCGCGAGGCCGTCATCGACTTCGCCACCGATCGGCACCCCGGTGCCGGCGAGGAGGACTGATGGCGCTGCCCGCTCCCCATCTGGACGACCGCCAGTACGACGACCTGGTGGCCGACTCGGTCGCCCTGGTCCGGCGGTCCTGCCCGGAATGGACCGACGAGAACCCGTCCGATCCGGGCATGGCCCTGATCGAGGCGTACGCGTTCCTGACCGACGGCCTCTTCCAGCGGCTGAACCAGGTGCCGGACCGGTTGCTGGTGAAGTTCCTGGACCTGATCGGGTTGCGGCTGGTGTCACCGACACCTGCCCGGGTGCCGGTCACGTTCTGGCTCTCGTCGCCCGCCCAGTCACCCATGATCGTTGCCCGAGGCACTGAAACCGGGACGGTCCGGACCGAGACGGCGGCCTCGGTGGTGTTCGCTTCGCAGACCGAGCTCACCATCCCGCCCTGCTCGGTGACCACGGTCCTGACCAGGTCGCAGGAGCGGACCGAGACAGTGCAGGCCGACCTCGTCGCCGCCGCCACACCGGCGTTCTCGACCCCGCCGCAACCAGGAGACGAGTTGCTGATCGGCCTGGACGTCGCCGTACCGTCGGTGGCACTGAGGCTGGAGTACGGCGGGCAGACGGAAGGCCTCGGCATCGACCCCGGCCATCCGCCGCTGGTCTGGGAGGCGTGGACCGGGTCCGGCTGGCGTGAGTGCGAGCTGGATCGGGACGAGACCGGCGGACTCAACCAGTCCGGCTCGCTCGTGCTGCATGTCCCGGACGGCCACCAGGGCAGCGTCATCGGCGGCCAGCCGGCCGGCTGGATCCGGGCCCGGGTGATCCCGGTCGAGGCCGGCCGGCCGGGGTACACGGCGTCCCCGCTGATTCGCCGGCTGGAGGCGGACAGCATCGGCGGCACGGTCGAGTCCGTGCAGGCGGAGCTGATCTTCGACGAGATTCTCGGTGAGTCCGAAGGAGTGCCTGGGCAGGTGTTCGCGGTCCGTTCGGCCCCGGTGCTGGCCGGGCTGGGCAGTCCGGTCGTGGAGGTGAGTTCCGACGACGGGTGGCTGGAGTGCACCGCGGTCGAGGACTTCGCCGCCAGCGGGCCGCAGGACCGGCACTTCCGGCTCGATCCGGTGCCCGGTGAGGTGTCCTTCGGGCCGGTGATCCGGTGGCCGGACGGTGGCCTGCGGCAGCACGGGCTGGTGCCGGAGAAGGGTGCCACGGTACGGATCCGTGAGTACGCCGTCGGTGGCGGGCTACGTGGCAACGTGCCGCGGGCGGCGATCGGGACGCTGAAGTCGTCGATCCCGTTCGTGTCGGCGGTCGAGAACAGAGTGGCGGCCCACGACGGGACCGACGGCGAGACGCTGGCCGAGGCCCGCGACCGGGCGCCGATCCTGCTCCGGACCCGTGGCCGGGCGGTGACCGCGGAAGACTACGAGGCGCTGGCCCGCGAGGCGGTTCCCGAGGCGGCGCGGGTCCGCTGCATCACCGCAGGCGTTGATGCAGGGCAGGCCGGAACGGTGAAGGTGCTCGTGGTGCCGGCCGCGGCACAGCATGACGGGGTGATCACGTTCGCCGATCTGGTGCCGTCGGTGCCCTTGCTGGAGAAACTGGCGGCGCGACTCGAAGAGGTCCGGCTGATCGGTACCAGGGTGTCCGTCGAGCCACCGCGGTACCGCGGGGTGACGGTGGTCGCCCGGTTGGTCGCCAGACCGCGGGTCGATCGTGACCGGGTTCGGACGGACGCGTTGCGGACGTTGTACCGCTTCCTGAATCCCTTGCCAGACGGTGGTTTCGACCGCCTCGGCTGGGAGTTCGGCCGGGCGGTGCGCTCCGGCGACATCTACTCGGTACTGCAGGCGGTTCCCGGCGTCCAGGCCGTCGAGGACATCCGGTTGTTCAGCGCCAATCCGGTCACCGGCGAACGCGGTACGGAACAGACGCGGATCGATCTCGAACGCAACAGCCTGGTCTTCTCGTTCGAGCACCAGGTCAAGGTAGGGGATCACTGATGCTGGTCTGTGGCGAGTGCGGACATCGCAACGATGAGCGCGACACGTTCTGCGGTTCGTGCGGGGAGTTCCTGGAGTGGAGCGCGCAGCGGGTGGTGCCGGCCGCCGCGGTCGCCACCGTCGCCGATCCCGAGCCACTGCCCGCCAAACGCGGACTGCTCGCCCGGATCTCGCGTGCGGTGCAGGATGTCGTCGGCGGCGACCCGATCGCGGATCCTGGCGCCGCTGCCAATCCACCCACCGGCCCTGGCGCCCCGGCACCACCCGCGCGACCCGGTGCTCCTGTACCGCCTGCGCGACCTGGTGCTCCTGTACCGCCTGCGCGACCTGGTGCTCCTGTACCGCCTGCGCGACCTGGTGCTCCTGTACCGCCCGCGCGGCCCAGCGCTCCGGCACCACCGGCACCGCCGGCGCGACCCCGTCCTACTGCGCCGCCCGCGCGACCGGGAGCCGTGGCGCCGCCCGCTCGGCCTGGTGTTCCGGCGCCGCCCACTCATGCGGCGGCCCCGGCGCCACCGGCGCGGTCGGGTCCGCCTGCCTCGCCGTCGCGGTCAGCCGCCGCGCCGGCGGCGCACGCGAGCCCGCCTGCGCCGCCGGCATCTCCCGCCGCGCTGTCGTCTTCTGCTTCTTCCGCCCGCGCCTTACCGCCCGAGCCGCCTTCCCAACCGCCCGAGACCACACCAGCACCGCCCCGGCGTACGGCCGGCGCCCCGACGCCCCCGCCGCACGGCAGTTCCGCCACCGCACCACCGCGGCTGTCCGGCGGTGGCGCCTCCGACGAGGCTGCGACGACGGACGGACAAACGTCCACCGCGGCGGCGGCCGGCCTGGTGGCGCCGATCGTCGAGGGAGAGGAACCGATCGAACTCGTGCCGCAGGTGAGCAAACCGCGGCCGGCACCTGTGCGACGGGCGGAGCCCACCGTGCGGGTGCGGCCTGGCGAGCTGGTCTGTGGCGACTGCGGCGAGGGCAACGCCGCAACGCGCAAGTTCTGCCGTCGTTGTGGCGAGTCGCTCGCCGAGGCGCAGCTGGTGAAGACGCCCTGGTGGCGACGGCTGCGGCTGCGGCGTAAGCCGAAGACGCTCGCGGCAGGCTCACGGCCGAAGGGCCCGGGTGACAGCGGCGGCCGCATCTTCCATGCCGTGCTCCGCAAGGTCCGGGCCGGTGTCAGCGTGCTGGTCCTCGTGTTCGGGCTGCTGGCCGGCTTCTATCCGCCGGTCCGGACGATGGTGGTCCAGCAGGTCGGCAACCTGAAGCAGAAGGTCCGGGGGGTGGCCGAGACGGCGCTGGCCCCGGTCCGCCCGATCGCGGTCGACGGCCCGAAGTCCGCGACCGGACATCCGCCGAAGGCCGCGTTCGACACCTTCAAGAACACCTCCTGGATCGCGACCTGGAGCGCGCAGAACTCGCCCACGCTGACCGTTCGGCTGGATCACCCCGTTGCCTTGCGCAAGGTGATCGTCAGCAACGGCGACGCCAAGAACTTCGCGGGCACCATGCGGCCGGCCGTGCTGGAGTTCAGGTACTCCAACGAGAAGTCCGACCTGGTCCGGCTCACCGACACCCCCGGCCCGCAGCAGTTGTCGTTGCGCAACGGCGTCGGCGTGAGCTCCTTCACCGTCAAGGTGATCAACGTCTATCCGGTGCAGGGCGCGAAGACCCTGGCGCTGTCCGAGATCGAGCTGTTCGGCATCGGCTGAGGCCGGCCGGCGAGGGGAGAGTCGATGAGAGGAACGACGACGGCACTGGGTACGCCGTACCCGCTGGGTCTGCTGCTGCCTGCGGTGTTCCAGGAGGACGACCTGCTGATGCGGTTCACCGGCGCGATCGATCTGCTGATCGCGCCGGCGATCTCGACGCTGGACTGCCTCGCGGCGTACGTCGATCCGGCGCTGGCGCCACCGGACTACCTCGGCTGGCTGGCGACCTGGGTCGGGATCGAGCTGGACGAGACCTGGCCGGTCGAGCAGCAGCGCGCGGCCATCACCGAGGCCGTCGCGCTGCATCGCGGCCGGGGTACGGTCGGCGGGCTGCGCCGGCAGCTGGAACTGGCCACCGGCGGCGAGGTCGAGGTGCTCGACAGCGGCGGCGTCAGCTGGTCAGTGGTTCCGGTGGACGAGCCGGCCGGCCAGGCCCCGCCCAGTGTGCAGGTCATTGCCAGGAGCAACAAGATCGGCCTGGCGGCGCTGGAGGCCGTGGTCGATGCCGCCAAGCCGGCCCAGGTGGTCCACGAAGTACGGATCGAGCCGGTCAGCGGCGAGAGGTGAACCCCGGCGGCTGGTAGCTGCCCGGAACCACCAGAACCGGGGCCTGTGCCCGGACAGCGGTCCCGCCGACGACCGCGATCAGCGGCCAGGTCCCGGTACTGGTCTGCGGGAAGGCAAGTACCGCGGCGCTCAGTGACCCGTCGGCCTTGGTCAGCGTGTTCAGCGCCAAACGGGTCCCGGGCGTGGTCAGGGTCAAGGAAACTGCGCGGTTCGGCGGGAAGTTCTGGCCGGTCACCGTCATCACCCGATTGATCCGGACGACTCCCGGACTCACCTGCATCGTCGCCTGGGCCGCGGTGCTCTTGAGCACCACCAGCCTGCTGTAGACGGGATCCCCGGTGGTGATGCTCAGTACGCCGGTACGGCTGCCGCTGTTCTGCGGGGTCGCCTCGAGCTCGATCGAGCAGGTTGCCCCTGGTGCCAGCGCGAGCCCACGGCACTCGGACTGCCCGACGGTGAAGTCGCCGGCCGTGAACCGCGGCCCTGCCAGTACGTCGGTCGCCGTGATCGTGATCGGGACGTTCGAGGTGTTGCGGACCTGGACCGTCCGGGGGGCGAGCGTCACCAGAGCCGGCGACGAGCCACCGAAGTCGACCGGGTCAGGGGTGACGGTCAGCTGCCCGGTCTCCTCCGGTGGAAGAGGCTCTTCGGTGATCGTCGCCTCGCCGAGCAGCGCGAACTCGTTGCTGAGGCCGTCGGCCTGGACGACCTGCAGCACCGCTCGGCGAGCACCGGCCACTGTGGGGTCGAAGCGAACAGCCAAGGTGCAGGTCTCGTCCGCGTCGAGGACGGCGCCGACGCAGTTCTCCGCGCCGGTGATGACGAAGTCCGCCGGATCGGCCCCGGCGATCCGCAGCTCGGCCGGCCGGAGCGGCCCGAACCCTGAGTGCCGCAGCACGATCGTTCGCGTCACCGCACTGCCGAGACCGGCTCGGCCGAAGTCGGTCGCGCCGGCGTCGAGGCGCGGATGGAACGTGCGAGCGAAAAGGGCTCCCGAGCAACAAGGCTCGGCCAGCAGGTCGTCGCTCGCGGACACGAAGGCGACCACCGAACCGTCACCCGCCAGCGCGGCCGACTCGCTCGGCCCCCGAGCGGGACAGGTGGCGGCGTCGTCTCCGCAGTCGCCGTGGTGGCTGGGCGAGCCGAGTTCGCCGGGTAGCCGGGGCAGTCCAGCTCGTTCCCGCGAACCGTCGAGCACCAGGTCGCGTACGACGATCGCCAGCCGGCCGGTGCCTTGGGCACCGTTGTGCAGACCGTTCGCCGAGCCCTCGAAAGCCAGGTAGCGACCGTCCGTCGAGAGCGTGGGAGCGCGGCCTTCCCTTGGCTCGCCGGTCACGTCTCTGGACGCGAAGGACGAGGCGACCGGCCGTTCGCCGGCCGGGCCGAGTACGCCCGAGCCCGACGGGTCGCGGTCGACGACGACAGTGACCAACGGCGCGTAGTACACCGGACGGTGCTCGAAGGCGATCAGCCGGCCCGAGCCCGAGATGACCGGGAGCCCGGCCTGGTCGGAGAAGCCACCACCGGGGACGAAGTCGACGCGGCTGGTCTGTCTCGACGGTACGTCGAAGACCTGGACGGAACCGACCGGCACGACGTCCTCGAACTCGTCCGGGGGATAGGTCGTCGGTCCGTTCTGGTAGCCGGTGACGAAGACGACGTGCCGGCCGTCGGCGGAGATCCGTGGCCGGCCGGGGGTCCGGCTGGTCTCCGGGCTCAGAAAGGTCTCCGGAACAGGCCGCCGGGGCCGTCCGGCGGTGTCCAGCACCACCGGCGCGACGACCACGGCCGAGGTCGGTGCGGACGGGGCTCTTTCGAGCCAGGTGATCATGGTCGCGTCGGCGGACAGACTCGGAGCGCTCCCTTGCCACACGCCGGCCTCGCCCGCCGACCGGCCGACCGCGAGATAGCCGTACTCCATCGTGCCGTCGGGCCGGTACTCGTCGAACGTCCCGTCACCGTCGGGATCCCGGTCGCAGAGCACGACGCGGACCCCGAAGTAGCCGAACTGGCCGTCCTGCAGGTTCGAGGCCTCGCTCTGGAAGGCGACGTACCGGCCACTGGCGGACAAGGTGGGTCGGGTGCTGTGCCTGTCGCCACCCTCCTCCTGCGGGGCCGCTGTGCTCGATGGCGCGCTCTCCCTGCTGAAGGAGGTCCACGGCACGCCACGGCTGATGAGCACCGTGCGCGCCGTCCGCCGATCCCGCACATAGACGTTGTACGGCGACCCCTCGGTCGACCGCACGACCGGGTCGAGGGCCGCCCGTGACTCGAAGGCAACCTGGGTGCCGTCAGCAGAGACTGCCGGGGAGCCCGCGGCCCCGACCGGGTCACGACTGTCGGTACCTACTGAGATCGCTTCGATGCCGAGCGGCGGGACCGGATCCTCCGCCTGCGGTCCGGCCGGGGTCAGACCGCAGGCAGAGGCGCACGCCAAGATCGCCAGCAGCAGACCGGGCATGTACTTCGGCGGTCGGTTCACTTGTTCTCCCCTGCTCGACTGCCTTTCGATCGTAGGGAGACCCGAACGCCGCCGAGTGCCCGATGAGCGCGGACAACGGGCGCCCCGGCCTGCCCGATCGGGCAGGAATGGTGACGCTCGGGGTTAGCCCGGCGACGCTGCCCGACCTGGCCGGGCCGGAGCAGCCTGGTCGGTATGGCAGCCACCGTGACCTTGTCCAAGGAGACCCTCCAGCTGGTGCCGGGCGAGTCCGGCGGCTGCGAGCTCGGCATCACCAACACGGGACGACTCGTCGACCAGTTCACGATCACGCTGGTCGGCGTGGAGCAGGACTGGGTGACGATCGAGCCGCGGACCCTGAACCTGATGCCCGGTGCCACCGGCGCGGTGACCCTGACGTTCGCGCCGCCGCGATCCTCCGACGTCGTGGCAGGCCGGCACACCTACGGGGTCGTGGTGCGGTCCCGCGAGGACCCGGACGCGTCGGTGGTGGAGGAGAGCAGCGTCGAGGTGATGGCGTTCCAGCAGATCGTCACCGAGCTGGTGCCGGAGAAACGCCGGACGAGCCGGCGGACGACGTTCCGGCTGGCGGTGGACAACCTCGGAAACAGCGAGACGGCGGTCGAGATCTCGCTGCGCGATCCGGACAACGAGCTGTGGCTGGAGACGGACCGGCCGCGGCTCACCACCGCGCCGGGGACCGCGACGATCGTGAAGGTCCGGGCGGCGCCGAACCGCCGGTTCTGGCGTGGGCAACCGAGACTGCTGCCGTTCGAGGTGGTGACGGTTCCGGCCGACGGGGAGCCGGTGAAGACCGGCGGCATGGTCCAGCAGGAGCAGTTGCTGCCGAAGTGGTTGCTGCCCGCGGTGGCGGCCCTGACCGTTCTGGTGATCGCCGCGATCGCTACCTGGTACGCGCTGCTGAAGCCCGCCGTGGTGTCGGTGGCCACCGAGCAGACCGAGCAGCAGGTCGCTCGCGCCGAGAACGCGGCCTCCCAAGCGAGCGGGGCGGCGGACAAAGCGACCGCCGCCGCGACCGTCGCGGAGCGTGCGGCCGGGATCGGTCCGTCGCCGGCCCCGGGCGAAGGCAGCACGAGTCCTTCGCCCCCCGGCAGTGGAGCCGGCACGCCCTCCGGTAAACCCAGCGGTGGCGTCACTCCGTCCGGTAAGCCCAGCGGCGCCGCCACGACGCCGGTCCCGACAGGCCCGGTCCCGTTGAGCTTCCGGGTCGCCACCGGCGCCAGGCTGGTGACCGACGGCTCGTTCCAGGAGTTCAGCTACCAGGCGCCGCCGAAGAAGACCGTGAAGATCTCCGACCTGGTGCTGCAGAACCCCCGTGGCGACAGCGGGGTGCTGCGCATCCTGATCGGCAAGGACATCTTGCTGGAGACCGGGCTGGGCAACTTCCGCGACCTGGACTACCACTACCTGGAGCCGTTGTTCGCGTCCGCCGGCAAGCCCATCGTCGTGGCCGTCAACTGCACGGCGCCAGGGACCGGTTCGGACCGGTGTACGCCGTCGGTGACCTTCTCCGGTCAGCTGTCCTGAACTCAGATCAGTCCTTCCTTGAGGGCGTAGGCGACCGCGTGCGAACGGTTCCGCAGCTGGAACCGGGTGGTCACGCCGTGCAGGACGTTCTTGATCGTGCGCGGCGAGTAGCTCAACCGGGCCGCGATCTCGTCGGTGTCGAAGCCCTCGGCCACCAGCTTCAGGATGGCGGTCTCGCGGGCGGTCAGTCCCGCCAGCCGGAGCCCGCGGGGCGTGAGTACGTCGTTCTGCATGTGCGAGACCTGCCGGAACAGCCGGGTGAGCAGGTCGGCGGGCAGCTCCGCCTCGCCGGCCGAGGCTCGCCGGACCAGGTCGGCCAGGCGCTCCGGCGTCACCTCCGAGCGCCTGATCAGCGCGCACACCCCGGCCTCGATCACCGAGATCAGGTCGGAGTCGTTGAGACCGGCAACGACCAGGATGATCTTGTCGAGACCGCGGCGCCGCAGCTCGCCGAGGGCGTCGAGGGTGCGGCCGTCGGGGCTCTCGGCGGCCACCACGGCGACCACCGACTGGTCGAGCTGATCGTCGGCGACGATCCGGATCTCGGGCTGGAATCGTAGTTGGCTCTCGATGCCGGATCGCGAGATCGGATCGGCGGAGAATGCGTAGACCGGAACACGAAGACCCATCAGTGCCCTCCCCAGGGATGTCGTACATCTACGATGCGTACTGGGACGGCTACGCGCCCTAGGGCCAATCCCTAGGGTGTCCCGAGTGAGTGGCGTTCGCTTTCGGCGAGTCCGTCGAGCAGCTCTAAGCTCGGGCCCGTGACCGGATGCCCCGCACGCTACGACGACGCCCTGGCGACGTGGGTGGTCGACGAGCCGGACGAGGTTCGCGCGGTGTTGCTCGATCCGGTGGCCTTCCGGCCGGACAACGCGGTGCTGGCGCACACCGCACTGAGCGTGAAAGCCCTGCGGGTGCTGCAAGCAGTCGGGTTCGCGCTGCCTCCCACACTGGCGAACAACGCCGGTCCGTCCCACCGGCCGATCCGGTCAGCCGTGGCGCGGTTGTTCAGTCCGGCTCGGGTCGCCGCCGTGGAGCCGTTGATGCGACGGCTGATGACCGAGCGGGTCGATGCGGCTCGGGCGGCACTGGTGACCGGCCCGGTCGACCTGGTCGAGACGATCGCTGCCGAACCACCGGCGATGGCGCTGCTCGAGATGCTCGGGCTGCGCGACATCGACGTACCGGCGTTGAAGGCTTGGAGCCGGGAGTCGCTGGAGTTGTTCTGGGGATGGCCCGACGAGGATCGGCAACTGGAGTTGGCGCACAGCGCGGCCGAGTTCTACGGGTGGTTGCGCAAGCGGGTGACCGAGGCTCAGCGTCGGCCTGGGGAGGATCTGCTCGGCCTCCTGGTGTCGCTCGGGCTGCGGGACGAGGAGGTCTGCGCGGTCGCGTACTTCTTGCTGATCGCCGGCCAGGAGACGACCACGCAACTGATCTCGACGGCCTTCCACCGGATGATCGGCAAGAACGTCGGGGACGCCGGAGCGGTCGTGGAGGACGTACTCCGGGAGGCATCATCGGTGCCGACCTGGCGACGGATCACCGGCGAACCCGTCACGGTGGGTGAGGTGGAGTTGCCGGCCGGTACGCCGATCCTGCTCGGCCTGACAGGGCACGGTGGTCCGGCGGATCTCGCGTTCGGGCTGGGAATCCATCGCTGCCTCGGCGCGGGGCTGGCCCGGCTGGAGGCCCGGGTCGCCTTGGAATGCGCGGCGCCGCTGCTGGCCGAAGTACGGGCGGTGACGGTCGATCCGCCGATGATCGACCTGCTGTCGTTCCGTGCACAGGCCCGCCTGACGGTGGTGAGCGCGATTACAGCCCCGGTGACCTGCACGGATACCCTTGGCCGGTGACTGAGCATGAGCTGGTTCTGGTCGTCGACTTCGGGGCGCAGTACGCGCAGTTGATCGCGCGCCGGGTGCGCGAGGCCAACGTGTACTCCGAGATCGTGCCGTCGTCGATGGCGGTCGAGGAGATCCTGGCCCGCAAGCCGAAGGCGATCATCCTGTCCGGCGGACCGCAGTCGGTGTACGCCGAAGGCGCGCCGCGGGTCGACTCCGCGCTGTTCGAGGCCGGGGTGCCGGCGTTCGGGATCTGCTACGGCTTCCAGGCGATGGCGCAGACCCTGGGCGGCGACGTCCGGCGGACCGGCCTGCGGGAGTTCGGCCGGACGCCGGTCACGGTGAGCGAGCCGGGCACGCTGCTGGCCGGCATCCCCACCGACCTCAACGTCTGGATGTCCCACGGCGACGCCGTGCACGCGCCGCCGATCGGGTTCGAGGTGCTGGCCGCCTCGTCCGGTGCGCCGGTGGCCGCCTTCGAGAACCTGGACAGCAAGCTGGCCGGCGTCCAGTGGCACCCGGAGGTGCTGCACTCGCAGGCCGGCCAGGCCGTGCTGGAGCACTTCCTGCACAACATCGCGGGGCTGAAGGGCGACTGGACCACCAGCAACGTCGTCGACGAGCAGGTCGAGCTGATCCGTCAGCAGGTCGGCGACAAGCAGGTGTTGTGCGCGCTGTCCGGAGGCGTCGACTCCGCGGTCGCGGCAGCCCTGGTCAGCAAGGCGATCGGTGACCAGCTCACCTGTGTGTACGTCGATCACGGGCTGCAGCGGTCCGGTGAGTCCGACCAGATCGAGAAGGACTTCGTCGCCGTCACCGGCACGCGGCTCGAGGTGGTCGACGCGGAGGACCAGTTCCTCGGCGCGCTGGCCGGCGTGACGGACCCGGAGCAGAAGCGCAAGATCGTCGGGCGCGAGTTCATCCGCACCTTCGAGGCGACCGCCCGCAAGCTGGACGCCGAGCGGCACATCGAGTTCCTGGTCCAGGGCACCCTCTACCCGGACGTGGTCGAGTCCGGCGGCGGCACCGGAACGGCGAACATCAAGTCCCACCACAACGTCGGCGGCCTGCCGGACGACCTGCAGTTCTCCCTGATCGAGCCGCTGCGGACGCTGTTCAAGGACGAGGTCCGCGAGCTCGGGATCGCGCTCGGCCTGCCCGAGTCGCTGGTCTACCGGCATCCGTTCCCCGGCCCGGGCCTGTCGATCCGGATCATCGGCGAGGTCACCAAGGACCGCCTGGAGATCCTCCGCGCGGCCGACCTGATCGCCCGCACCGAGCTGACCGCGGCCGGCCTGGACCGCGACATCTGGCAGTTCCCGGTGGTCCTGCTGGCCGACGTCCGCTCGGTCGGCGTCCAGGGCGACGGCCGCACCTACGGCCACCCGGTGGTTCTGCGACCGGTCACCAGCGAGGACGCGATGACCGCCGACTGGGCCCGCGTGCCGTACGAGGTGCTGGAGAAGATCTCGACCCGGATCACCAACGAGGTCGACGAGATCAACCGGGTCACCGTCGACATCACCAGCAAGCCGCCGGGCACCATCGAGTGGGAGTGACACCCCCGACCTGTGAAGATTGGCCGCATGGCTGAAAGAGATGTTGAGCGTGAGTACTCGGTGACCGACTTCGCCGCCAAGTTGCGGCGGCTGGCGGATGCGCTGGAGGCCGGGAAGCCGTTCCGGATCCAGATCGCCGGCGAGCGGTTCACCGTGCCGAGGAACGCGCAGGTAAGTGTCGAGCACGAACGTGGCGACGACGAGGAAGAGGTCGAGTTCCAGCTGAAGTGGAGCCTGGCCGACGCCGACGAGGCTGCCGCCGAAGAGGCTGACGACACCGAGGTCTGACCTGCCCTGTCCATCGCGAGAGCCCGGGAAGTTCGCTTCCCGGGCTCTCGTCCGCTTTCCTGAGAATTGCTTCACAATTCGGCCGACCGGGTTGTGGACCGCCGGGTCCGGACTGCAGAGTTGACGCCCGTGGGGATGTCCGTGGGTGGGGTCGGGTTGAGTCGTCGGCAGTTTCTGGGGGCCGGAGCGGTGCTGGTCGCGACCGGTGCGGCCATGGTCGGTACGTCGGGGTCCGTGTCGGCCGACACGTACGGTTCCGGTGAGCTCGGGCCGTGGGACAGGCTGAACCGGTTGGTGTCGAGCGACGACCAGGTCCGGCGGGTGCTCGCGGGCGACGGGGTGTTCATGTTCGGCGACAGCATCGGCGTACAGGACGGGAACGCGCTGGCTCTGCGCCTGACGAAGCTGACCGGCTCGGCGCTGGCGGTGCACAACTGGTCGGGCCAGCCCGCGGCGGCGGCTGTCGACGCGCTGGAGGCGTGGTCGGCGAAGTACGGACTGCCACGCCGGATCGTGATGGCGGTCGGCACCAACGACATCTTCAAACCACCCGCCTTCGGCCCGCAGGTCGATCGCGCGCTGCGGATCGCCGGGCCGGCCCGGACCGTTTTCTGGGTCAACACGCAGGTGTCGCGGACCCGCGAGTCGGAGCTGGTGCAACGCGCCGACCTCCGCAACAGCGCCTGGGTGAACCGTCAGCTGGACGACTCCGCCCGCCGGCACCCCAACCTGACCGTCGTCCGCTGGTCGGAGTTCCTCGCCGAGGTGAAGTACCCCCACCGCTACCTCCGCGACGGCCTGCACACCTCCGTCCCGCTCGGCCAGCACTGGCGCAACGAACTGATCCTCAGAGCGCTCCGCAAAGTCCCGGACCGCCCGGCCCCCAAAGCCTGATCAGCGGTGGTGGTTGTGCAGAGCGACAGGCAGTAGTCCTCTCCTGCGGCGGCTGCCAGGCGTCTCTGAGCGTTGAAGCAGGCCGCTGCGGGCGCTACTGCCTGTCGTTGCGTTCGGCTCCAGCCCCTCTCCTGGCCGGCTCACACGCGCTATCTTGAGCAGGGAGTCTGGAGCCTGGGGAGGGCCGATGGTGCTCACGGTGGGGACGTTCAATCTCAACAACCTGTTCGACCGGTGGAACTTCGCCGGTGCGGTCGAGGCGCTGGCGGCCGGCACGAGCTCGGTGCCGGCGACGTACACCTTCGACTCGGAGGACCGGCGACGCCTGCAGCTGGACGGGCGCGGCAAGCTGCTGGTCTCCAAACCGGCCGCGGACACAGGCCGGATCGCCGAGCGGCTGCTGGCTGCCGACGTCGACGTCTGGGTAGTCCAGGAGGTCGAGAACGTCGACGTTCTGCGCGAGTTCAATCGCGAACACCTGAACGGTGAGTACCAGCACGTGATGGTGATCGACGGCAACGACGCGACCCGGTTCATCGACATCGGGGTCCTGTCCCGGCGGCCGATCGGCGGGGTGACCAGCTACCAGCGGGTGTTCCATCCCGACGTACCGTCGCGGCCGATCTTCTCGCGGGACCTGGTCGAGGCGGAGATCCTGGACGCCAGGGGGCGCCGGATCCTGACCGTCTTCGGCACCCACCTGAAGTCGAAGTTCGTCGACTTCACCGTCGACGACGCCGCCGCGGCCGCCGCCGAGGCGCAACTGCTGCGGCAACGGCAGGCCGAGACGATCGTCCGGATCATCGCGGCCCGGACCTCCAGCCGCCAGCGCTACCTGCTCTGCGGTGACATGAACGACACCCCGGACTCGACCGCGCTGGCCTGCTTCCAGCAGTCCGGGCTGGTCGACGCACTGACCGCGCCGACCGAGGTCGGCACCGTGAAGACGACCGTGGAGCTGCCCGCCAGCCCTGCCTGGACGTCGACCTTCAAGGCGTCCGGGCAGCCGCGTTCCTTCGACCTGATCGACCAGATCTGGTTGTCGCCGGCCCTGGTGCCGAGGCTGACCGGCGCCTTCATCGGCCGCCGCAAGAAGCTCGCCCGCGACGGTACCGATCACGATCCGGCCTGGATCACCCTGGACCTCTGACCGGTTTGCCGGCTGCGCTTACAGTTCGGGGCGTGGAAGATCTCGCTGAACTCATCGCGCTGGTGGACAGACTGGTGTTCGGGGCGGACCCGGCCCAGGCGCTGGAGCCGTTCGCGCGCGCGGTGGCGGCGTACGACGCGCAGCCGGACCCGGCCGAGCTGGACGGGCTGCTGACCACCTTCGGGTACGTCGTACTGCAGTTCGACGAGTACTCCGGGCTGCCACTGAACCGGACGCTGGAGATCCTCGACGACCTGGAACAACGGCACCGCGAGGTTGGCAACAGCCCGCGGATCGTGCACTTCTGCCGCTGGCTCGTCGCCCGGCAGTTGGGTGACGCCGTGACGGCCGAGGAACAGTACCAAGCCTGTCTGGCCGCGCCGCGGGACGAGTTCTCCTGGTGCGAGGGCTGCGAACAGATCTACCAGATCCGGCACCTGATCGAGACCGAGCGCGCGGCCGAGGCGGTCGCGGTCGCCGAGCAGGCTTTCGCCACTCCGGTCGACGGTTGCCATCAGCAACCACAGGCGCTGCTGGCCGCGGCGCTGCCCGGCTATGTCGCGGTCGGCGACCTGGACGCCGCGGCCGACGCGCACCGGACGGCGTACCGGCTGGTGCGGGAGGATCCGGACGAGCTGTTCGCCCACGCTCAGCACATCAGGTTCTGCGTGCTGACAGGCAACCAGGAACGGGCCGAGGAGCTGGTCCGCCGGCATCGGGGCGGACTCGACGCGGACGTCTCCGAGTACGACGCTTTGGCCTTCTGTACGGCGGCGGGGCGGGTGCTGGGCGAGGGTGAGTTCACCGAGCGGGCGTGGCGGTTGGTGGCTTCGTTCGACCGGCGCAACGGGAACGACTTCCAGGGTGAGCTGGTGCGCACGTCGCTGGCCGAGCGGTTGTGGGTCGAGGAGCTGGAACTGTTCGGCGACGGTGGTTGCGCGGAGCAACTTGCCGCCGTGCGGGCGCGGCCGGACGACACGTTCGCGGCCTGGGATCTGGTTCAGGCGCAGATCGAGATGGCGCACCGGATGCACCTGGACGAGCGCAACGTCGAGGCGGCCGAGATCGGCGAGCAGGCGCTCACGTCGCTGGGCGACGAGCGCATCGCCGAACTGGCTCAGCCGGAAAGCCTGCGGGTACTGCGCAACGTCCTGTTCGCGGCGTACCTGGATCTCAACGAGCCGACGGCCGCGTTGCCGCAGGCCGAGAAGGTGCTGGCGGACATCCCGCCGGACGCGGGACCGGACTGGCTGGGCATGATCCTGCGTAAGAAGGGCGAACTGCTCGAGCAGCTGAACCGGGACGGCGAAGCCCGAGACTCGCTGATCGCCGCTGCGACGCAGTACGGGCTGGCGGGGTTGTTGCACGACCAGATCGCGACCCTGCGGCTGGCCGCGCAGTCGGCGCGGTACATCGGCGAACTGGACCAGGCGGAGACTCTGCTGGGTCAGGCGCGGTCGGTGGTCGACCAGTTGCCGGCGGACGATCTGCGGAGCTCGACCAGCGACGCCGTGGTGCATTGGGAGCTGGCGCTGGTGCGGGACATGCAGGGGCGGCTGCCGGAGGCCATCGAACTGGCGGAGGTTTCGGCTGCGCTGTACGAGTCGGTCGGGCAGCTCGAGAGCGCGTCGAACGCTCGCGACTACGCCGAGAACCGGCAGGCTCGGCTCAACTCCTGAGCGCCTCGATACCGTCGAGCAGCCGATCCAGGCCGAAGCGGTAGGACTCGTCGGCGGCCTCGCGGGTGCCGTCGCCGTAGCCTTCGGCGTTCCAGATCGCGGTCATCGTCGGATGCCGCTCGACATCGAAGTACGTCTCCCAAAGGTCCCAACGCTCGTGCCACCAGGCGTCGTGGCTCTGGCCGGTGGTCCGCTCCAGCTGCTCGCTCTCGGCGTCCAGGCCGGCCGCCGAGTCGATGTACGTCGTGATCGCGAGTGCTGCCGTGTTGGTCTGCCGAGGCGGTAGACCGAGTACCGCGCAGGCTGACAACAGGTACTCGCGGGCAGCGAGCATGCCCGGGCCGACCGGAGGACGAATCGTCGAGATGCCTGCCAGCCAAGGGTGACGGTGGAACATCGCGCGCGTCTGGTCGGAGTACAGGGTGATCTGGTCACGCCACCCGTCGGGGCGGGGAACGCCTGGGCCGGGAAGCTCGCGCTCGGCGAGGACCTGGTCGACCATCAGGTCGAGCAGTTCCTCCTTGGAGGGGACGTAGGTGTAGAGCGTCATGGTGCCGACGCCGAGCGCTTTGGCGACGCCGCCCATCGAGGCCGCGGCCAGGCCCTTCTCGTCGGCCAGCGCGATGCCCGCGTCGACGACCTTGTCCAGGTCGAGCGTGGGGCGGCGGCCGAGGGCGGGTCTGACGTCCTGCTCGGCCGGTCGGTGGTTGCGCCAGAGCAGGGCCAAGGTGCGGTCGGCCGGTCCGCCGCCGCTGTGCCGCACTGTCATCGACCCTCGCTCCTGCTGTCGTCGGCGCTGTCTGGAAACTTTCTCACAGGCGCGTGTCGGTCATTCTCGTATACCCTACGAGAATGACGATTCTGGTGACGGGTGCGACGGGCAGTGTGGGACGGTTGCTGGTGGACGAACTGGTCGCAGCGGGGGTGTCGTCGTCGGTGCGGGCACTGACGAACAATCCCGCGCGGGCGGCGTTGCCGGCCGGAGTGCAGGTGGCCGAGGGGTATCTGGGGCGGCCGTCGAGCCTGCCGGCGGCACTGAAGGGGGTGGACACGGTCTATCTCGCGCCGCTGCCGGCCCGGGTGGACGAGTTCGTCACCTGCGCGCTGGAGGCCGGCGTACGGCGGGTGGTGTGCCTGTCCGGGGAGCCCGCGGACTACGAGGCGCAAGGGGACCCGGCGGGGTGGCACTACTACAAGATGGAGAAGGCGATCGAGGAAGCTGGGTTCGAGTGGACCCATCTGCGGCCGGGGCAGTTCATGAACAACACGCTGGACTGGGCGCCGTCGATCAAGGCCGAGCGGGTCGTGCGGGCGCCGTACCCGGAGGCGGTGCAGACACCGATCGACCTGGGTGACATCGCGGCGGTGGCGCGCGTCGTACTGCTGGACGAGAGCTATGCCGGGCAGAAGTTGGTGATGAGCGGGCCGGATGCGATCACGCAGCCGGAAGAGGTGGCGTTGATCGCCGAGGCGATCGGGCAGCCGGTGCGGTTCGAGGAGTTGTCGCGGGAGGAGGCGCTGGCGGCGTGGACTCCGGTGATGGGGGAGGAGGTTGCCAGCTGGATGCTGGACGGGTTCCGGATGATGGCGGAGTACAGGATGTCGCCCGAGCCGACGGTGCTCGAGGTGACCGGGCGGGCACCGCTGAGCTATCGCGAATGGGCGGTGCGAAACGCCGACGCATTCAGGTGATTTGCGTCGCTCGGCGAACGTGTGTTCGACTGTTGGCATGCGATGGGCCGGGCAGGGAATCGAGGCGGAGACGCCAGGAGCTCTGCCTGGCCTCGGCTCGATCTCGGGGTTCATCCGCAGTGTGACGACGCCGGAGTTCCGGGGCGTGACCTTTCACGAGGTGCTGGCCCGCTCGGCGCTGAACTCGGTGCCGAACACGGGGATGCCGTTCAGCTGGACCATCAATCCGTACCGCGGCTGCACGCACGGCTGCCGGTACTGCTTCGCCCGGCCGAGTCACCGCTATCTGGACCTCGACACCGGCCTGGACTTCGATCAGCAGATCGTGGTGAAGACGAACGTGGTCGACGTGCTCCGGCGCGAACTGACCCGGCCGTCCTGGCGGTTCGAGCAAGTTGCCCTCGGCACCAATACTGATCCCTACCAGCGGGCCGAGGGGCGGTATCGGCTGATGCCCGGGATCATCGAGACGCTGGCCGCCTCCGGCACGCCACTGTCGATCCTGACCAAGGGCACGCTGCTGCGGCGCGATCTCGATGTGCTGGCCGCTGCCGCGACGGAGGTCCCGGTCGGGCTCGGGGTCTCACTGTCGCTGGCCGACGAGGACCTCCGGCGGACGGTCGAGCCCGGGGTCCCGTCGGTTCGTGGCCGGCTCGACCTGATCCGCGCCATCCGTGAAGCCGGGCTGCCCTGCGGTGTAATGGTCGCTCCGGTTCTTCCGTGGCTGACCGACTCGGACGAGCAACTCGATCACCTCTTCGGTGAGCTGGCCGCCGCGGGAGCCACCGGGGTGACCACGCTCGTTCTGCATCTGCGGCCGGGGGTGAAGGACTGGTTCATGACCTGGCTGGCCGAGGAACGCCCTGAACTGGTCAGCCGCTACAACGAGCTCTACGCCCGTGGCTCCACCGCTCTCCCCAGCTACCGCAAGGACTTCGAGACCAGGGTCCGGCCGCTGCTGACCAAACACGGCTTCGGGCGGGGTGCGCGCCATCGCTCCACCGGCGGCGTGATCGAGGCTGCCGGCGTCGGCTCCAGATCCGGGTGGGGTGAGCCGCTGAACTCCCGGGCTCGACAACCGGTCGACTACGCCGGTCCGGGCCGGCGTCGACGCTCGGCCCCGGTGCCGGCGGTTGTTCCGCCTCACGACCAACAGACGCTGTTCTGAGCTTCGAGTTCGGGTGTGCTGGTGCTGGTGCTGGTGCTGGTGCTGGTGCTGGTGCTGGTGCTGGTCGGGGTCAGGTCAGCAGTTCGCGGAGGGCCTGGACCTCGGCGACGAAGCGGTGCTCCGGAATCTGCGGCTCGGGGCCGTCGGCGGCGACGAAGGGGAACGGTTTCCCCGGGCGAGGATCTTCGACGTACCGCGGCAGGAGATGGGTGTGCAGGTGCGGACTGGTGGTGCCCAGCGTCTCGTAGTTGAGCTTCAGCGGCTGGTAGATCGCGATGATCGCCCGTGCCACCCGAAGGGTCTCCAGCCAGTAGCCGGCGGCTTCCTCGTCGGTCAGTTCGGTGGCCACTGACAGGTCACGGCTTCACCGGGCCGTGAGGACCTGAGGGCCCTCGGGGGTGACGGCGACCGTGTGTTCGGCGTGGGCGCCGCGGGTCCGGTCGGAGGAACGAAGCGTCCAGCCGTCGTCGTCGATGACGTAGACCGAGCCGGGGCCGTGCCAGAACCAGGGCTCGATGGCGATCACGTGGCCCGGCCGGAGTTTCAGTCCGCGGCCGGCGCGGCCGCCGTTGGGGACGTGGGGTTCTTCGTGCATGCGGCGGCCGATGCCGTGGCCGCCGAAGTCGAGGTTGGTGCCGAGGCCCGCCCGCCGGCCGATTTCGCCGATCGCGGCTCCGACATCACCCAGACGCGCACCCGGTACGGCGGCGGCGATCCCGGCGGCCAAGGCCTGCTCCGTCGTCTCGATCAGCTCCAGGTCCTCGGTGCGCGGGGTGCCGACGACGAAGCTGGTGGCCGAGTCCGCGCACCAGCCGTCGACCGAGGCACCGCAGTCGACGTTGAGCAGGTCACCGTCGGCCAGCCGCAGGTCGCTGGGCAGGCCGTGCAGCACGGCGTCGTTGACCGAAGTGCAGATGACGCCCGAGAACGGCCTGGTCGCGAAACCGGGCTGATAGCCCTCGAACAACGACACCGCGCCCGCGTCCCGCAGTACCTCGCGGGCCACCGCGTCCAGCTCGCGCAACGAGACTCCGACCGCGGCTTCCTTCTGCACCGCGGTCAGTGCCGCCGCGACCACCTGTCCGGCGGCGCGCATCTGCTCGATCTGCTCCGCGGTCTTCAAGTCCACCATCTGCTGAGTCCTCAACGTCACGTGATAGTTGTCCCGGGATTACTATCACGGTAGGCCGATCACCTGATTCTTCAACCTTTCTGCCGTTCGCGGCGTCTCTCCGTACAGATCCACAAGGGTGGGTCGGTGACTCCGGGGGAGACCGATGGGCAAGTTCGGGCGAGGTGTGGTCGCGGCGGTGACGCTGGTCGCCGGTCTGGGGACGCTGACCGGTTGTATCGCTGACACTCAGGCCGCCGAGAACGGGCCGGCAGCGTCCAGCGGTTCCCAAGCCGAGCCCGGGGCGGCGCAACAGAAGACTCCGGACCAGTTCACGCTGGTGGCGACCGGTGACGTGCTGCTGCACGAGCGGCTCTGGAACACCGCCAAGCGCGACGGTACCAACGGCGAATGGGATTTCGCCCCGCTGCTCCGAGGCGTCAAACCTTTGGTCCAGCAGGCGGATCTGGCGTTGTGTCACCTGGAGACCCCGCTCGGTACGCCGCCCACCGGCTATCCGCTGTTCCAGGGCCCGCCGCAGATCGTGCCGGCCCTGGTCAAGACCGGGTACGACGCCTGCACCACCGCCAGCAACCACAGCTTCGACAAAGGTGCGGCCGGCATCGACCGCACGCTGAGGCTGCTTGACAAAGCAGGGATCGAGCACACCGGCACAGCTCGGACGCGGGAAGAGGCCGAAACTCCCAGAATCGTCACGGTGCAAGGCGTCCAGGTCGGTCTGCTCAGCTACACCTACGGTTTCAACGGCATGCCGTACCCGGCAGGGCAGACCTGGCGGGCCGGCAAGCTCGACGCCGACCGGATCAAGGCGAAGGCGCGGAAGGCTCGCGACAACGGCGCGGAGATCGTCGTGGTCAGCGCGCACTGGGGCGACGAGTACTCCAGCACCCCCAACGACCAGCAGCGCACTCTCGCGCGGCAACTCCTTGCCGACAGCAACATCGACCTGATCGTCGGCCACCACGCGCACGTCGTCCAGCCGGTCGAGCAGCTCAACGGCAAGTGGGTCGTCTACGGCCTCGGCAACCTGGTCGCCGCCCATCGCAAGCCGGCGAGTATCAAGTCGGAGGGGTTGCTGATGAAGTTCACCTTCCGCAAGGACGGCGACCGGTGGAAGGCCGACGCGCAGTACGCGCCGCTGCTGATGACCGACACACTGCCCGTCCGGGTGCTCGACGTGCAACGCGAACTGGCCGAGCCCGGTCTGTCCGCAACCAGGAGAAGCCGCCTCGAGCTGGCCCAACGGCGTACCACCGCGACCGTTACCTCCCTCACCACAAACCTCGAGCTGCTCCGATGACCGCGGCGGTTCAGCCGTGCCAGGAGTTCCAGAGGGCGGCGTACGAGCCTTGCCTGGCGACCAGTTCGTCGTGGCTGCCCAGCTCGGTGATCCGGCCGTCCTCGACCACCGCGACTCGGTCAGCGTCGTGAGCGGTGTAGAGGCGGTGGGCGATCGCGATCACCGTGCGGCCTTCCAGTACTGCGGCCAGCGACCTCTCCAGGTGACGCGCCGCTCGCGGGTCGATCAGCGAGGTCGCTTCGTCGAGCACCAGCGTGTGGGGATCGGCCAGCACCAGCCGCGCCAGGGCCAGCTGTTGCGCTTGAGCCGGCGTCAACGCGACCTGACCTGAGCCGACCTTCGTGTCGAGACCGTCGGTCAGCGCCTCGGCCCACTCCCGGGCGTCGACGGCCGCCAACGCGTCGAGCAGTTCCGCGTCGGTCGCGTCCTGGCGGGCCATCGCGAGGTTGTCCCGCAAGGTCCCGACGAAGATGTGGTGTTCCTGGGTGACCAGCGCGACCTGGCGGCGAAGCTCGTCCAGGGGTAGCTCGGTCATCCCGACCCCGCCGACGGTCACCGAGCCGGTGCGGGGCGGATGGATGCCCGCGACCAGCCGCCCGAGCGTCGACTTGCCCGCGCCCGACGGGCCGACCATCGCGATCCGCTCGCCCGGCTGGACGGTCAGCTCGACGCCGTGCAGCACGTCGCGGCCTTCGACGTACGAGAACCGCACGTCACGGGCCTCGACCAGCTCACCGGACGGCTTGCGTCCCGAGGGCGTACGGTCGTCCGGGACGTCGGTGATGCCCAGCAGTCGTGCCAGGGAGGCAGCGCCGACCTGCAGCTCGTCCATCCAGGAGATCAGCCGGTCGACCGGGTCGATCAGCTGGTTGACGTAGAGCACGCCGGCCGTGACCGCGCCGAGCGAGACGTGCCCGTTGAGGTGCAGCCAGCCGCCGAACAGCAACGTGGCGACGATCGGCAGCAGGTATCCGACCTCGACGACCGGGAAGAACACCGTCCGGAGGCTCAGCGTGTACCGCTCGGCGTTGTACGACCCCCGGATGTCGTCGTCGGTACGCCGTGCGCGCTCCTCGTAGCGTTGCAGCGCCTCGACGGTGCGAGCGCCCTCGACCGTCTCGGCGAGCGAGCTGGTCATCTGCGCGTACGCCGCGTTCTCCCGCAGGTAGCCGTCCTTGGCGCGGCGCAGATACCACCGGGTCATCAGGGCGAGCACCGGCACCATCACCAGCAGCGGCACGATCACCCAGACGCCGACCAGCAGGGTCGCGCCGACGGTGAAGAGAATGGTGACGAAGGCAACGATCGTTTCCGGTACGGCGAACCGCACGGTCCGGGACAGGGCGTCCACGTCCCGCGACGTCCGCGACAGCAGATCGCCGGTGCCGGCCCGCTCGACCGTGCCGATCGGCAGCGCGAGCGCGTTGTCGACGAACTCCTCCCGCAGCTCGGCCAGCACCTGCTCACCCAGCGCGAAGGAGCGGACGCGGGCCCAGCGGGTGAGCAGCGACTGCGCGATGACGAAGACCGCGATCACCAGGATGACCTGGTTGACCTTGCTCGCGGTGGTGCCGTTCTGCACGTCCTCGACCAGTGTGCCGATCAGTCGCGGCGCGGCCAGCCCGGAGATCGCCGCCAGCGCGTGCAGGCCCATCGCGGTGATCAGCGCGCGCGGATGCCGCCGGGCCAGCCGCCGGGCGTGCCGGCGAACCTCGGCGGTGCTCGCCACCGGCAGGATCTGCGTCATGCGAGCACCTCCTCGTCCTCGGTCTGTCTCGTCACGGTCCGGTGGTACCGCGCTTCGTTCTCCAGCAGGTCGTGATGCTTGCCAACAGCAACAACATGGCCGGCGGCGACGAAGATCACCTCGTCCACCCGGTCCAGCAGCAGCGGGCTCGAGGTGAGCACCACCGTGCTGCGGCCGGCCCGGTGCTCGCGCAGCCGGTCCGCGATCCGCGCCTCGGTGTGCGCGTCGACCGCGGAGGTCGGCTCGACCAGCACCAGGACCGACGGGTCGGCCAGCAGCGCGCGGACCAGGACCAGCCGTTGTCGCTGACCGCCGGAGAAGGACCGCCCCTTCTCCTCGACGGCCGAGTCGAGTCCGTCGGTCAACGCGACCAGCACGTCCTCGGCGGACGCCGTCCGGATCGCGCTCAGCAGTTCCTCGTCGCTGCGTTGCCGATCCGGGTCGAGCTCGTGCCGCAGTGTGCCGGTGAAGAGTTGCGAGCCGGTGTCGCTGACCAGGATCCGGGTGCGGACGTCGGCCCGGGTCGCGCTGGCGAGGGTGACGCCGCCGTACCGGACCTCGCTGGTGTCGTCGTACCGGCCGAGGCGGTCGGCCAGGCCGGCGGCGCGGTCGGGCTCGGCGGAGACGATCGCGGTCAGCAGGCCGTTCCGCGCGCGGATGCCGGAGACCGGGTCGACCAGGTCGCCCGCGGACGGCAGCCGCACCGGCCGGGTGGGGTCGACGACCTCGGGGGTCAGTGCGAGCACGCGGTTGATCCGGCGGGCGGCGACCAGTCCACGCATCAGCTTGTCGGCCGTCTCGGTCGCCGTTCGCAGCGGCAGCACCAAGAAGGTGGCGTAGCCGTAGAAGGCGACCAGGCTGCCGGCGCTGAGCTCGCCGCGGAGGGCGAAGTGGGCGCCGAGACCGACGACGGCCACAATGAAGATGCCCGGGAGCAGCACCTGCGCCGCGTCGAGCACCGACTGGATGCGAGCCACCTGCACGCCCGCCTTCCGGACCTGTTGTGACTCGCGCCGGTACCTGCGGGAGAAGGAGTCCTCGCCGCCGATGCCGCGGAGTACCCGCAGGCCGGAGACGATGTCGGAGCCGAGCGAGTTGAGCTGGCTGACCGCCTCGCGCTGGGCCAGTTGCCGGGTGTGCAGCGGCCGCAGCATCGGTCCGAGGCAGAACAGCATCACCGGCACGCCGATCAGCACCACCAGGCCGAGCAGGGGCGAGGAGGAGAGCAGGATCGTCGCGACGATGAAGAACGCGACGACCGCGCCGGCGAACCGGGCGGAGATGTCGAGCAGGTTGCCGATGTAGGCCAGGTCGCCCGAGCCGACGCTGACCACCTCGCCGGTGGCCAGGTGCTTGGGCAGCGTGGCGCCGAGCTCGGCGGACTTGCGGGTGACCACCTGGACCGTGCGGTAGGCGCCGCTCAGCCAGTTCACCACCGCGAACCGGTGCCGCATGATGCCGGCCGCCGCCTGCAGCAGACCGACCCCGACCAGCACACTCGCCCACAGCAGCAACCGCTCGGTGTCGCGGCCCGCGATCCCTTCGTCGATCGCCTTGCCGAGCACGGCCGGGATGAAGGCCTGCGAGCCCATCCACAGGATCCCGAACGCCGCACCGCCCGCGAGCGTGGCCTTCTGACCGCGCGCTATCCACCAGAGGTAGCGCGCGGGGGAGCGGTGATCGGGGACGCCGGGATCGGCCAGTGGAAGCTTTCTCATAACCCTTCGAGGCTATGCGGGCCCACCGACAAAAGCATGTGAATTAAAGGGACCTCAGCGGCGGTAGGTCAGTTTGCGGAGCAACACCTCGAACGGACCACGGACACCGCGCCGGCGCATCAGCTCGGCCCCGAGCACCGTGAGTGCCCAGGTGGCGAAGGCGAGGATGGCGGCCTGCCACTGGTGCATCGTGTGGCCGAAGTCGAGCAGGTACGGGAAGAAGAAGACCGCCCACACGACCGACTGGAGCAGGTAGCAGGTCAGCGAGCGCTGTCCGGTGGCCTGCAGGGCGGTGATGACACGGCCGGGCTGCTTGATCCGCAGGGTCCACAGCGCGATCAGTGCCGCGTACGCCGGGCCGCCCGCGAAGCCGGCGACCGAGTGGAGGAAGGCAACCGGTACTACGTCCTCCCCGGTGCCGTGCAGGATGCCCGCGGTGTAGAGAGCCAGCGGGACGCCACCCAGGAACGAGATCGGGATACCGATGACCGCCATTCGGCGCAGCAACTGCTGGTGCCGTGCGGGATCTTCGAAGAGGCGCAGACGCGCGGCCCAGATGCCGAAGAGGAACGCGCCCGCCGCGGTAACGGCCAGCAGCGGTGCAGTGAAGAGAATGGTGACTCCGCGGTCGAGCATCGCCTCCAGCGGGTTGTGCTCGATTGTCCAGGGGTAGACGGTCGCGATAGTGGCAGCGTCGGTCGGTGCGGAGAAGAAGGCATACAGAGTGGCGCCCAGGACAGTCCAGACACCGGCGGTGATCAGTAGACGCTTGTTGCCGTAGCGGACAGCCGGGACGAGCACCAGCGCGAGTAGGCCGTACGCGGCGAGGATGTCGCCGTAGTACAGGAGTACTGCGTGCAGCACTCCCAGCACGACCATCCAGCGGCCGCGGCGGCGCAGGAGCTTGCGGATGCCGCGCCACTCGACTCCGTCGCTCTCCTGCCGGCGCATGATCTGGACCATGCCGTAGCCGAACAGGGCCGCGAACATGGTGTAGGACCGGCCGTCGACCAGCGTCGTCCCCAGGAAGGCCGCGATGCGGTCCGGCAGGGCGGAGGCGACCGGCGTAGCGCGGATCTCGTCCACGCCGGGTGGATGCAGGAGTCCGTGGGTGTTGGCGAAGGCGATGAAGAGCAGCAGCAGGCCGCGCGCGAGGTCTGGTCCGAGTGCCCGGGCAGAGACGGCTGTCGGGCCGGTCGCGGTCGAGGTACGGGGCTGGTCCAGCGGCGTCCGCGTCATGGCACCGACGATATGAGCGGGCTCGCCGCCCGGCAGCGACTTAGGTATCCGGCCCGTGGCCGAAGGGGTCGTTGTCCGGGGTCGTCACCGTCCGAAGGGAGCGGCCCACAGTTGGTGGCCGAGCTTCACCTTGCGTTGGGCAACGGGTTCCCCCGCCGCCACCTGGGCCGCCTGTGCTGGAACCATGTTGGTGATCGCGCACCGGGGAGCGAGTGGCTACCGCCCGGAACACACGCCGCAGGCCTACCGGCTCGCCGCGGCCCTGGGAGCCGACTACCTGGAACCCGACCTCGTCGCCACGCTGGACGGGGTCCTGGTGGTCCGGCACGAGAACGAACTGTCCGGTACGACGGACGTCGCGCGGCACGCGGTGTTCGCGGACCGGCGGATCACCAAGATCGTCGACGGGGCGGTCGTGCACGGGTGGTTCGCCGAGGACTTCACCTACGAGGAGCTGCAGGTCCTGCGGACCCGCGAGCGGATGCCCGCCCTGCGCGCCGGCAACACGGCGTACGACGGCCGGGAGGGGATCCAGACCTTCGACCAGGTGGTCGCGCTGGCGCGGCAGGAGTCCGCGCGGCTCGGCCGGCCGATCGGCGTGATCCCGGAGATCAAGCACCCGGCGTACTTCCGCCGGCTGGGCCTGCCGCTGGAGGAGCTGCTCGCCGCGCGGCTGATCGCGCTGGGGCTGCACAAGGGCGAGGTGATGATCCAGTCGTTCGAGCCCACCAGCCTGCGGCGGCTGGCGGTGATGACGGACGTGCCGCTGGTCCAGCTGGTCGACTCCGGCAGCGCGCCGAACGACTTTCTTCGGCACGGCGACGCCCGGACCTTCGCCGACCTGATCGCGCCGTCGGGGCTGCGGGAGATCTCGACGTACGCGCACGTACTGGCGCCGCACAAGGACCTCGTCATCCCGCGCACCGCCGACGGCAGCCTCGGTGAGCCGACCCGGCTGGTCGAGCAAGCCCACCGGGCCGGCCTGTCGGTGCAGCTGTGGACCTTCCGGGCCGAGCGCCGCTTCCTGCCCACCGGCCTGGACCTGGCCGGTGAACTGGCCCGCTTCGCCGCGACCGGCGTCGACGGTGTCTTCGCCGACCACCCGGACATCGCGGTGGCCGCCGCGGCCAGAACCAGCCTCAAGGTCTAGCGGAGCTCGGACCGCAGCTCGGTCAGTACGGCCTCCGCGGGCCCTGCCAGCTCCCGGTCGATGGCGCGGCTCTCATCGGTGCCCAGGACGACCAGTGCGCTGGCGGCCGGCTTGGTCCTGATCAGCTTGGCGCGGAGGTTGGTCGGGGGATGGGTGGCGTCGATCCGGGTATCGCGTAGGCGGCTGACCCGGAGCCGCCGGTCGATCTCTCGTGCCGGGACCTGACCGATGGCGCGGGTGACAGCCTGCAGCGGCTCCACGTCGGAACCGAAGCGCACGGCTCGCTCCAGCGCGCGATAGGAGGTCTCGCTGAGTACCAGCTTCTCCAGCGCCCGAGCTGTCTCCTCCGAGCCCGCGATCTCCGCAGCCCGTCGGTCAGCCAGGTACTCCGCGCGCTGGCCGCTGCGCAGGTCGATCCTGGTCAGCAACCACTTGACAGCCCTGACTGCGCCGCCGACGGTCGCGTTGACCAGCCGGGTGATGACGCTGGGACCGGTGTTGGCCTCGGTCGCGTAGATGAGCTCCTGGCGGTACTCGTCGAGCGGCTGCTCGCTGAAGGTCTCCTCGAGCTCGTCGAGGATCGTCATCGCCGAGCCGACCACCCAGCCGTGCCTGGTGTCACCGTTCTTGCCGTGTCCCAGCTCGTGAGCCAGTACTGCGACGCGCTCCTGCGGCCGGAGTGCCGCCCACAACGGCAAGCCGATGCCGACCACGGGCATGAACCGCCAGCCGACTCGGGTGTAGTAGAGGTTCGGTGCGGCGTCGAGCGCGACAGCGCTGACGGGCTTGGTGCCGACGGCAGCGGCGATCTTGTCGAGCAGAGCGAACAGCAGCGGCGCTTGCTGCCGGTAGACCAGTCGAGTGTCAGGGGGCAGGCAGTTCGCGCGGGGACGCAATGTCAGAGCGAGACCGAGCGGGATGACCGACAACAAGGCGCTGAGCCAGAGTGGCCGGTAGAAGACCAGCATGGCGATGCCGCCGAGCAGGCCGGCGAGCGGGAGCAGCAGGAGCCCTGCGGAGAGCGCGTAGGCAGCGATCCGGGCGGCGTCCCAGCCTGGACGCTGGATGGCGCCACGCTCCAGTTCGGCGTACAGGGTGGCTGCCAGGCGGTGGTCGAGTTGCTGTCGCCAGGCGGGTACCTGCTCGGTGGGGCCGGTCGGGTCCACGTTCCACTCGCACTTGTCACACCAGGTGACGTACTGGGTTTCCCGCGGGACCTGCTGGCCGCACTGCGGGCAGCGGATCGGGCCTTCGTCGGTCTGCACGCGAGAAGTGTGGCAGCACCGGCCGGTGGATCAGTGCTGCTGGATCAGTACTGGTGGATCAGTGGCGGGCCGGTCGGCACGGCAGCAGGTGTGAGAGCACCGGGTGGCCTATCTGTGGTGCTGTCACCCTGCTGCTGTGCGTCCGCCGGATCACGCCGCCGGCGGCTTGTCGTCGTAGATGCGAGCGGCGATGTCGGACTCGGGGGTGGGCTGGTGCTGCGGCTGCTGGACCGACTGCCAGACGGCCTTGCCGTCGGCCTCGGGCATCACGACCCAGGCGACCACGTAGCCGATCAGCGCGGTACCACCGGTGATCAGCGTCAGGCCGACGATGGCGAGCCGGACCAGGGTCGCGTCGATGCTGAAGTACTCCGCCAGGCCACCGGACACACCGGAGAGCATCCGCTGGTTGCGCGAGCGGCGAAGCGACTTGCCGGACAGGTTCGAGAACGGTGCGTTGGAGTTCGTCATGTCCACTACTCTGCCGCCGCGGAGCCCACTTCCACATCGGGATCGGTACCGACCCGACCCTGGTCCGACCCCTGACCCGGCTCAGCCGCGCCGATCCGGTCCCCTGACGACTTTCGTCTGCCCCGCGCTTTCTGTCGGTGCCTGGTCCTACCGTCGAGAGATGGATGCTGAGGCGGTGACGAAGCTGCTGCTCACCCTGCCGGGGGTCGAGGAGCACGTGGGGTGGGCCGGGCAACCGGCGTTCAAGGTGCGGAAGAAGGGGTTCGTCTACCTGTCGGCCGACGAGACCTCGGTGATGCTGAAGGCGCTGCGCGAGGAGCAGGAGGCGCTGGTGGCGGAGGCGCCCGAGATCTACACGCCGTCCTGGGCGTCCGGCCGGTTCGCCTGGCTGGAGGTCAGGCTGGCGGTCGCCGACGAGGAGGAGCTGGCGGAGCTGCTGGTCGAGGCGTGGCGGCTGACCGCGCCCAAGATGCTGATCGCCCAGCTCGACCGGCCCGGCGGGGGATAGACGCTCGGGGTCGGCGGCGGGGTCGGTCCGGCTTGCACTCGCCGGGGTCGAGTGCTAATACTTGGTTAGCACTCGACGGGCGAGAGTGATAACTGCGATCGCCCTGGAGCGTGACCATAGACGGCCTCGATGAGGTGCTGGAAGTAGGGCGGGACGTGACCGCCGTACCGATGGCATCGTCCGTCGCGGGCATCCGGCCGGCTGAACAAAAAACTCGACGCGGGAGGACTCGCGGAGAATGCCCAAGCTGATTGCTTTCAATGAAGAGGCGCGCCGCGGCCTCGAGCGGGGTATGAACACCCTCGCCGACGCCGTAAAGGTGACGCTTGGCCCGAAGGGCCGCAACGTCGTGCTGGAGAAGAAGTGGGGCGCCCCCACGATCACCAACGACGGTGTTTCGATCGCCAAGGAGATCGAGCTGGAGGACCCGTACGAGAAGATCGGGGCCGAGCTCGTCAAGGAAGTTGCCAAGAAGACGGATGACGTCGCCGGCGACGGCACCACCACGGCGACCGTGCTGGCCCAGGCGCTGGTGCGCGAGGGTCTGCGTAACGTTGCCGCCGGCGCCAACCCGATGGGCCTGAAGAAGGGCATCGAGAAGGCTGTCGAGGCCATCAGCGAGCAGCTGCTGGCCCAGGCGAAGGACGTCGAGACCCGGGAGCAGATCGCTTCCACCGCCTCGATCTCCGCCGCTGACACCCAGGTCGGCCAGATCATCGCCGAGGCGATGGACAAGGTCGGCAAGGAAGGTGTCATCACCGTCGAGGAGAGCAACACCTTCGGTCTCGAGCTCGAGCTCACCGAGGGCATGCGCTTCGACAAGGGCTACATCTCGCCGTACTTCGTGACCGACACCGAGCGGATGGAAGCGGTCCTCGAAGACCCGTACATCCTCGTGGTGAACAGCAAGATCTCGAGCATCAAGGACCTGGTCCCGGTGCTGGAGAAGGTCATGCAGACCGGCAAGCCGCTGGCCATCATCGCCGAGGACCTCGAGGGCGAAGCCCTCGCGACCCTGGTCGTGAACAAGATCAAGGGCACCTTCAAGACCGTCGCCGTCAAGGCGCCGGGCTTCGGTGACCGCCGCAAGGCCATGCTGGTCGACATCGCCGTGCTGACCGGCGGTGAGGTCATCTCCGAGGAGGTCGGCCTCAAGCTCGACACCGTGGACCTGGAGCTGCTCGGCCAGGCCCGCAAGATCGTCGTCACCAAGGACGAGACGACCATCGTCGAGGGTTCGGGCGACGCCGACCAGATCGCCGGCCGGGTGAACCAGATCCGCGCCGAGATCGAGAAGTCGGACTCCGACTACGACCGCGAGAAGCTGCAGGAGCGACTGGCCAAGCTGGCCGGTGGCGTCGCGGTGATCAAGGTCGGCGCGGCCACCGAGGTTGAGCTCAAGGAGCGCAAGCACCGCATCGAGGACGCCGTTCGCAACGCGAAGGCCGCCGTCGAAGAGGGCATCGTCGCCGGTGGCGGCGTGGCGCTGCTGCAGGCTTCGGTCGTCGCGTTCGAGAAGCTGGAGCTCGAGGGTGACGAGGCCACCGGTGCCGCGATCGTGCGGTCCGCGGTCGAGGCTCCGCTGAAGCAGATCGCCTTCAACGCCGGCCTCGAAGGTGGCGTCGTGGTGGAGAAGGTTCGCAACCTCGAGCCGGGCTGGGGCCTCAACGCCGCAACCGGTGAGTACGTGGACCTGATCGCCACCGGCATCATCGACCCGGCGAAGGTCACCCGCTCGGCGCTGCAGAACGCGGCGTCCATCGCGGCGCTGTTCCTCACCACCGAGGCAGTCATCGCCGACAAGCCCGAGAAGGCCGGTGCCGCCGCAGGCGGCGGCGCGCCCGACATGGGCGGCATGGACTTCTGATCTCCTAGAAGTTCGTCTGCAAGACACTGAAGCTGGCCCCGGGCATCCGCCCGGGGCCAGCTTTGTCTGTGCGGCTCCCGCCTCGTGGCGCTGGGCGCCACCTCGGTTTCGGTGGAGATGCTGACGCGATCGACCTGCCGAGTTGTAGTGCCGAGTGGTACTCGCGTTCTGCTGGTTCCGGCCTCGTGGCGCTGGGCGCCACCTCGGTTTCGGTGGAGATGCTGACGCGATCGACCCGTCGAGTTGTAGCGCCGAGTGGTACTCGCGTTCTGCTGGGTCCGGCCTCGTGGCGCTGGGCGCCACCTCGGATTCGGTGGAGATGCTGACGCGATCGACCCCGCCGAGTTGTAGCGCCGAGTGGTACTCGCGTCTCGCTGGGTCCGGCCTCGTGGCGCTGGGCGCCACCTCGGATTCGATGGAGATGCTGACGCGATTGGCTCACTGAGTTGTGGGCCCGAGTAGTGCGTTGTTTGTTCTGTGCCTGCACTCGCCGGTGATCTACCTGGTGTGTTGAGAGACCAACCTGGGCTATCCGGTGTTGTTAGGTGCCGGGTTGCTGTGGCCGGTGTTCGTCTTGGGGTGACGGAGCGGCGAGCGCGACCACCGAGTTCCGGATCAGGTTGAGCCGCGTCGGAGGTCCGGGCGCGTCAGCAGCTGGAGCGGAGCCGAGGTGGCGCGTAGCGCCACGAGGCTGAACTGGCGGCAACCGGCTTGTGGTGTCTGGTGCGGCGTGTCCGCCGAGGTGCCGTTCCACCGTGACGGACAGGCAGCGGTTGGCCAACCGGTGAAAGCTCTTGCGCTGGTCGGCAACAACAGGGCGAAAGCGGCTTCAGCGTCTGGCGGAGCCGAGGTGGTGGGTAGCGCCACCGGCGAGCCGTGAGTATGAGGTGAGAGAAGGCGGTACGGCTGGTACTCAGCCACCGGGAGCGCCGACGGACAGCTACCTCGGCAGCCCGGCGGCCCTGAGCAAGCGCAGTTGACCGATCTCCGCCGCGTTCTTCATCAGTTCGACGTTCACCCAGGCGTACTGGTCCCGGGTGGAGCGGCCGGCTTCCGGAGGCCACGGGAAGACCGCGGGGCGGGCCAGGTGTTCTTCGGGGGTGTCTTCGAGGATGTGCGACCACTGCTCGCGCAGGGCTCGCATCCAGCCGAGGGTTTTGGCTAGGTCGCCGGGCCACAGGATCGCAGTACGGTCAGGCGGTACTGCGCCGCGGGCGTGGGCTGCCGCGGTCGACCACCACCAGCCGATGTGCCAGGTGAGCCAGCCGATCGTCGGGACGGGGATCGGGTCGAGGGGTACGTCGGACCAGTCGGGGCGCCACTGGCCGACGGCGTCCGGGCGGACCGTCCAGTTCAGCGCGGCCGGCTCCCAGAGCAGGTCGTCGGGGGTCAGCCGCTCGAGGTGGTACTCGAACAGTGCCCAGGTCAGCTCGAACTGGTTCCGCAACACCGAATCCGTCACCGGCAAATCATCTCAGCCTTCCGTGCCGACCTCGCGGAAGGTGGACTACGACCCTGCCGCCCGGCTATTCTCGGCGGCAGCGAGAACGACCTCGAGTGGAAGGAGTGACCGATGAAGACCCAAATCTGTACTCCGGCGCTCCCGGTCCGCTCGCTCAGCTCGCACTGAGCGGAGCCGCGCGCCTCTTTCTGGAGGATTCGTGAAGATCCGCACCACCGTCGAGTCAGATCTCGACACCATCCACACCCTGATCGCCGAGCAGTCGCTCAACACCGTCACGCGGCAGCGCTGGGACGAGTACCTGGTCAGCGGCGCCTATCGCCATGACTGGACCTGGGTCGCGGAGGACGACGGCAAGATCATCGCCCTGGCCATCTGGTGGGGCATGGAGCAGTTCGACCACCCGTTCAGCATCGACGGCCTGTACGCCGTACCAGGGGTCGATCGCGTCGCCGTCTGGACCGACCTGATCCGGCACAGCCTCGCCACTATCCCGGCGGAGGCGGAGGAGCCGGAGTACCACATCTTCCTGCCGAACGGTTGGCGTGATCAGCCCGACGTGGTCGCGGAGCTCGAGCCGCGACTCGAAGCTGCAGCCGCCGCCGGACTGTCGGCGCTGACCGAGCGGCTGCGTTACGAGTGGACGCCGTCCGACGGACTCCCGCCACGCTCGACCCGCCTACGCTTCGAGCCGGCCGACGACGAGGCCTTCCTCGAAGCCTTCCGCCGGGTGATCGAGGGCAGCCTTGACGCCGCCACCTTGCGAGCGGTCGCTCGCGTCGGCGTGGAAGGTTCGGCCAAGGAGGACCTCGAGGTCTACCAGTCGATGCCTGGCGAGCGCTCGTGGTGGCGCCTCGCCTACGACGTCGCATCGGGCGAGCTGGTCGGCTTCGCGCTGCCCTCCGCCAACAACGGCGGCCCGGTGGTCGGCTACCTCGGCGTCCTGCCCGAACACCGAGGCCACGGCTACAGCGACGACCTCCTCGCCGAGATCACCCACGTCCTGGTCGAGACCGGCGCCGACCGCATCCGAGCCGACACCGACCTGACCAACAAACCGATGACCGCCGCCTTCGAACGCCTCGGCTACCGCAACCACGCAGTACGAATGGTCGCCAGCTACCCGACAAACTGAACGTCCAGAATCTGAAGGCAAAACCGCCTGTGTGCCAGTTCCAGTCAGGCGCACAGGCGGTTGGCCGCGGCGGCTAGATCGTTTCGTGCTGGACCTTCCACCGGTCGAAGCCTGCAGCCGATCGATGTTCAGGAACGGTTCTGGCGATAGGGAACGGCACGTTTGGGTTGTTCCCCTCGGGTGCTCCCGGACTCGGTTGCCGATGCCCGCTCGTAGTCGGTCAGGATCTGGAAAACCTGAGCGGCTTCGAACAAGCGGTAGCGCTGCTGGCTGCCGACGGGACTGAGGATGCCGGCGCTGACGAACGTCTCCACCGCCGTGAAAGCCGCCGACCGACTGGATCCGGTCAGTCTCATGGCATCTTCCGCGGTGATCACAGGATGGCCGATCAGTTCGGGCAGAAGTCGTTCCGCGGCGCTGCCCTTGCGTGGGCTGAGCGCGGCGCGCCACCCGGTCTCGAGATCGGTCAGACGAGATTGCAAGGCGGCGGCATCCGCGGTGGCCCGCCGGGTGGCGGACAGGAACAGGTCGAGCCAGTCGCGGAGACCGCTCGATGCCGGCTCGCTACCCGGCGCGCCGACGTACCGGAATCTGGAGAGGCCGTCGATATAGGCCGCGGCACGCGTCGCGAGCGCAAGGCTGATGGGTGGGACGAAGTCTTTTGCCAGGCCTCGACGTTTGAGGACGACGTGGATCAGAGCGCGTCCGGTACGTCCGTTGCCGTCGGCGAAGGGATGAATGGTCTCGAACTGCGCATGGACCAGCCCTGCTTGGATCGTGCCGGGCAGGTCGTCCCGGTTGACGAAGACGCAGAGGTCTTCGAGGAGAGCTTCGACATGCTCCGGTGGAGGCGGGACGAAGGCGGCCTGGCAAGGGTTGAAATTGCTCCCCCCGATCCAGTTCTGCTTGGTCCGGATCTGGCCGGCTATCTCCGGTTGGTCCGAGTGCTCCATCAGCGCTCGGTGGATTTCGACCAGATCCCTGACCTCGACCTTGTCGAGCATCGCGACGGACTGGACGGCGTAGTCCATGGCGTGGACGTTGCCGAGTACGGCGTCGGCGGTCGCGTCCTCGCCCTGTGCCCCGGCTGCCACCTTCGCCTCGTGCCGCGCCAGCCGACGGCTGTTGACCTGGAGGCCTTCGATCTTGGAGGAGGCAACGGCCTCCGCACGCAACAGAAACCGGGCGAGCTGCTCGAGATGATGCTCGCCGGGACCTCCGAACGCCGCTAGTGCACGCTCGGTATCGGCGATGTCCGCCGTCAACTCGGCACTGAAATCCAGCGGATGGGCGCTGAGCAGATCAGGCAGGTACGCCGTGTACTCGCACGGCCGCCGGTACTTGCGCGGGCCGTACGCGTCGGGGTTGCCCTGCCAAATCGCTGTGATCTGCCGACTCAACCTGGACCTCTTCCTCATCTAAGTCCAGGTTGTTTGTCTAACCTGGACTTAGAGAAATACTAGTCCAGGTTCGACAGGTCGCACGTCAGGCCTGGCCGGCTTGTTCCTCGGGGGTGGACTTGCGGACCACCAGGCGGGTCCAGGCGCCGACGTAGACGCGGTCGTCGGTGTTGAGTTCGCGGCGTTGACCGGCAGGGATGGGGTCTTCGGGGAGGGGGCCGGAGGAAGGGCCGACGAAGGTGCCGTTGGAGGACTGGAGGTCTTCCACCCACCAGCGCTGGCCGTCGGTGGTCAGCTGGGCCTGACGGCGGCTCACGCCGGTGTCTTCGCCGCAGTCGATCTCCGGGGTGATGCCGCGGCTCTTGGACGGGCGCCCGACCAGCACGCTCTTGGCGGTCACGGGGATGACTGCCGGCAGTCCCGGGGACGGGCACGGGTCGTCGCTCTGCTGTACCTCGTACCAGTCCGGGTCTACCCAGCGTTCGACCACCCAGTCAGCGACCTCCTGCGGGGCGGGCGGGACCGGGGGCGGCGTACCGAGGTCGAGGGACGAAGCGGGACGCGGCATGGTGCCGGTGGTGTAGTCGTAGCCGCAGTTTTCGCAGAACAGCGCGTCCGGGGCGGCCGGGTCCGAGCAGTTCGGGCAGGCCTGGGTTGCCGGCGCAGGAGGCGCTGCCGGAGCGGAGGCGCCGCCATCGAGAGCAGACGAGCCGCCCAGGCCCGACGAAGTACCGGCCGGCGATGCACCGGCGGGTGAGCCGCCTGCGGCCGAAGCGCCGGCGGCCGGGATCGGCAGGCCGCAGACGTCGCAGTAGTCGGTGGAGACGGACGGGTGCCCGCTCGGACACGTCACTGAGGTCATTTCTTCACCCGGGTGGTCTTGGTGGAGGCGGTGTCGAGGGCCATCTCGTCGGCCTTCTCGACGGTGCGCTTGAGCCGCACGGTGCCGTTGTCCTGGTCGTCGATGTCGACCACCTTACGGAGCCGGGTGGTGGCCTCCTCGTTGCCGGTCTGCGCGGCGAGCTGCACCGCGCGGCCGAGCTTGGTGGTCGCGGTCGCGGTGTCGCCGGCGGCCTTCGCGGCGAGGCCCTCCTGGATCGCGTCGGCCAGTTCGGTCTGCCCGGTGTAGTGGGCGACCTCCGGGCTGATCCGGGTCGTCAGTGCCTCGTCCTCCGACCACAGCGCCCGCACCAGACCCTGCGCGACGATGTCGGTGCCGATCGCCAGCTGCACCCGCGCCGCGAGCTGCTCCTGGCCGATTCCCTTGGCCGCGAGCCGGACCGCCACGTGGTAGTCGCGGGACTCGTCACCCCACGAGCCGGTCGGGTAGGCGCTGGTCAGCGCGTTCACCTCGGTACGCCGGCCCGTGAGGTCGTCCACCGTCGGGGCGACCTGCCGGACGAACAGCACCTGCGCGCCCTGCGGAGCCCAGACCCGCATCTCGGCCTGCGCGACGCCCTTGCTCATCGCGTTCTGGATGATCTTGGCGAACTCGGCGGCGAGCTGGTCCTGCGCCGGGATGATGTCGACCGTGCCGAGCAGCGCGGTCGCGATCCGGCGTACCTCGTCGACCTGCCAGGCGACGCCGACGCCGCGGCAGTCGCACTGGAACTGGCCGGTGACGGCCTGGATGGTCTGGGTCAGCACCTCCGGCGACTCGTGCTGGTTCTCGCCGTCGGTGAGCAGCAGGGCGTGCTTCTGGGTCAGCGTCGGCACGGTCGCGAAGACCCGCGAGGCGAGCCGCAGCCAGGTGCCCATCGCGGTTCCGCCGTCGGCGTAGAAGCGCGACACCGCGTCCTTGGCCGCCTGCCGGGTGAACTGGTCCATCCGCACCATCACCGGCTCCGGCGACGGCGGGAAAGCCAGCTGGGCCCGGTCGTTGCCGGAGATCACCGCGAACCAGACCCCGTCGAGGATCTGGTCCAGCGCGGTCTGCGCGGCGAACGCCGCCGCCCGCACGCCCTCGGCGCCCATCGAGCCGGAGGTGTCGACGATGATGATCTCGCCCGCGTCGCCGCTGCCGGACTGGCCGGCCGAGCCCGCGCCGCTGCAGGACACCGTGACGATCGCGTGGACGTCGGTGCCGCCGTCGGGCAGGAACTCGTTCTGGTACACGGTGGCGGAGAACTCGGCCATCTCAGGCGTCCTTTCGATGAAGCGACAAGAGCGAAATCAGTAACAAGCGGTGGTGATCAGATCCGGGCGAGGGCGACGGTGATGTTGTCCTGGCCGCCCTGGGCGTTGGCCCAGTCGACCAGCGCGGAAGCGGTGGCCAGCGGCTCGCCACCGTTGGCCGCAGCGGTCTGACGGACCAGGTCAGCCAGCGGTGCCGCCTCGGAACAGTAGTTCCACAGGCCGTCCGAGCAGGCCATCAACCAGCCGGGTCCGCTGACCTTCAGCGTCGTAGTACGAGGTGTGTGGTCCGGAGCGTCCTTACCCAGCCAGCGGGTGATCGCATGTGCTTGCGGGCCCGTCTCAGCCTCGTGCCGCGGTACGCCGGTCGCGATCAGCTCGGCCGCCCAGGAGTCGTCCACAGTCAGCCCGACTGCTTCGGCGTTGTCCGGGAACCAGTACGCGCGACTGTCACCGACCACGCCGGCCACCAGCAGGTCACCCTCGAGCACAGTGGCCACGAACGTGCAGGAGGCCGGATTCGGGCTGTCCGGCGAAGTGTTCTCCAGTACTGCGTCGCTAGCGGCATCCGCGGCAGCCTTGAGCCGCGCGATCACCGCACTGTTGCGGGAGGACTCAGTGCCCATCCCTTGTGCGTTGCCGGCGACCAGTACGTCGCGTGCGGCGCGCGCGGCGGCTAGGCTGGCCACGTCGGAGTCCAGCGAGGAGCTGACCCCGTCGCAGACCACCAGCAGGGCGCGGCTGCCCGGCTCTTGATCGGCAGCGATCGCCACGGCGTCCTCGTTACGGCTGTGCCGGATGCCTCGATCGCAGACGGCCGCCACCCAAGGAGCGGGCTGCTCGCTGAAGTGGTCACGCGGCTTGGTCGCCTTCGTGCCGCAGTTCTCGCAGTATCCGTCGGAGCTGATCGCCCCGCCGCAGGAGCGGCAGGGACCGGGGGCTGCCTCGGCACCGCGCGCCGCGGCGCCCGGGTGCAGCTCGACCGTCGGCTCGGTGTCGGTGTCGATCGCGGTGGTGCCCGGCGCGCTGGGCGTGAGCTGTGCTCCGCACGCCTCGCAGAAGAGGTCGGCGTCGGAGATCGGTCCACCGCAGCTGGGGCAGGCCGTCTGGGTCGTACTCGTCATCGCAGCGTCCATCCTCGAACATCGTTGGCCAGGTCGACCAGGGCGATCCGTTCCTGCCGGTTGCGCGCATGCCCGGCGAGTTCACGGTAAGCCGCTTCCAGGCCGTCCCGCAGTTCCGGCTCGACCGCTTCCCGGCCGGCGATCTTCAGTCCGGGCTGTGGGCCCTTGCCGAGGACCTCGTCCAGGGCGGTCCGGAACACGTTCGCGGTCAGGTTCGCCCGGTCCAGCGGGTCGATCGTCACGCTCTCGAGATTGCTCATCGCTTCGGCCAGCGCGGGCAGCCCACGCCCCGATCCTGCCAGCAGACCGGCTCGCATCCGGCGAGCCCGGACGAACGACCCGCTGGTCGGCGGCACCAGGTCCAGGGCGTTGACGGCTCCGTCGAGGTCGCCGCGGGCCGAGCGGATCGCCGCCAGCCCGAACGCGGAGGGGGCGATGTAGTTGGCGTCGGTGCGGGCGCAGGTCAGGTAGAGACCCTCCGCCACGTCGTACTCGCCGCTGATCTCGCAGGAGACGGCCAGTGCGAGCTTCGGCGCCAGCTCGCCCGGCACCTGGCCGTAGACGGCATTGAACGCCGACTGTGCGGCAGCGGCGTCGTTGCGGGCCAGTGCGACCAGTCCGGACATCCAGACCGCCCGCCACTCCCACGGGTCCGCCGCGAGCAGGTCGGTGACCGCGGTGTCGACCATTTCGTACCGCGAGGGCCCGATCTCCAGCGCCGTCTGGGCGATCTCCAGCAGGATCTGCGCGGAGGACTCGGGCGCGTCGACCAGCAACTCGAGCCGCTTCTCCGGGTCGGGCACGCTGACGGTCTTCAGCCAGCCGGCCATCTTGTCGCTGTCGTCGGTGGCCAGCGACGGCAGCCGCCGCCACGGTTCGGCCGCGTCGCCCAGCCCTGCGGCGAGGTCGCCGGGGCTGCCGAACAGGATCGACGACGTGGAGTGCTGGGCCGCCTTGACGCCCTGCCGGTCGGCGACCACCTCCCGCAGTACGCCGAGCAGCTGGACCCGGAACTCGTCGGCCGACACGAAGCGGTCAGCGGGGTCGGGCGCGCAGGCCTTCACCAGCAGCCGGTAGACCGAGTCGTACTGCTGGAACAGCGGCACCTCGGACACCGGCGGCAGCGAGCCGACGTACCGCGACTGGTAGCCGCGGAACTCGAACGCGAGCACGCAGAGCGTCCGGCCGAGGGTGTAGATGTCCGAGGCGATCGACGGGCCGACCTCGGCCACCTCCGGTGCCTGGAAGCCGACCGTGCCGTAGATGGCCGAGTCCATGTCGTCGATCCGCCGGACCCCGCCCAGGTCGATCAGCTTGACCGCGTCGCCGACCTGGATGATGTTGTCCGGCTTGAAGTCGCAGTAGACCAGGCCCAGGTCGTGCAGGTAGGAGAAGGCCGGCATGATCTCGAGCAGGTAGGCGATCGCCTGGTCGACCGGCAGCGCGTCGTACTGGTTGTTGTTGGCCTGCATCCGGGACTTGAGCAGCGTCTTCAGCGAGGTGCCGCCGACGTACTCCATCACGATGTAGCCGGCACCGTCGTGGGTGACGAAGTTGTAGATCTCGACGATCAGCGGGTGCTCGACCCGGGCCAGGAACTGCTGCTCGGCGATCGCGGCCGCGACGGCGTCGGGGTCCTCGGAGTTCAGCAGACCCTTCAGCACCACCCAGCGGTTGGACACGTTCTGGTCCTGGGCCATGTAGATCCAGCCGAAGCCGCCGTGGGCCAGGCAGCCGCGCACCAGGTACTGGCCGCCGACGAGGTCGCCGTCCTTCAGCTTGGGCGAGAACGAGAACGGGTTGCGGCACTTCGGGCAGAAGCCGTCGGTCCGGCCGGGCTGGTCGCCCCGCGAGCGGCCGACCGGGTTGCCGCAGCTAGGACAGTTGCGGCGCTCCTCGGGGACCATCGGGTTGGCCAGGATCGCCTTGCTGGCGTCGATCGCGGGGATCGGCGGTACGTGGGTCAGACCGGCGCCCAGCCTTGCCCCGCGCAGGCGGGTGGACGAAGTACCGAGGCGGCGGGTCAGCTTGGAGCCGGCCGCGGTGGCGCGGGCCGAGCCGAGTGGCGTCGACGCCAGCCGGTTGGAGGCACGGGAGACGGTAGAGGCGGTACTGATCGGGTCTGGCGCAGAGGCGGTGACTGATCCACCGCCACTGCCGGGGGTGCCACAGACATCGCAGTAGCCATCTACAACAGTCCCTGAACAGCCAGGCTGACTGCAGCGGCCCAGTTGTGTGGTTGCACTGGCAGTAGGAGCTACGGCGGCGGCAGCGGCAGGAGAGCCGCACACATCGCAGTAGCCGTCCAGGATCGAGCCGGTACAACCCGGCTGCGTGCAGGCGTTGGTCGTCATGTCGTCACTCCCAGATACGTCTGGTACGCCGCCACGAGCGCGCCGAGCCGAACCAGGTCCACCGGTTCCGCGTCGAGCACCTCCCGGCCGCGTCGATAGAGCTCTGCCAGGTCATCGGTGGTTCCAGTGGTCCGGGGGACGCTGCCGGCTTTCACCTGGTACGCGTCCAGCCGCCCGGCCAACTCGTCCTTGCGCTCCAGCGCGGAACCGTACGCCGTCTGCGCCTGACCCAGCGCACGCCGTACGGCGTCCAGGCGGGTCAGGTATTTCTCCAGCTCGGCCGGGGTGTTCGGAACCGGGCCCAGCGCGGTGACATCGGGTACGGCGAGTCGCGGCGCGGGCGACACGGTGGCGACGCACCGGTCCGCGAGCGCCCGAACAGCCTGCCCCTGCGCCTCGAGCTCGGTCCGTACGGCGCGGGCGCGGGCCACGTCGGCCGCCCGCTCCCGCCGGGTCGCGGCGCCGACGATCAGGTCGCGTTCGTTGTGCGCGGCATCGATCTCCAGTGGGCCGATCAGCCCGCCGATGTCGGCGCCGCGCTTGGCCCGCTCGGTCAGGTCGGTGACCCGGCGGTCGAGATCGTGGTGCTTCGCGATCGCCGCGTTGCGGGTCGCGGCCGGCTCGATCGCGACCAGGTCCTTGATCCGCTCGACCTGCGCCCGCAACTGACGCAGCCGCGCGGCCAGGTCGGCGTCGCCCGGCTCGAGCGCGAGTCTGGCCCGCAGCGTCGAGGCCAGCGCGTCCGACAAAGTGCATGCCTCAGGCAACGAAACGGCGAGCGAGCCGGCCGCGTCGCCGGTGTCCAGCCCACCCCAGATCAGGGTGGAGATCCGCTCGGTCTCGGTCGGCCCGACCCGGCCGGAGTCCCAGGTGACCAGGATCAGCTCGTACCGGTCCGAGACCGCCTTCCAGACCGCCATCGCCAGCACGACGTCGCCACTGAGGTCGTCGGCCTCGGCCGACCGCAGGGCGGCCTGGTCGAGCTCGTCCAGTTCCGCCCGGCGCCGGTCACGCCAGCTGCCGAGCTCGGACAGGAACGCCAGCAGATCCTGGGCCGGGATGCTGCTGCCGATCCGTCCCGGCGGCTGCGGCGCGGTGGCCGTGGGGGTGCCTACTGTCATTCTTCGACTCTGCCGTAGACCGGCACCGGCGGCACCCCGGGAACCTTGAGATTCGGCAGCAGCCACTTGTCGTACGACGCCTTCCAGCGGCCGTCGGCCTTCATCTGCGCGAGCACACCATTGACGAACCGGACGAAGTCGACCTGGTCCTTGTTGATGCCCAGACCGTACGGCTCGTCGCTGATCTTGAGGGCCTTCGTGACCCGCGCGTACGGGTCCTGGGCCGCGTCACCGGCCAGCACGGTGTCGTCGCCGGAGATGCCGACCACCTTGCCCTGCTGGAACAGCACCAGACAGCCGGTGTCGGTGTCGGCGGTGACCGGGATGATCTCGGGATTGGCCTTCACCATGTTGTCGTAGCTGGTCGAGCCGGCCGGGGTGCAGACCTTCTGGCCGCTCAGCTCGGCCAGCGACTCCGCCTTCATGTCGTTGCGGACCAGCAGCTTCTGGCCGGAGCGGTAGTACTCCGCGGAGAAGGCGATCTCCTTCCAGCGGGCACAGTTGATCGTCATGTTGCGCGCGACGATGTCGACGGCCCCCGGCTGCCGCCGCGCGGCCAGCACCGGCAGCCGTTGCGGGCTGGAGATGACCCGCAGCTCGACCTTGGTCTCGTCGCCGAAGATCGCTTTGGCGACGGCCTTGATCATGTCGATGTCGAAGCCCTCGATCTCACCCGTCAGCGGGTTGCGGGAGCCGAGGTTGAGGCTGTCGGCCGAGACTCCGGCGACCAGCCGGCCGTGGGACTTGATCTTGGCCATCGTGGATTCGGCCGGCATCGTTCCGCCCGGCACCGGCAGCCCGGCCGGGTCCGGGGCGTAGGACTGCAAGGGGTTGTCGCAGTCCTGCACGGGCGGGGTGCCTGGCTTCGCCGGCGCAGGCGTCGGCTTCACGGGCACCGGAGTGGCGTCGTACGAGCCGGAGCCGCACGCGGTGGCCGCGAACAGTAGAGCGAGCGAACCGGCGATCAGACGGGTCTTGTTCATCGGTACTCCTCCAGTCGCTGGGAGAAGCCCCAGGCGGCGAGCAGGGCGGTGACGATCCCGATCGGCAGGCCGAGCCAGCCGAGTACGCCGAGCGAGCCGCCGGCGGCGTCCAGTTCGGACTGGGTCGCGTCGCTGAGGTTGGCGAGCCGGTCGGCGGAGGACTTGTCGAAGGCGGCGAAGGCCGCGTTGGAGGTCGACCGGCCGGTGCCGATCGCCAGGTCGACCGCGCCGTCCCAGTTGCCCTTGTCGTCGAGCCCGCGGATCTTCTCGTGCGCGGCCTTGTAGGCCTTCCACTGCCGCTCCACCGCAGGGCTGGTGGAACCGCCGCGGAGCAGTTGCTCGTCGACGGTGGCCGCGGACTTCTTCCAGGCCTCCTCGAACGCCGTCCCCGAACCGCGGGCAATCAGCGTCAGGCTCTCGTTCGACTTCGCGTCGTACGCCGCGATCCGGGCCTGCGACAGCGCGAGGGTGTCGGCGTAGGAGATGTCGCGGGTCTCCTTGGCCGAGTTCGAGGCGCCGGCGAGCGAGCCGCCCCCGATGACCAGAGTGAGCAGGACGACGACCGCGGCGGCCGCGATGGGGACGTTCAGATAGCGGTGGGTGCGCTGCGCCAGCCACCACAGCGACGCGACGAGCGCGGCCAGCGCGAGCAGGCTGCCCGCGACCAGCCAGATTCCGCCTCGGTCGATCCCGTCGAACTCGCTGTCGACGCGGGCCTGGTTGGCCTTGACCAGTTCGCTCAGCACCGGCAGCGAGTCCTGCTGCAGGGTCGCGCTGGCGTCCTTCAGGTACTGCGAACCGAGCGGCAGACCCTGGCGGTTGTTCGCCCGGGCCTGCTCGATCAGGCCCTGGTAGGTGAGCAGCGTGACGTTGAGCGCGCCGAGCGCCTGCTGGTCGGCGGGCTGCGCGGTGGCGGCCTCGGCGATCAGCTTGGCGGCGGTGTTCAGCGAGTCGGTGAAGTGCTGACGCTGGGCCGGCGGCTCCAGACCGCCGACCAGGAAGGCGTTGGTGGCGTCGGCGTTCGCGCTGACCAGGTTGGTGTGGATCGCCTGGATCCGGACCAGCTGGGCGGTGTTGGCCTCGGCGCGGCTCAGGGCGCCGTCGGACTGGTTGAAGCCCTGGGCGGCGGTGAGTCCGAAGACCACGCTGACCACGGCGGCGATGATGAGCAGCGCGCGCATCCGGCCCGGCGTACCGTCGAACCAGGTGGCGACCCGGCCCAGTGGCTGTCGTGCGACCGGCGACTGCGGTCGCGGACCCGGCGCCGCGGCCTGCGGAACCACCGGCGCTCTGGTCGCGGGGGGCGCACTGGCTGTCTGTGTCACGCCGTCTCTCCTTGCTCGGGCCCAAGCTCAGGTGCGGAGTCTTCGGTGGCCTTCTCGATCGTCACTTCTGCCGTACTGCGTTCGCCTTCGGGGTGCAGCTCCTCGTCGGTCAGGTCCGCGGCGAGGATCTGACGCAACTGCTCGGTGGTCGGTGCCGTCACGTCGCGCAGCCGCCAGGCGTGCCGGCCGATCGCGGCCTCCAGCATGTTGCGCGCGAACCGGCCGTTGCCGAACGAGCGGTCCCGCCGGGTCGAGGCGAGCACGACCTCGAACTGGTCCAGTGCCTCGGGCGTCAGCTCGTAGTCGGCGCCCTTCGCCAGGCCGGTCAGGATGTCGGTCAGCTCTTCGTCGGTGTAGTCCTCGAAGCCGATCGTGGTCCGGAACCGGCTGGCCAGCCCGGGGTTCGCGGCGATGAAGTCCTCCATCGGCTCCGGATAGCCGGCCACGATGACGACCAGGTCGTCGCGCCGGTCCTCCATCTCCTTGACCAGGGTGTCGACGGCCTCGCGCCCGTACTGGTCGGCGCCCAGCTCACCGGCGGTGAGGCTGTACGCCTCGTCGATGAACAGCACGCCACCGGCCGCGGACGCGACCACTTCAGCGGTCTTGGTGGCGGTCTGGCCGAGATAGCCGGCGACGAGCTCGGAGCGATCCACCTCGATCAGCTGTCCCTTGGAGAGCAGGCCGAGTGCCTTGTAGATGCCGCTGACCAACCGGGCCACGGTGGTCTTGCCGGTGCCGGGGTTGCCGGTGAAGACCAGGTGCCGGGTGATGGTCGGACTCTTCAGACCGGCCTCGGCACGTAGCTTCTCGACCCGCAGTACGGCGACCTGGCGGTGTACCTCCCGCTTGACCTTCTCCAGGCCGGTCAGGTCGTCCAGCTCCGCCAGCAGTTCCTCGACGCTCCGCTCAGGCACTGCCTCAACGGCGGCTTGCTGCGCTGCGCTTTCTACTGCGCCTGCGACGCTGCTTGTCCCTGCGCCAGTGGAGCTACCGGCGGTGCCCGCATGGCCGGGGGTGAGCGCATTGGCCGGGCTCGGCGGGCCGCCGGCCTCCAGGCGTCTCGCGCCTGCTGCCTGCAGTTGGGCGGCCGCTGCGACCGACGCGTTGCCGATGACTCGCATGGTCGGCTCGCCGAGGGTGCAGGCGGCTGAGGCGACCTCGGCCAGCGCTTCGGCGTACGGGACCTTCTCTGCGGAGCCCCGCGCCACCAGGTCGGTCAGTACTGCGGTCGGAGCGCCTCGCCAGCGACGCCCGCGTACTGCGGAGTCGAAGAAGTCCTGCGTTCCTGCACCCGGTGTCACCGACGCCCAGTCGGCCGGAGCGCCCGGCGCCGACTCAGCCAGCGCAGCGGCCAGCGACAGCGCCTCGGCCCGCGCGACGTCCTCTGCGACGCCCGCCCGTGTAGCGACCGTCAGCAGAGCCGACAGTGCGTCCTGCAGCGAAGTACCCCCCGCGCTGCTCATGCGTCTCCTCGTCCAGCTGGTGGTTGTAACGGACCGGACCCGGTGTCGGGTGGCGGCGTCGAATGGGTCGGGCCCAGGGCGAGACTGCCACCGGTCGACCCGGTGCCGAACTTCTCCTGCAGGAACCTGCCGTGCGCGATGAGGGCCTCGGCGTCGTGCCGGTTCACCGCGTCGAACACCTTGTCCATCGTCGACCCCAGCAGGTCCAGCTGGTCGATCAGGATCATCAGCGAGGTCTTGCCGCGGTCCACCGGCCGGCTGTCGGCCCACTGCCGGGGGAGTCGCAAATACCCGCCGATGGCCTCCGGCAGGTAGTCGGTCGCGGTCGCCATCACGGAGTACGCGTGGGCGCTGCCACCCAGGTTGCCGAGCCGGGGGACGGTCTCGCGGACGATCCGGACCACTCTGTTGACCCGCGACGCCACCACGGCCGGTACGGCGCCGTCGGCGACCAGCTGCTCGACCCTGACCAGGGCCTGCAGCAGGTCGTCGTTGGTGGGCGCGCGGGGGATCGGGGCAGGCTCGGGCTCCGCCTTGCGACCGGTCAGTCGCGCGAAGAAGTCACCCAGCGCCATGCAATGCCCGCTCCCCGGTCGAAGGTGTCAGTTGAAGGGTCAGTTCGAGGGGTCGGCTCGAAGGTCTCAGCTCAGCGGCCGAGGTCGAGCGTGCCGCTGACGACCCGCTGGTCCTGCTTGGCGACCCGGTCCAGGTAGCTGCGGGACTTGGTCACCTCGCCCTCCAGCGTGCCGATGGTGGCGGCCATGTTGTCCAGCGCCTCCACCTTGAAGGTGTCGATCGCGTCCATCGTGGCGTAGATGTTCGCGAACGCCGCCTGCAGCTGCGGCAGCCCGATGGTGGCCGAGGCCGCCTGCTGCTGGATCGCGACCGAGTTGTCCCGCAGCATCTGCGAGGTGCGCTCGATCATCCCGCTGGTGGTCGTGTTCAGCGCGGTGATCTGGTCCAGCACGAGCTTCTGGTTGCCCAGTGCCTGCGCCACGATGACCGCGGTCCGCAGCGCCGAAACCGTGGTGGTCGAGGCCCGGTCGACGCCCTTGATCAGCTCGATGTTGTTCTTGATCACGATGTCGATGGCCAGGTAGTTCTGGATCGACACGGCCAGCTGGACCAGCAGGTCCTGGTGCTTCTGCCGGACGTAGAACAGCACGTCCTCGCGCAGCGCCCGGGCCTTGTCGGGGTCCGACAGCTCGAGCTCGGCGATCGTCGCCGACAGCCGGGCGTCCAGCCGCTCGGCGACGTACACGTACTGGTTCAGGCGGCCCATCGCGTCCCAGAGCTGCTGCTTCTCCAGGTTCAGCGCGGCGTTGTCCTTGGCGAGCTCGTCCTGGCCGTTGCGCAACGAGTGCAGGATGCCCTCGAGGTGGCTCTGCGCGCTCTGGTACTTGCGGAAGTAGTCCTCGATCTTGTCCCCGAACGGGATCATCCCGAGCAGCTTCTTCGGCCCGGTGGCTTCCTTCGGGTCCAGGTTCTCGACCGTACGGCGAAGTTCGAGCAGCGTCTTGCCGACCGTCGAGCCCTCGGCCAGGCCACCGCTGGTCAGCGCCTTGACCGGCGACTGCAGCAGCCGGTTCGAGCTCTCCGCGGCGTGCCGGATGTCGACGTCACCCATGCTGCGGACGTCACCGGCCTTCTGGCTGAACTCCGGCGAGCGCGGCGCGGCGGTCATCAGCGAGGTCAGGAAGGAGTCGACCTTCGAGTCCAGGCCGGGCAGCGCGGCCGGATCCACCGCGGGCGCGAGACTCGGCGCGGCGGTCGCGGCCACCGGCTCGGTCGGCGCGGGCGCCGTCAGGATCAGGCCGGGCGCGGTCGCCGTCGGCGGCTGCAGCGGTGACTGCGCAGGCGCGGCCGCCGCGGCAGCACCCCCCGCGGCGCCCCCTGGAGTGCCCTGGGTGTTGTCAGCTTCGGTCATCGTCGTTCCCCTCCGGTGGCCTTCCGCGAGCCTCCGCGCCCGCGTCCCCTGTCACACACTCCGTGACGCGCACACAATCTACGCGGTTCCCGGTCTTCTGCGCGGAACCTTCTTCGATCCGTGACCAGCCCATCGCCCGGAGCGACCGAGCACCCCGGAATCGGTGACGACCAGCGTGTTCGGCCCTCGGATCCGCCCGCCGTCGCCTCGCCGGACAGTGGTCCGCCAGCTAATTGATTGCATTTTCAATCCAGTTCACGTCGACTGGAAACAACAGTGAGTACAAAATTTAAGGATCTTTAGAGCCTTGACGTGACGCTGAGTGATCCGCAAACTATAAGGCTCGCCGCGGAACGGCGAGCCTCGAGGGCTCCGGCCGTCTCGGGCTGTTCGTTTCGTGCAAGGGGGAGCAATTTTGTCTGGTTCAGCGAACAACGAGCGATATGCGTTGGTGAGTCGCAAAGCGGCGGAATGGGCCGCGAGCCTCGTCGACCTGGGGCATCGAAACACTCTGCTGCATTTCAAGGACACCAAAACCGCCAGTCTGGATCTGTCCGGTGCGGCTCTGGCGCCGCTGGATCGGTTGCTGTCCGGTTCAGCGGAGTCGTTGCGGGTGTTGCTGCCGGACCAGCAACTGCTCAAAGAAGCTTGCCTACGGGCAAAGAACATCAGGCGGCGGATCGTCGCGCTGGAGGAGGAGCAGGGAATCCAGGCCGGCCGGATCGCCCATGGCATGGTGCGGCTGGCTGTACGCCCAGGTGCGAGCGGGCGATCGATGCCGGCTCTGCGAGCGCCACTGCTGCTCAGGGCGGTGGAAATCAATGCCAAGACGGTCAGCGAGAGTGACTACAGTCTCCAGCCCGGCGATGAGGTGGAAGTCAATCCGGTACTGCTCTACTCGCTCGTCCATGAGCATGGCGCGGAGTTGAAGCTCGAAGAGTTCACCGAGCGGCTCAACGCGGTCGCGGCTGAGGCGGACGGGCCGCAGGCTCGACTCCGGGAAGTTTACGAGGTGCTGCGAACCGAAGTCGCGCAATGGGATCTTGAGCTGGACCTCGAGGTCAAGACCGTGATCGGCCTGTTCAGCTACGAGAAGCTGCCCATGGTGGAAGATCTTCAGAAAGCAACCGAGTTGCTGGCTGGCAACGATGTCATATCCGCGCTGGCGGGCGATCTGGATGCGTTGAAAGCACTGCAGGAAGACGGCAGGGGATTTACTTTTGTCGAAATAGATGATATTTCGCCCAGTGAAGAAGTATTGGTGCAGGACGCGGACTCGTCGCAGGAGAAAGCGATCTCTGCTGCCCTGGCAGGTCACAACGTCCTGATCGAAGGACCACCGGGTACGGGCAAGAGCCAGACCATCGCCAATATCATCGCGGGTGCTGCGGCGCAGGGTCAGAAGGTTCTCTTCGTCGCCGAGAAGCGCGCTGCGATCGAGGCGGTCACGCAGCGGCTCGCCGATGTCGATCTCGAGGGTCTGGTCTTCGACCTGCACCAACAGAAGCTGAACAAACGGCAGCTCGCGCAGCAGTTGGCTCAGAGTCTTGATCGGGCCGCCGCGGAACGTCCGGTACGGGTCGACGAACTGAACGCCGGGTACGCCGACCGGCGCAGGCGCGCGGTCGCTTACACCAAGGAGTTGCACGCCGTGCGGTCTCCTTGGGAAGTTTCGGCCTTTCAGGCCATGGAAGAGTCGTTCCGGCTTTCGCCCGCGGCGCAGAGCCGACTCAGGTTTCGTGGTTCGGTGCTGCGGACCCTCAGCGCAGGAGTCATCCGCGAGGTGACCCAAGACCTTCAGGAGTATGTGGAGTCCGGCGGGCCCAGGATCCGCCGGGGAGAGTCGCCTTGGTCGAACGCGACCGAGGTGCGGACCGAGGACGACATTCACCGGATCCTCCTCGAACTCGACGCGCTCACCGCGAAGACCCTGCATCGAAGTACCCAGGACATGGAGCTGATCCTCCGGCAGACCGGCCTGGCCAAGCCGGCCGGAATCGACGGCTGGAGCGAGGTCCTGGAGGTCCTCGGCGGAATCGAGCAGGCGGTCGCGGAGTTCGGGCAAGAGGTGTTCCGCAGCGACCTCGACTCCCTGTACCTGGCGACGGCCAATCGCTCGGTCCGGAAGGCAGAGGGGCGCAAGATGTCCTTCGGCGAGCGGCGGCGTGCCGTGAAGGCCGCGAGGGCGATGTCGAGACGTGGCATCAAGCGGCGGCAGGACCTGAACCGGGCGATAGTCGAAGTCTGCCGCCAGCAAGAGCGATGGCGGCAGCTGGGTGGGCAGCAGAGCGATCCCTCCGGCGTCGACGGACTGGCGGATATCGTCAGCCACTACAGCGATCTGCGGAACCAGCTCGCGGCCGTTGCGCTGTGCGCCAGAATCGAGGACCTGGATCGCCGTCCGGCCGAAGACGTCCAATCGCAACTGGAGAAGCTCGAGGCCGACAAGGACACGTTGTTCCGGATGCCGCGACTTACCGCGTTGACGCAGCGGTTCGAGTCCGCCGGCCTGAGCGCGCTGCTCGACGAGATCGTCGAGCGCAAGGCCGATGGAGAACAGGCGGCGGCCATCCTGCGGCACGCCTGGTTGCACTCCCTGATCGACCAGTTCAAGGTGTCGTCACCAGTACTACGAGACTTCGCCGCGGGCTTCCATACCCGCACTGTCACCGAGTTCTGTGCCGCCGACGTGCGGTTGCGTGATGTCGCGCCCCAGCGAGTCCGTCGTGAAGTCGCGCGGATGCTCAGCGAGGCCTGCGACGAGTACCCCGATCAAGGAACACTGGTGCGGAACCAGGCGAAGCGCAAGACGGGCCACATGTCGATTCGCCGGTTGGTCGAGAGCGCATCCGACGTTCTGCTCGCGCTTCGGCCCTGCTGGGCGATGTCGCCGTTACTGGTGAGCAAGACGCTGCCTGCCGACTGTCTCTTCGACATCGTCATCTTCGACGAGGCGAGTCAGATCCTGCCGCAGGACGCGATCACTTCGATCATTCGTGGGCGAAGGATCGTCGTGGCCGGTGACGACCGCCAGCTTCCGCCGTCCACGTATTTTCAGCGGATGCTGGGTGGCGCGGAGGGCGAAGAAGAGGAGGAGGACAGCGCCGGGGACCTGAAGGACTACGAATCGATCCTCGCCAGGCTCGGCGGTGTGCTGACCCAGCGGCATATGCTCCGGTGGCACTACCGGAGCCGTGACGAACGATTGATCGCCTTCTCCAACAACGAGATCTATGATCGGCAGCTTGTCACCTTCCCAGGTGTGCTCGAAGGCAGCCCCATCACGCTGGACGTGGTGGACGGCCGGGCGGTCCCGGGACAGGACGGCTCGGCCGTGGCCGAGGTCGACAAGGTGGTGGAGCGCGTACTGGAGCATGCCACCGAACGTCCGGACGAGAGCCTCGGCGTCATCGCGATGAGTCAGAAACACGCGGATCGGATCGATGTCGCTCTACGGGCTGCGCTGCGGGAGAAGCCTCAGCTGGAATCCTTCTTCGGTGACGAGATGGGCGCGTCTCGGCGGTTCTTCGTGAAGAACCTGGAACGAGTCCAAGGTGACGAGCGCGATGCAATCATCCTCAGTGTCGGCTACGCGAAGCGGCCCGATGGCCGGGTGGCGCGAACCTTCGGTCCGCTGAACCGTGAAGGTGGTGAGCGACGGCTGAACGTTGCGGTCACCAGGGCGAAGCGCCGGATGATGGTCGTCTCGTCCTTCTCCCACGCCGATCTGGAGCCGCGTCCGGACCGCAGCGGCGCCGAGCTGCTCCGCAGATTCCTCGAGTTCGCTGAGCTCGGCGGAGATCTGAGCCGGGTCGGGCGGCTGACGGGCGGAGAGATGAACGGCTTCGAGGACAGCGTCTTCACCGCATTGCGTGAGGCGGGGATCCCGGTCTATCCCCAATGGGGTTTCTCGGATGGATACCGGATCGACTTCGCTCTCGGGCACCCTGAGCAGAAAGCAGGATGGTGCTGGCGGTCGAGACCGATGGGGAGCAGTACCACCTGGCACACAGCGCGCGAGACCGCGACAGGCTTCGTCAGTCACACTTGGAGAACCTGGGCTGGCAGTTTCATCGGCTGTGGTCCACGGCCTGGTTCTCCGACCCCGAAGGCGAACTCGAAAGTATTGTCGAGAGCTGGCGACGGGCGACGAAAGAAGAGGTTCCTGTCGTCGAACCGGTCGCGCGGGCAGCGGCGGACGTCGTACCGGCCGCGGTTCCGTCCGGACCACACCGAGCGCTGCCGCGTCCTGACATCCGCATCGGGCACAAGATCAACGAGTACACCGATTACGAGCTGGTGTCTGTTTTCAGCTGGCTGTTGTCTGACGAGCTTTATCTGACCCGGGATGCCCGGATCGAGCAGGGAATGAGGGAGCTGGGGTTCTCTCGTCGCGGCAAGAACATCATCGACCGACTCACGGCAGCTTTCGAGGCCGCGCGCACACAGAACAAGGGAGACCACTGATGAAGCGGACACTCGATTCGATGACGATCGAGCGGCTGGCGAAGCTCATCGTCGACATGGGCGGCCCCTGTGAGCGCAAGGGATACCAGTTGGAGCAGTTGCTGCAGCGTTCCGCGTGGGCGGACCCGCCCGAGTACGACGGGAGCGCGCGAATCACGTGGTTGGTCGAGCAGATCGAGGCGCGAAACGACGGGACCGAGGACATCGAGCATCTGCTCTGCAGAGTCTGCGACCCGTTGGAGTACGACGGCGGGATGGAGATGGCCAAGTACTTCGCCGAGTTGGTGAACGCGATCCTCCTCCCCGAGCAGTTGATGGTCTCCTACGTGGGCCAGCGTCCGGTGCTGGCGGGAGTTTCAGGCGACGGCAGTCATCCGGTGTACACGGAGCCAGACGATCTGGAGCGGCGACTAGACGCTTTGATCGTGGACAAGGCGACCGTGCAGGTCTTGATGCACCGGCTGGCCGAGACCCGGATCTGCGAAGCGAACGGAGCCTATACGTTCGCGATCATCGGGATCGGAAGTCTGGTCGAGGGCGTCCTACTGGCAATCCTGACCGAACGGGACAAGGAATTTCGTGAAGGGCGGACCAAGGACCAATCCGGACGGACGGTGAAGCCCGAGCGGGCCGCGCTGGCGCACCTGATCGACCGGGCGGCCGAACGCCGGCTGATCCAGTTCGACGCCACCAGGTTCATGCACACGGTTCGGGACTTCCGGAACTTCGTGCACCCGCGCAAGGAGTTGGTCGACCAGCCGGCCTTCGACCGCGACAGTGTCATGTTGTGCTGGGGACCAGTGGCTGCACTTCTCAACGACCTTGAGGAGAGCCTGGAAGAACTGGTGCCACCGGTGACGGCGGGGTGAAGCTGCGATCGCCTTCGTCAACTAGCGCTCGTAGGTGACGAAGGCGAAGCCGTCGTGGGGGACCCGGGCGGTCTCGTGCCAGACGGTGCGGTCGAAGCTGGGGAAGGTGACGTCGCCGGCGGGGGACTGGGCGACCTCGGTGAGCTCGAGGCGGTCGGCGTACGGGAGGGCCTGGCGGTAGATCTCGCCGCCGCCGGCCACGTACAGGTCGTTGCCCTCGGCAAGTTTCAGGGCGGCGTCGAGGTCGTGGGTGACCTCGACGCCGGGCGCGGACCAGTCCCGCTGCCGGGTGACCACGACGGTACGCCGGCCCGGTAGCGGGCGGCCGATCGAGTCGTAGGTCTTGCGGCCCATCACCAGCGTGTGGCCGAGCGTGAGGGCCTTGAAATGCTGAAGGTCCTCGCGGATCCGCCAGGGCAGGTCGTTGTCCCGCCCGATCACGCCGTTGGCGCCGACCGCGGCGATCAGGATGACGGTCATACCGCGATCGGAGCCTTGATTCCGGGGTGCGGGTCGTAGCCGTCGAGGACGACGTCGGCGATCTCGTAGGAGTCGATCGAGTCGCGCTGGGCCAGCCGGAGCGTCGGCAGAGGCCGGGGTTCGCGGCTGAGCTGAAGATCTACTTGGTCAAGATGGTTCAGGTAGATGTGTGCGTCGCCGAGAGTATGAACGAAATCCCCAACCTCAAGATCTGTTTGTTGGGCGATCATGTGTGTCAGCAGGGCATAGGAAGCGATGTTGAAGGGGACGCCGAGAAAGATGTCTCCAGACCGCTGATACAGCTGACAAGAAAGCTTGCCATCCGCAACATAAAACTGGAACATCGTGTGGCACGGTGGGAGTGCCATTTTTTCCAGGTCCGCCACATTCCAAGCGCTGACGATGTGGCGGCGAGAGTCAGGGTTGTTCTTGATGCTGTCGATAACAGCTGTGATCTGATCGAACGACTCGCCGTCAGGATCAGGGTTAGGCCATGAACGCCACTGCTGACCGTAGACCGGTCCCAGGTTGCACTGATGGTCTGCCCATTCATCCCAAATGGAGATGCCCTGCTCTTGCAGCCAACTGACGTTCGTATCGCCTCGAAGGAACCAGAGCAACTCACCAATCACTGACTTCATGTGCAGCTTCTTGGTGGTGACGGCAGGGAAGCCCGCGCCCAAGTCGTACCGGGACTGGTATCCGAAGACACTCAGAGTTCCGGTGCCTGTGCGATCGGTCTTCTTCGTTCCATGCGTTCGGACGAAGTCCAGGAGCTCGTGATACTGGCGCACGTCGTGAGGCTAGCATTCGATCGCAGATCGAAGCGGGATCTCAAGTGGCGTGTATCGGACGGCTCACATCTGTCGGGACAAGTTGGTCGCGATGCTTCACGCTCCGCAGCCATGGGAACGCTCCGCGACCGTAGCTGACTACCGATTGTGCAACCGGCGGGCGCTGTCTCGTCTCCGAGACCAGATGCCGGCTCGCGAACCTGGTCTCGTGTCGATAGAACCGCGAGCCTGGCTCGAAGGTCTGCTTCGGCGAGACGACTCACATGCCCCGGCGTGGAAGATGGGGAGTTCGGAGTTCGTCTGATCTTGCTGCCTGTCGAGATGTTCTCATCAGTCGGCCGCACGAATCCGGGAAAAGACGCACTTGCCTGTAGTGCTTGACCAGGCATTTCCGGGCAGTTCGCCGATCGGCCGTTTCTTGCGCGAGGGCAGCCATCCGGTCGCCTCCAATTGTCGGGTACGCGATGGCTCCGCTTCAATGCTGAAGCTGGTTCTTCCGGCATTCTCACCAGAGCTGACAGACTCGGCAGGTGAGTTCTGACGAGTACGTGCTGACGCTGGTGCTGCAGGTGGAGAAGGCGGAGCGGCCGGGGCAGACCGACGCGCTGGAAACCGCGGCGCGGGCGGTGCTGGCGATCCTTGCCGACGACCGGTCGGCCGGCGAGGGGGAGTGGGCGGAGGTGATGCGCCGCTGGCAGGACGCTCGGATCCGGAAGGTGGTACGCCGGGCGCGGGGTGCCGAGTGGCGGCGGGCTGCCGAGCTGCCGGGGATCACGGTGGTGGGCGCCGCGGCGGTCATGCGGGTGTTTCCGCCGGTGCCGCTGGACGAGGTGCCTAAGGATCTGGCGAAGTTGCAGGTGACGGGGACGGATCTGGAGGATCCGGAGGAGCTGCCTGCCGTCGCGGACGGCGTACCGGTGCTGTGGGTGAATCCGGGGCTGACCATGTCGACCGGCAAGACGATGGCGCAGGTGGGGCACGGTGTGCACCTGGCGTGGTTCGAGTTGTCGGATGCCGAGCGGAAGGCGTGGCGGGAGGAGGGTTTCCGGCTGGCGGTGCGTACGGCGACGCCGCTGCTGTGGAAGGAGCTGATGGCGACCGGGCTGCCCGTCGTACAGGACGCGGGTTTCACCGAGATCGACCCCGGCAGCTACACGGTCATTGCCGACCATCCCGCTCTGCGCTAAACCAAGGCCCCGTCTACCGCAGCTGGTATCCCGCCAGCACGATCGACTCCAGATCGGGATCGCCGTCGAGCAGGTAGCCCTCGTAGTTGAAGCCGAACAGAGTGCGAAGTGCGTCCTCGGCCAGTTCGAGGGGGTGGAAGGGGAGTGGGTACGGATCGTCGTCGTCGGCTTCCAGTGCATGCTCGCCGGCCCAGTAGGTCTGCTCGAACGGCAGCGGGTCGCCGAGGTTCTCGAAGACCCCGCCGTCGGGCGCCAGGCTGAGGGACCGTCGCAGCTTGCCGTCCGGCGTCCAGACCGCGTAGGCGAACCAGTCGACCACGCTGTGCATCGCGTGCAGGTAGACGGTCCGGCCGCCGGCCTCGGCGAGGTACTTCGCCGGCAGCGTCGACGGTCGGTCCAGGGCCACCTCGCCAGTGCAGACGATGGTGAGCCCGGGGAAGACAGCGGCGTACACGAGCCCGTCCGGCGGGTTCGCGTTCTGGCTCAGGTCGCCGTCCGCGAGCTCGGTCAGCTGCGCCCCCGGGTGGAGGCGCTCGACCAGTGCGCGGGTGGCGACGCGATCCGGTTCGGGATGCGCGCGGAGGACCTCGGCGACGTTTCCGTCGGCGTACAGCAACATCCAGTCCTTGGCGCCCATGGAGACTTTCTACCGGATCCGGTAGTGCAGGTGGGTGACTCGGTCGCCTTCGACGACCGGCGCGAGATTGCGGATACGCCGTTTCCAGCCGTCCAGCGAGACGACGGCGGAGGCGATCACCGTGGTCATCTCAGCACCTTGTAGGTCAGGTGTTGCGCTGCCGGAGTCGAGACGGACTCGACGAGTTCGAGGTCGACGCGGGCGGCGGCGTCGAGGGGGAACAGGCGAGTGCCGGATCCCAGTACGACGGGGGCGACGTGCAGCCGGACGAGGTCGGCGAGCCCGTCGGCCAGGAAGGCACGACAGGCTGCACCGCCGCCCATCACCACGATATCCTTGCCGTTAGCAACTTCTTGCGCCTGCCGTACGGCGCTCCGCGGCCCGTCGGTGACGAAGCGGAAGCGGTCGCCGAGCCGGGTCTCGGCGGGCGGCTCGTGCGTGAGGACGAAGATCGGAGGTACGTGCTCGTCCTCGCCCTGGGCGCCGTACCCCATCTCCTCGCTCCAGCCGTGCGGGCCGTCGATGATGTCGAACAGCTTCCGGCCCTGGATCACCGCGCCGGTCTGGGTGAAGGACGCGTCCAGCACCTGACGGTCCGCGGCGTCACCCTCGAGTGCCCAGGTGTGCAGGACTTCGCCGCCCCGGCCGAGGCCGTGCGCGATATCCACGCCAGGCCCGGTGACGTAGCCGTCCAGCGACATCGAGATGTCGACCACGACGGCGCTGACGGGCCGTCCGGTCACGACTCGGTCCTTGCGAGCAGCTCGGCGAGGCGGTCCATCGAGTCCTTGATGCCGTGCTCCATCCCGCTCTGGACCGAGGCGTCGCGGGCCTCGACCGAGGGGAAGACCGAGTGCGTGTGCAGCCGTACGCCGGTGCCGGTCCGCTCGTAGGTCGACCGCTCCAGGCAGACCTCGCCCGGTGCGCCCTCCCACTCGAAGGTCTGGATCACCCGGGTCTCGGGCTCGACGCTGTGGAAGACGCCGCGGAACGCGTACTCGCCGTTCGCGTCGCGATGGATGTAGCGGTACCGACCGCCGGGGCGGACGTCGTACTCCTCGACGGTCATCTCCAGTCCGCGCGGGCCGAGCCACTGGGTGATCAGCGCGGGGTCGGTCTGGACCCGGAACAGTTCGGCCGGGGTGGCGTCGAACTCCCGGGTCACCGAGACGAACGGCGTACCGGCGGGGGCGCTGATGGTGGTGGGGTGAGTGCTCATCGGTCCTGCTCCTTCACGGTTTCGAGTAGCGCGTCGATGCGCCGGAAACGGGCCTCGGAGGCCAGTCGGTATCCGTCGATCCAGCTGGTCAGGCTCTCCAGCGCGGAAGGGTCGAGATGGCAGGGCCGGCGCTGGCCGTCCCGGCTGCGGGTGATCAGCCCGGCGGCCTCGAGCACCTGGATGTGCCGCGACACCGCCTGCTTGGTGATCCCGAACGGCTCGGCGAGCTCGTTCACCGTCGCCTCGCCGCGCGACAACCGCGCGATCAGCGCCCGGCGGACCGGATCACCGAGTGCGGTGAAGGCCCGGTCGAGGGCGTCTTCGTCAACCGCCATCTTTATCAACCATTCCGTTGATCAACTGATGTGTTGACTATAAGCATGATTAGAGAGGCAGGTCAAGAGCGGAATTTAGCAACTTGGGTTGACATGGACGGATTGTCAACCTAAGTTGCTATACATGAAGAAGTTGGTGGCACAGGACGATCCGGCCGCCGGGCTGGCGGCGGTGGTCGCGTTGCGGCGGCTGGCGGACCGGATCGAGGACAGTCAAGTGGAGCAGGCGATGCGGGCCGGCTGGAGCTGGTCCGAGGTCGCCGAAGTGCTGGGGGTCACCCGGCAGGCCGTACACAAGAAACACGCCAAGCGGCTGATCGCCGCTGGTGTCGCCCTGAGGAGGCGCTGATGACGACGCAGGCGAACGAGGTCCGCGAAGTACTGATCCGGAGTGCCCGGGCCGAAGCCGTCGAGGACGGTTCGGTCGCGATCGAGGCCGAGCATGTTTTGCTCGCCCTGACGAAGCTCTCCGGTACGACGACCGCGCGGCTGCTCGCCGGGGCCGGACTGACCCACGCAACACTTCGGGCCGCGCTCGATCGCGAGTGGGAGCAGAGTCTCTCGGTGGCCGGGGTCGAGGTCTCCGTCGACGAGTTGCCGAAGGCAACACCGGATCCCAGTAGGAACCCGCAGATCGGGGAGACCACCAAGCTGCTGCTCAAGCGTGCCGGCGCGACCGCCGGAGGAGGGCGCATCGGCGCCGCCCATCTCCTGGCCGGTGCCCTGGACACCACCCTTGGGCGCGTCCCGCGGGTGCTGGGATTGGCCGGCGTCGACCGGGAAGCGCTCCGGGACCAGGCATCAGCGGCAGCAGCCCGCAAGGACCACTGACCGGCGCGCTCAGGTCAGATGCCCCAAGGCGGCGACGGAGATCCCGGCTCGCTCGCAGACCCAGTGCGGGTCGGGGCCGAGCTCGGGCTCGATCCGGAGCTCGTGGTCGTGCAGGTCGTCGCAGGCGGTGCAGCGGGGCCAGCGGACGCCGGAGTCGGACAGGCGGTCCTGCACGTCCTGCGCGACCAGGCCCGCGATGTGCTCGGCGCCGTCCGGCCACTGGTCGAGCCACCACTGCCGGCCGGCCACCGCGTCCTCCAGCAGGGACACCATGACGGCGTCGTCGAATCCCCGGGCAGCCAGGTCGTGGAGCACCTGCGCCCGGGCGGTCAGCAGTACGCCTGGTTCGTTCATCGTCCTTCAGGGTGCCAGACCCGACGGACAAAACCCCAAGCCGGTCGACTTGGGGTTCTGCCGCCTCGGGAGAGGTCTGTCGCGCTCAGCCGGCCAGCGGCTCGCAGCGCGGTGCCGGGTCGAGGCGGTCGGCGAGCTTGAGTTCGCGCTCGGCGGCGTACCGCAGTACCGCGCCGAGACGGGCGCGGGCCGCGACGGTACGGCGCGGGGCCGGCTCGTGGTGCTCCACCTGGGGAGCGTTCGGCAGGGCGGACTCGGCGAGGGACCTCGCGCTTTCCACTGCGGTGTTGCCGGCGATGAAGTAGATCATGGTCGTGCTCCCTTCGGAGGGCGTGCTGATCGGAACCCATGGCCAGGGCGGCCATCGGCAGAGCTGTGGTGGCTGGATTCAGTGGCGGGGAGCCGGACCGCTGCTGGCGCGAACGATCAGCTCGGTCGGCAGCAGGAGCTGCCGCCGGGTCTCGGCCGGATCGAGCAGTTGCCGGCCGACGGCGCGGCCCTTGTCCTTGATCGGCTGCCGGACCGTGGTCAGCCCGGCTGCCTCGGCCGCGGGGATGTCGTCGAAGCCGGTGACGGTCAGGTCCCGGCCGGGGACCAGGCCGCGGGCCTTCATCGCCTCCATCGCACCGAGCGCCTGGACGTCGCTCAGGCCGATCAGCGCGGTCGGCCGGTCCTGCGAGTCGAGCACCCAGCTGGCCGCAGCCAGTCCGGAGGCGAAGGCGTTGTGGCCGCCCGACACCAGCCTGATCCGGGCGTCGGGCATCGCTGCGGCCAGGCCCCGGATCCGGAGTTCGCTGTCGGCGTGACCGACCTGGCCGAGCTCCAGCTCGACCGGCCGGCTGCCGGCCGCCTGGGCGTTGTCCAGCAGGATGACGACGTCGCGGTGACCGAGCCGGGTCAGGTGCTCGCCCAGTTCGGCGGCCGCCGCGGCCTCGTCGATCGCGACCCAGGACAGGTCCGGGTGGTCGCCGCGGTCGGTCGAGACCATCGGGATGCCCCGGTTCCGCAGTGTCGTGAGGGCCGGGTGGCCACCGGCGACGCAGAAGATCGCGGCAGCGTCGATCGCGGCCTGCTGGACGGTGGTGGTGTCGCCCTGGACGTCGGTCGAGCTGAGCGGCATCAGCAGCAGGCTGGTGGCGAACTCCTCGGCGACCTCGGCCAGGCCGGCCAGGAAGCCGACCGCGTACGGATCGGAGAAGGCGTAGGCGAGCTTGTCGGTGAACAGCACGCCGACCGAACCCGCCCGGCCGCTGCGCAGGGCGCGGGCGGAGGCGTCGGGACCGGCGTACCCGAGCTCCTGGGCCGTGGCCAGGATCCGCTCGCGCACCGCGGCGGACAGCTGGTCGGGCTTGTTGTAGGCGTTGGAGACGGTCGACGGCGACACCCCGGCGGCCTGCGCCACGGTCTTGAGGGTGACTCTGGGGGTCATCGCCCGGCTCCTTCTGCATCGTTCTTCTAAATCGTTCTAGAAAAACGATACAGAAGACTTCGCGAGAGCGCAACAGGTCTTTTCCCGGCAGCCGCTGGGGCGATGCAGGATGATGGCCGGTATGGGTTCGTTGCTGGAGATCATCGCTCTGCATCCGGCGGATGCCGAAGCGGCTCAGGAGGGTGGCGCGGACCGGCTGGAGCTGTGCGCCTCGATGGAGGCCGACGGTCTGTGCCCGTCGGTCTCGACCGTGAGCGCCGTCCGCCGGGTGACCGACCTGCCGTTGCGGGTGATGCTGCGGTTGTCGAACTCGTTCGGCACCGACGGCGCCGAGCTGAACCGGCTGACCGCGATGGCGCAGTCCTACCTGTCGGCCGGCGCGGACGGGTTCGTGTTCGGCTTCCTCACGCCGGACAACGAGGTGGACACCGACTCGGTCGCCGCGCTGGCGAGCACCTTCCCCGACACTCCGTGGACCTTCCACCGGGCGGTCGACCACACGCTGGAGCAGCAGAAGGCGTGGCGCGCGCTCCGGACGCTGCCCGGGCTGGACTGCGTGCTGACCGCGGGCTCGTCGCTCGGCGTCGGGCACGGGCTGGACGAGCTGCTCAAGCTGGCCAAGTCCGATCCGCAGGTGGCGAAGGTGATGATGGCCGGCGGTTCGCTGCAACCCGAGCACGTGCCGTGGCTGTACGGCGCCGGCGTCCGGCGGTTCCATGTCGGGTCCTCGGTGCGGCAGGACGGCTCGTGGACCAAGGCCTACGTGAACTCCCGGTTCGTCCGGTCGTGGCGCAACCTGCTCGACGCGCAGGACGAGAAGGCATGATCTACATCGATCCGCCGGCCTGGGCGGCGCACGACCGGTTGTGGTCGCACCTGGTCAGCGACGAGTCGTACGAGGAACTGCACGCCTTCGCCCGCGCCGCCGGGATTCCCGCGCGGGGGTTCGAGCGCGACCACTACGACGTACCGTCCGACCTGTACGACGACCTGGTGGCAGCGGGGGCCGTGCCGGTGTCGAGTCGCGTGGTGGTGCAGCGCTTGCTCGCCTCCGGATTGCGGCATCGCAAGGGGAGTTGAGATGGAGCCGGCCGGATTTGCTGGTCTCGGTGCTGTGGTCGGGGTGTCCGATCGGGGGCGGCGAGAGGTGGCGGCGACCGAGGTGGGGGTCGATGCTTCGTTCCGGATTGCTTCGTTGAGTAAGACGGTGACGGCTGCGGCGACCGTGAAAGCCCTGTCCAGCAAGGGGTTCGGGTTGGACGTGGCTGTGGCGGAGGTGCTGACGGAGCTCGAAACCGATCTGACGGTGGCGCAGGTGTTGTCGCAGTCTTCGGGGCTCCGGCAGACGGTGAGTGCCGCGGACGCCGCGGCGCTGGGTGACGGTGATGACGTGTTCGCGCGGGCCGCGTCGCTGGTGGTCGCCGGTGGGCAGGAGTTTCCGCCGGGGGAGCGGTGGGCCTACTACAACGGGAATTACTTTCTCGCGGGCGCGCTGCTGGCCAGGTTGACCGGTGGCACCTTCGAGGACGCCGTGGGTGAGTTCGTCGCGGGGGTGGGGCTGGAGTCCACCGGGTTCCAGCCGTCGGAGGGATATCCGCGGGCGCGCCGGCCGAGTGGTGGGCTGTGGTCGACCGTTCCCGAGCTGCTGACCTTCTGCGAGTTTCTCCTGCGGGACAAGGCTTTGCTGGCCGAGATCGCGCGGCCGCGGGTGAGCACGCCGCTGGCCTACGGTTTGGGCTGGGCGGTCGGGCCGATGCTCTACCTCAACGGCCGGCTCGACGGCTACCGGGCGGCGATGCTGTTGTCGCCGGAACACGAGTGGGCCGCCGCGATGCTGGTGAACGACACGGACTCGCTGCCCGCGATAGCGGCGTACCTGGACGAGTTGCAGCGCCCGCTGACCGGCGTACCGATGGCTTCGCTGATCGACGGCTTCGCCGCCTGAAAGATGCCCCAGGCAACTAGCCTGGGGCATCTCCGGTCAGTCGGTCAGTCGGTCAGTCGGTCAGTTCGGTCACGGTGCCGGCGGCGACGGTGTGGCCGCCCTCGCGGACCGCGAAGCCGAGGCCGACGGTCATCGCGACCGCCTTCTCCAGCTCGACGCCGAGCTCGATCGTGTCACCCGGCATCACCAGGGCGATCTCACCCAGGTCGATGCCGCCGGACACGTCCGTGGTCCGGAAGTAGAACTGCGGCCGGTAGTCCGCGGCGAACGGCGTGTGCCGGCCACCCTCGGCGGTCGACAGCGCGTGCAGCTGCGCCCGGAACTTCCGGTGCGGCTTCACGCTGCCCGGCAGCGCCACCACCTGGCCGCGACGGACCTCGTCGCGCTTGACGCCACGCAGCAGCACGGCCGCGTTGTCACCCGCCTCCGCGGCCTCCAACGACTTGCCGAACGTCTCCAGCCCGATCGCCGTACTGGTGATGGTCGGGCCGAGACCCACCACCTCCACGGTGTCACCGAGCTTGAGTGAACCCTGCTCGACCGCGCCGGTGACGACGGTGCCCCGGCCGCTGATGGTGAGCACGTTCTCGATCGGCATCAGGAACGGCTCGCCCAGCTCACGGTCCGGCACCGGCACGTAGTCGTCGACGGCGTCGAGCAGGTCGCCGATCGCCTTCGTCCACTCGGGGTCACCCTCGAGCGCCCGCAGGCCGGAGATCCGGACGACCGGTACGTCGTCCCCCGGGAACCCGTACTCCGACAGGAGTTCGCGGACCTCCAGCTCGACCAGGTCGAGCAGTTCGGGGTCGTCGACGGCGTCGGCCTTGTTCAGCGCGACGACCAGGTACGGCACGCCGACGCGCTGCGCGAGCAGGACGTGCTCACGGGTCTGCGGCATGGCGCCGTCCTGCGCCGACACGACCAGGATCGCGGCGTCCACCTGGGCGGCGCCGGTGATCATGTTCTTCACGTAGTCGGCGTGCCCGGGCATGTCGACGTGCGCGTAGTGCCGGTTGGCGGTCTCGTACTCGACGTGCGAGATGTTGATCGTGATCCCGCGCTGGACCTCCTCCGGCGCCCGGTCGATCCCGTCGAACGCGACGAACCTGTTGAGCTCGGGGTAGCGCTCGGCGAGCACCTTGGTGATCGCGGCGGTCAGCGTGGTCTTGCCGTGGTCGACGTGCCCCATGGTGCCGATGTTGAGGTGCGGCTTGGTCCGCACGAACTGGCTCTTGGCCATGATGTCTGTTTTCCCTTGCTGGTCAGAGGACTGCCTGGACCAGGACCCGAGGGCCCGGCCGAACCGGCTGTCGTGACAGCGGTCGGAGGGGGCCGTTGCGCGCCACCCTCCTCCGCGGGTCCTGCGTCAGCAGGAGGAGGGTCGCCTTCGTGCGCCGGTGAAACCGTGCGCGCCGGTGAACAGAGCTGAATCGGCTGACGTCCGCGCGGCAGCGCCTGACAGGCCCAGGCCTGACAGGTACGCAACAGAATCCGCACGGAACATGGTCATCACGGTAGGTGTCAACAGTGCCCGGGGCAACGGATATTCCCGCTAGCCCAGCTTCTCCCGGGCGTAGCGCAGGGTGGGGCGCCGCATCGCGTGCTCGTGCCTTGCCAGGAAGGCTCGGAGGGCCGGCTCGTCTGCCACTCCGGCGTACTTGAGGGCGATCCCGACCGGCTTGGAGACCACCGGATCGGGATCGCCGAGAAGCAGCTCGGCGATCGAGAACAGCTCGTACGCCGTGCGCCGGTCCTCTTCCGTGGTCTTCTTGGCGCGGGCCTTGAAGTCCAGCACGCAGAACCCGGCCAGCCACGACGTCTCGCCCAGCAGTTCGGAGGCAGTCAGCTCCATCCGCGGACCCTAACGCAGGACGGCAACGACTTCCCTGGCGGCCGCGGCGATCAGAGCGTCGTCGGCCTTGGCGTCTTTCACGCCTTTGGTGGTCAGGACGGCGAGGACGATCGGGGCACGGTTCGGAGGCCAGAGGATGGCGATGTCGTTGCGGCTGCCGTATCCGGCGGTACCGGTCTTGTCGCCGACCTTCCAGTCCTTCGGGACGCCGGCCCGGATCGTCGTGTCGCCGGTGGTGTTGGTCCGCAGCCAGTTGACCAGGATCGCGCGCTTGGGCGGCGGCAGGGTGCGGCCGAGAGTGAGCTTCTGCAGGCTGCCGGCGAGGGCTCGCGGGGTGCTCGTGTCGCGGACGTCGCCGGGGACGGCCTCGTTGAGGGTCGGCTCATTGCGGTTGGAGTTGGTGACCCGGTCACCCATTCTGCGCAGTGAGGTCTGGAGGCCGGCCGGGCCGCCGAGCTCGACCAGGATCAGGTTGGCCGCCGTGTTGTCGCTGTAGCGGACAGCCGCGTCACAGAGCTCCCGGAGCGTCATGCCGGTCGCGACGTGCTTTTCGGTGATCGGCGAGTAGGTCACCAGGTCGGCCTCGGTGTAGCGGATCAGCTTGTCGAGGTTCTTCGCCCGGTCGAGCAGCACTCCGCAGGCGAGTGCCTTGATGGTGGAGGCGAACGCGAAGCGCTCGTCCGCCCGGTAGCTGACGGTACGGCGGGACCCGGTGTCCAGGGCGAACACGCCGAGCCGGGCGGCGTACTGCTTCTCCAGTTTGCTGAACTGCCGCGTCGTGGTCGGAGTCGGGGTTGAGAGGGGTGCTGTCGCGACCACCGGCGTCGGGGCCGGGGGTGGCGCGGCGGTGGGTGCTGGTTCCGAAGAGCAGGCGGAGGTGGTCAGCACCAGAGCGGTCAGGGCGGCAAGGAAGGCTCGTCGCATGGCACCGACCTTAGTTGAGAGCGAAAAGCCTCATGCCATCGCTGAAGACCGGTCGCCCGCTGGCGACTGTTACGGCCGGCTTGTCACAGGTGACCTTCTTGGTGTCAGCCACCGACGCGGCGGTGGGTCCGGGCACCAGCGGCCGCGGCTGGACGCCGGTAGTGCCGACGAGGACGGGGGAGCAGCTGCCGTTCGGCTGCGGCATCAGAGTGACCACCCGGCCGTCCGGAAGTAGCCCGAAGCCGTCACGGGGGAATGAGGGCTGCTGCAGCTTCGGAGGCACCGGTAGCAGGTGGTGCCACTGCGGAGTGCCGTCGGCGGGACTGAGGGCGGACACGTCGTACGTCTGGTCTTCGCCGTCCTCGGTGCTCGTCCGGCAGGTCACCAGCACGATCGAGGAGTGCGTAGCGGCCAGTTGCGCGTCACAGGACGACCCCCCGAGTCGCGGCCTCGGCGTACCGGGCACTGGGCTGGTCCAGAGGATGCGGCCTTCGGCGACGTCCACCGACCACTGGTAGAGCGTCCCGCCCGCGGCGCCGGTCCACACGAGACCAGAGACCTCACGCGTTTCCGGTACTGCGACCAGCTCCCCGATCCATGTGGACGGGTCCAGCTCCGCGCTCAGCTCGAACCGGATGCCGAGGTTGACCTCCCAGCGCTGCTTGCCGCTCGTCAGGTCCAGTCCTCGCACGACAGCCCCATTGCCGCCACAGGCGTCGACTACGACCGCTTGGTCGTTCAGCAGGACGCCCTGGGTGACAGTGCACTTCAGCCGGGTCCGCCAGTGCGTCGGGTTGCTGACTCCGTGCGCGACGACGTCCTTGCCCTCTGCCACCAGCAACTGGTTGGCATCGACAGCAAGCGCCGTACCGTCGGTGTGAACCTCGGTGAGCACCTTGCCGGTCTCCGCGTCCAGTACTGCGTACGTCGGCAGGTCGATGCCCCGAGGAGCGCGTCCGTCGTCGTACGGCAGGTGTGCCGCGATCGTGCGGCCGTCACTGGAAACCAACAGGCCCTCGGAGCCACTGGAGGCGGCGTCATCGACGTCGGCCCGGGTATACCGCCACCGGATCTGGCCAGTGGTCGCGTCGGACATCACCACGCCGTCCGACCGCAGCTCGGCCACTCCGCCCACTGTCCCGGCGATAGCGCCGGTCGCGGGCACCTCCCGGCTCCAGGCGACACCGCCGTCGAGCTGCACGGGCAGTACTCCGGGCGGCACGGTGGTCGTAGTGCTGACAGTGTTGGCCGTCTCCAGCCGTGCCTGAACGAACGGCTCACCAGCCGACACGACGATCCAGGCGAGCAGCGAGGTGCAGACGACTGTCACGCCGAGGCTCAGAGCCCAAGGAGGCGCCGATGCGTACGGCGGAGCCAGTCGCAACCGTCGCGCCAGCCCCAGGAGCCCACCGGCGAGCAGTAGGGCTATGGAGGCGAGCATGAGGTACGGCCAGCGCTCACTCAGCGCCGCGCCGGGTTGCGCCGACGGCCACTGCCACCAGCAGACCCCGACTGCGATCACGCCGACTGCTGCGAACACGATCGCGGGGATCGTCACCAGCCGAGGCTGCGCCCGCCGGAACCAAGCGCACGCCAGGCCGGCCGCGGCCGCAGTACCGGCTATCGGTGCCCAGACCGGGTAGCCGTTGACGTCTTCGGGCCCAGCGGGCCAGCGGGCTGCCGCGCCCAGGCCGCGACCGAGCAGCACGGAGGCTGCGATCACGACGCCGAGTGCGGCGCCCAGGTAGATCATCGGGATCAGCCCGGCGATCGGGCGAGCCGCCTTCGGTCCCCACTGCTTCAGCTCGCGCCGGAGGTTGTCCCGGGCGGCCTGCTCCCAGTGCTCCCGGCCATGGCTGGTCGCGTAGAGGCTGGTCTCGGCGAGACTCTGCAGGAAGGTCATCCGGCCGCGGGCGAAGTCGCGGTCCTCGATATGCGCGTACTCCGCGCGGATACCGGTCGCGTACTCGTCGTACCGGTCCGCGGCCATGCTCAGGACGCGCAGGTCGGCGTCGCAGAGGACAGCGCCGTTCGCGTCGCCCGGCTCGCAGTCGTGTTTGGCGGTCAGCCGGATCAGCCGGCCGATCTCGGCCACCCGGGCGGCCTCGACGCCGTACGCCGACAACTCGAGCTCGGCGAGCTGGGCGGAGACCTCTTCGTTCTCCCCGGGCTCGGCCTGCGGGTCGTAGACCGCGTCGTGGAACCAGGCGGCCAGCCGGACCGCGTCCACGTCGTCGGCGGTGCCCGCCAGCTCGTCGATGGTCGCGAGCAGCTCGGTCAGGTGCCGCTGGTCGTGATAGTGGCGATGTTGCTCTGCGTAACGGGCCAGCAGGTCTTCGCCCAACGGCTGCGCGTGCGGCAGCAGGCGATTCCACTGGTCGCGCAGATCCATGACGGTGAGTCTTGCACCCGGTGACGGCCCGGGCCGACCGATCCCGGGGTCCCGGTTAGGGTCGTGGCCAAAGCGATATCGGCTCGTCACCTGTTCGGAGCCGGTCGGGTGGAGAAGGAATTCAGATGGAGGACGCCATGCGCTTCGGATTGGTCGGGACGGGCCCCTGGGCCAATCTGACCCAGGGACCCGGGCTGAACGCCGCCGAAGGCGTCGAGCTGGTGGGGGTCTGGGGCCGTGACGACGCCAAAGCGGCCGCGTTGGCTACAGACCTGAAGACGACCGCGTACAGCGACTACGCAGCGTTACTCGCCGACGTGGACGCGGTTGCTTTCGCCGTACCGCCCGCCGTCCAGGCCTCGATGGCGCTGGAGGCCGCGGCCGTCGGCAAGCACCTGCTGCTGGACAAGCCGCCCGCCGATTCGCTGGCCGACGCCCGGGCGCTGGCCGACGAGGCGAGCGCCGAGGGAATCGCCTCGGTGGTGTTCTTCACCGGCCGGTTCGAGCCGGAGACCCGCGCCTTCTTCGAGAAGATCGAGGCGACCGGCGGCTGGAAGGGCGGCTGGTCCCGGATGCTCGCCGCGCTCGACGCTCCCGGCAACCCGTTCAGCGAATCGCCGTGGCGGCGCGAGCAGCGCGGCGCGCTCTGGGACGTCGGTCCGCACGCGCTGTCCAACCTGACCGGTCTGCTCGGCCCGATCGGGGACATCCGCGCGGTCGGAGGCGAAGGCGACCTGGTCCACCTCGTCCTGACGCACGAGTCCGGCGCGACCAGTACGGCGAGCCTGTCGCTGTCGGCGCCACCCGCCGGCAGCAACTTCGAGACCGGCATCTGGGGAGAGACCGGTACCGCGATCCTGCCGCGTGGCGACACCCCGGCGGTCGACGCCTTCGCCCTGGCGGCGACCGAGCTGGTGGCGGCCGCTGAGTCCGGCGATTCGCATCCGGTCGACGTAGCCTTCGGCACCCGAGTAGTAGAGCTGCTGGCGTCCGCCGAGGCGCAACTCACCGCAGGGCGATGACCCCTGCCGGTCCTGAGGTGAGGACCAGGTTGCCGATCGCCACCAGATCGCGGCTGCACGAGATGCCGGTGGGAAGCTTCACCCGGCGCAGCCCGGTCTTGTCGATGACGTTGGCCCAGCAACTGTCGCCGCCGGCGGCCAGGGTGACGACTCGGCCGTCGGCGGTCACGGCCACACGCGCGTGGGGGTTCACCGGTGCCGCGTGCTGCCAGGCGGTCCGACCGGTCCGCGCGTCGATCGCGGTCACCACCGACTTGATGTTCTGCGGGGTGTCGGGGCCCGGACAGTCCACGACGATCAGCAGGTCCCCAGCGCCCTTCAGCAACGTGCGGCAGGCCCAGCCCGGCGGTACCGGCCAGCGCCACTTCGTCTCACCCGTGCGCGGCTCGATCGCCAGCAGCGCGACCGGTACGTCGGAGTCGCCACCGGGCTCGGCCACGACCACCAGCCCGCCGACCACCGTGGGCCGCCGGTACATGTCGGTCGTCGACTTGGTCCAGAGCTTCTTCCCGCTCTTCAGCTCGAGCCCGCTCATCTCGTCGGGCTCCGAGCCGCAGCTGTGCCCGAGGAAGGTGACGACCGTGTCCGAGGTCGCCACCGCGCCGATGTCGGTGCAGCGGCCGGGCTCGAAGGTCCAGCGGTTGCGGCCGTCCGGGTCGACGCCATGGAGCTTGTCGGAACCGCGGGACACCCGCTCGCCCACCAGCAGGGGATCGGCTTGCTGAATGCTGTGGTCGCGCGTCCCGCCCGGCCAGGCGGCCGCCCGTTTGCCGGTGTTCGCATCCAGCAGCAGATAGCCGACGTCGGCGAACTCGGCGAGCACGTAGTCGCCGTCGCCGGTGGCGACGATGTCCGGCTTCTCGTCCGAGTCGGACCTGCTGTAGCGCCACCGCAGCTCCCCGGTGGCCGCGTCGAGCATCTCCACCACGCCGCTCTGCCGCGGAACAGCGATCCCGTACTTGGTCCCGACGGCCTCCTCGGCGCCTGCGCTGGTCAACGTCCGGCTCACCCAGGTGACACCACCGTCGAGCACCGAGTCGGGCCGCTCGCCGGCGGGGCGGCGAGGACCCTCCGACCGCTCGTTGGCGCCGAGCACGTAGCCCCTGGCCAGCGGCTGCACGACCAGGAGCAGCACCAACGCGATCACTGCGGGCGCAGCAAGCCAGGACAGTTGCTGGCCGAGATTCCGCGACGGCAGGAACCTTGCGTTCCTGGTGCGCAAGGTGGAGGCGACCAAGGCCGTCGTACCGGCTAACAGGAGCAGTAGAAGGGCGGAGAAGACCAGTGGAACGCGGAGACCGATACCGACGGCCGGATTGGTCACTGGGACTTGCGCCCAGGCAACGAGTAGCCCTGTGACCGCGAAGGCCACCACTGCTCCAGCGATCAGCCGTGAGCGTTGGCTGGAACTGCGGGCCGAGCGGAAGAGCGCAGGAGCACAGATGAGAGACAAGACGGCCAGAGCTAGCGGTGGCCAACCAGCCTCGGGCTCTATGGTCGGGACCTGCCAGGGCGCGCCAGCTGCGGCTATCGAGGCGACCGTTGCCGCCACTGTCGAGAAGGTTGCAGTAGCCGCCAGCGCCGCCTGCTGCCAGCCTCGCCACGGCGCCGGCAGTTCACTGTCGAGTCCGGCAAGCTCGGACTCCAGATTGGCGCGAGCGACACCGCCCATCCGTTGCCGGGCGAGTTGGGTCCGGTAGAGATGCCCGTCCAGCAGCAGCCGCACCTCGTCGTACCGGCGGCCGATGGCGGCAGTGCGGTCACCGGCATCGCGGCGTACTTCGGACGCGTGCGCGGCGTACCGGGCGGGTGCCGTCGCGAGGATGCTGTTGACGGCGTCGAGCAGGACGTCGCCGTTGGCGTCGCGGCGGGGCGGCGCGTAGGAATCGGTCGGTGGCGTCGACAGGTCGCCGGTGAGCCGGATCAGCCGGGCCACCTCGGCGATGCGGATCGGGTCGACGCCGTACGCCGGGAGGGTCTGTTCGGCCAGCCGGGCCGATGACTCCGCGTCCTCGGCCGGTCCGCCGCCGGGCTGGTGCACCGCCCGATGGAACCAGGCCGCGAGCCGCACCGAGGTGGGATCGGTGCTGAGCTGGATCAACGAGTCGAGCGCGTCCAGGACGGTTTCGAGGTACTGGTCGCGATAAGCGCGGCGGGTGCGTTCGACGTACCGCGCGACGAGGTCGTCCGCCAGCGGCGCAGAGCCAGGCACCAGCTCGCTCCATCGTTCACGCAGGACCACCACCGCCACAGTCTGCCAGTCCCACCACAACGGTGGCCGCTCGATCCGCGCACCTCTGGCTTGCGGTTGCGGGACAGCCCGTGCCGGATCGCCCGGCCGGCATCAGCGGGGCGCGGCCAGCACTCCGGTGAGCAGGCCCGGATACAGCGCCTCGAGGTCCTCCCGGCGGAGCTTGCTGATCCGCTTGGTGCCCTCGGTGTGGGTCGAGGTGACGCCGGCCTCGCGCAGGGTGCGGAGGTGATGGGCGCGGGTCGAGGCAGTGACCGGCAGGGCGAGTTCGCCGCAGGCGATGCCCTCGGGCACCTCGGCCAGTGCCCGGACGATCTGCAGCCGCACCGGCTCGCCCAGTGCCTGCAGAACTGCCTCGACGCGGATCTCCTCGCGGTCGGGCTGCGGCAGGGCCTTCGAAGTGCTCATACCGCCATAGTACGACGAAGGTCGAAGTTCGATGAGGATCGTAGTACGATCATCGTCGAATTAGTCCTGGCCCTTCGGCTCCGCCGTTTCGAGAGGTTGCTTCATGTCCGCACGGATCTACTTGCTGGCCGCCGGAGCCTTCGCTGTCGGCACCAGCGCGTACGTCGTGTCCGGTGTCCTGCCGGCCGTCAGTTCCGAGCTGCACGTCTCGCTGACCGCGGCCGGTCAGCTCGCCACCGCCTTCGCCCTCTCGTACGCCGTCGGCGCGCCGCTGCTGTCGACGTTGACGGGCCGTTGGGAGCGCCGCACGCTGCTGATCGCCGCGCTGCTGCTGGCTGCTGTCGGCAACGGGATCGCGGCGATCGCGACCAGCTACCCGATCCTGATCGCCGGCCGGATCGTGGCGGCACTCGGCGCGGCGGCGTACACGCCGGCGGCGACGCTGTTCGCGACCAGGTTCCTGCCGCCGGAAGAGCGTGGACGGGCGGTCGCCGTGGTGTTCGGCGGACTGACCTTCGCGTTGGTGCTCGGCGTACCGGCGGGCAGTCTGCTCGGTGAGCCGCTCGGCTACCGCGGGGTGTTCGCCCTGATCGCGGCCGTCTGTCTGGTGGTCACGCTCGCGGTCCGAGTGGCACTGCCGACTGTCGAGGCGCCCGCGGCTGTCAGCCTGCGCGAGCGCTTCGCCGGTCTGACCGACCGGCGGGTGCAGACAGTGCTCGCCATCACGGTCCTGGCGGTGCTGGCCACCATGAGCGTCTACATCTACGTAGTACCTCTCCTGGCGGAGACTGCTGACCTCAAGGGCGGCACTGTCGGCGTACTGCTCCTCGTGTACGGCGTGGGCGCTGTCCTCGGCAACCTGCTGGGTGGGCGCGCCACCGATCGCTTCGGCAGCCTGCGGACGCTGACAGTCACCCTGATCGGCTTCACCGTCGTCATCGCGACCCTGACTCTCACCGCGACCACTGTGGCCGGTGCGGCCATCGCCTTGTTCGTTTGGAGCGTCTTCACCTGGGCGTTCAACCCGCCGATCCAGAATCTCCTGCTGGAGCTCGGCGAAGGCGGCGGCCTGCTGCTGGCCATGAACGCGTCAGCGATCTACCTGGGCGCAGGCCTGTCGGCGATAGCCGGTGGTGTCGTGATCAAGCTCGTGGGCGTCCAGATGCTGCCGCCTATCGCCGGTGCGCTCGGCTTGGTCGTGATCGGCCTGCTGGTGACGCTGCGCCGCAACCCTGGCCTGCAGCAGGTCGAACAGCTGGAGCCCGTCGAGGAGCCGCTGGTCGCCGTCGCCGATTGACCCCTTGACCCGGCCGACACCCGGCTGAGGCAGGCTAGCGCGCATGCGTCGGCTGGCTGGTCTTCTCCTTCTCATGGCTTCTTGGGCGGTTCCTGGCGTCGCGATGGCGGCGGAGGTGAGCCCGCCAGATGTCGTGGAGGGGTGGAAGACCTCGGCTGTCTACGTCGATCCCACGCAGCAGTCGTTGCTCCCGGCAGCGGAGGCCCAGCGGCTGGCCAAGCGAGTGGCCGGGTATGAGCCGGCCGTCCGGATCGCGGTGGTCCCGGCCGCTGCCCTGGGATCGGGAACGAAGCATGAGGCGGCCCAGCGCTTCGTTGACACAGTGGTGGACTTGCAGCGGGCCGATGGGGTCTACCTGGTCATCTTCGGTGGCTCGATCAGCTGGGGGAGCGCTGTCGGCGTCGATACACCGATCGAAGAGATCCTGACCGATGAGCTGATCAAGCACAGCCGCTCCGATCCGGCCGGGCTGCTGGACGGCGTACTGGATCAGATGGAGGTTCCTGGCTCGCCAGGTGGGACACCAGGCTGGTTGTGGCCGCTGCTGGTCGCACTGGTCGTCTTGGCGGGGCTAGGGCTTGGCTTCCGCTGGTGGAAGCGCCGCCCGGCGAAGGACGAGGGGCCGGCGCTCTACCGCCCGTCGTACGACGTACTGCCGGACGAAGCGGACACCCTGGACGAACGGCGGAAGCTGGCGCGCGAGGACGTGACCAGGTTCGGTGAGGAACTGGATGCCGCCGACGTGCGTCTGGACGGCGTGGACACGGCAACGGATGTGCAAGCGGCGCTCGACGCGTATACCGAGGCCGGCCGGACAGTGGACGGCGAGCCGGACGACCTGCGACTGCGGGGAGTACGGGACACGGTGGCGTACGGGCGCTGGCGGCTGGCCAAAGCCCAGGCGCTCGTGGCCGGCACCCCGGCACCCGCCCGGCGGGCAGCCTGCTTCTTCGACCCGGCCCACGGGATGTCCGTCACGGACTGGATGTACACGCCAGCGGGCGGACGGGCCCGGGAGATCCCGGTCTGCGCGTCCTGCCAGCAGCGGCTCTCGGGAGGAACGCGATGAATCGTTGTGGTCGTCTGCTCATCGCCATGGCGGTGGTCGCCGTCGTGGCCCTGCCCGGTGTCGCCGCTCAGGCGGCCACTCCGACCCCGTTCCTGCCGACCCCGGCCGAGACCAGCCCGACCAGGACCAGCCCGGCCAGAACGAGCCCGACCAGGACGAGCCCGACCAGGACGAGCCCGACCAGGACGAGGGTGACCGTCCGGTACACACCGCCGGACCGGGCGGGCGATCGCAGGAAGGCCCTGGCCAAGGCCGGGCAGTACCTGGACGGTGTGGCAGCCAAGCTCGGCGAGCCCGGCATCTGGGTGGATTCGGCCGTGAAGTCTCTGGACTCGACGGAGATCGCCGAGCTGGACCAAGCGGCGAAGGCGGCCGGAGTACCGATCCGGATCGCTGTGATCCCGGCCAGGTCCATCAGCATCAGCCCGACCGGCAACTCGTTCTCCACTTCCACCAAGCTGGCCTGGGAAGGCGAGGAGATCGCTGACCAGCTGTACGACCGGGTCGGTGTCGAGGGCGTGTACGCCGTCCTGACGCACGCGTCCTCCCAGTCCGCCGGGCGCGGCCTGCACGCGGTGCAGCGCGCCGACAAGGGGCCGACGTACCACGTCGGGAGTGCCGTGGACCAAGCCGTCGACTGCTGTTCGCCGACCTACGACAAGATGCTGGCACGGTTCGTCCAACGAGCCCAGCAGGTCAACAAGCCGTTCTACGTCGACGCCGCCCCGTACGCCGGTGGCCTGGCCGGCCTGGCCGCTCTGTGGGCGGGCGGCACCGCCCTGGGTGCCCGCCGGGCCCGCCGGGCCGACGAGAAGCGGAACCTGGAGGTCGCGCGGCCGGTCCTCAACCTGGAGATCATCGCGCTGTCGGAACGGATCGCGGTTCGCCCGGTCTCGGCGGATCCCCAGCAGTCCAAGCTGCTCAAGGATGTGCTCGACACGATCGAGAAGGCTCGCCACCGACTCGACGCGGCTGAGGGGGACGCTGACACCGAAGCGGTGACGACCCTGCTCGGCTCTGCTCGCTACGGCATCGCCTGCCTGGACGCAGTACGCGCCGGCCGGCCGCTGCCTGAGCCGACACCGCCCTGCTTCTTCGACCCGCGGCACGGCCCGAGCACCACCGACACGGACTGGGCCCCTGACGGCGGGGCGACCCGCAAGGTCGAGATCTGTGACGAGTGCGCGGCTCGGGCGGCTGCCAACCAGGAACCGGCGGTGATGATGGTGACCGTGCGGAACACGCCCCGGCCCTACTGGAGCCTGGGCGAGGAGCTCGGTTCGTACATCGACGGCTACTGGTCGCAGGGCGACGGCAGGCGCTGGCGGTACCCCGATGACGAGGTTCGCCGGGCCGGGGACCGGATGCGGGCTCGCTGGCGGGCGAGACGGCCCGGGGCGCGGATGAGCAGCTTCGGCGACAACGTCGGAGGTGCCCTCGACAGCTGGGCGTCCAGCAGAGCCGGCAACAGCTCGGGCAGTTCCGGGTGGTCCGGGTCGTCCCGCCGGTCCCACTCCTCGCGGACCAGGTCCAGCGGCGGCGGATCGTCGCGGCGGTCGTCTCGCCGTTCAGGCGGCTCGCGGGGCTTCTGAGCTCAGTTCGGCGAGCTGAATCCGGTCAGCTTCTCCGGGTTGAGCAGCCACTGGATCTGGTCGATCCCGGCGGACGAGGCACTGATGCTGACCACCATGAACACCTCGCCGTCGCGGGCGACGACGGCCGACCAGCCGCCGTTGAACTCCGCGAAGCTGAGCGACGCGCCGGTCCAGAAGTTACCCGCGTAGCCGACGGTGACCTTGGCGATGACCTCGGCGCCGAACAGCTCGACCTTGGTCGCCCGGACGATGCCGCCGCCGTCGGAGTAGCTGACCGCGTCGGCGGCGAGCAGCTCGACCAGGGTGGCCAGGTTGCCTTCCTGAGCGGCCTCCATGAACGCCGCCAGCAGCTTGCGCTGCTCGCTCGTGCTGACCGTCTCGCGCCGCTCGTCCGCCAGCCGTTTGCGCGACCGGCTGACCAGCTGGCGCACGTTCGCCTCGGAGAGCTGGACGATCTCGGCGATCTGGTCGTACGGGTAGTCGAAGGCCTCGCGCAGGATGTACGCCGCCCGCTGGGTCGGCGAGAGCTTCTCCAGCAGCACCAGCATCGCGAGCTCCAGCGCCTCGCCCCGCTCGGCGCCCAGCGTCGGGTCGGCGCTGGTGTCGACCGGCTCGGGCAGCCACGGCCCGACGTACGTCTCCCGCCGGGCCCGCGCGGTCTGGCTCGCGTTGATCGCCAGCCGCGTCGTCATGGTGGCCAGGAAGGCGGCCGGTTCCCGGACGGTGCCGCGGTCGTAGGGCTGCCACTTGAGCCAGACGTCCTGGACCAGGTCCTCCGCCTCCTGGACGCTGCTCAGCATCCGGTAGGCGATCCCGAACAAGCGCGGCCGCACGCGGGCGAAGTCGACTGCCGCGTCGTCCAGGTCGGTGGTCACCTCGACAGCGTACGTTTCAGCCGGCGAGAACGGCAGGGAGGTCCTCGCTGTGCAGGACCGCGAGTGAGGTGACCGCACGGGTCAGGCAGACGTACAGCCGCCGCAGCCCGGTCCGCTCGTCGGCCTCACCTGCGACGATCCCGGCCGGTTCGACCAGTACGACGTGGTCGAACTCCAGCCCCTTGGCCAGCCCGGCCGGTACGACCTCCACCGGTGCTTCGAGGTCGTCCTCGTCGCCCAGTACGGCGAAGCTCAGTCCCTTGCCCTGCAGGGCTTTGCGGGCCGCCGGGACCAGCGCGTCAGGAACGATCAGCCCGATCGACCCCGGCCGGTCCAGTACCTGGCCGACCGTTTCCACAGCGGCTGCCAGGCTGTCGGGCACCCGGGTGATGGCCAGCTCCCCGCGCGTACGCCGTACTGCGGTGGGCGGGGTTAGGTGGGGCGCGATCTGCGGCAGCAGGCGGGCGGCGTACTCGATCACCTGGCCGGGCACCCGGAACCCGGCGGTCAGCTCCTCGGTGTGGGCGCCGCTCTTGCCCAGGTGGCCGAGTGCCTCGTCCCAGGACGGTGTCGCCCACGGGGTCGTGCCTTGCGCGATGTCGCCGAGCACTGTCATCGAGCCGGTCGAGCACCGGCGCCCGACGGCCCGCAGTTGCATGGCGGACAGGTCCTGCGCCTCGTCGAGCACCACGTGTCCGAGGCTGGGCGTGCGGTCGACCAGGTCGGCGATCTCGTCGATCAGGGTGGCGTCGGCGACGGACCACTTCGCGGCGCCCGCCGACCGGGCCGGCTTGTCCCAGATCAGCAGGGCCTGCTCTTCCTCGGTCAGTACGCCGGCAGCGTGTTCGGCGAGCAACTCCCGATCGGTGAACAACTGGAACAGCAGCTTGGCCGGATCGATCGGCGGCCACAGCGAATCGGCGTACTGCTTCACGGGCCGGCTTCTGGCCACCGAGTCCTGCACACGGTCGTCGGGGGAGTCCCCGGCGGCCTCCATCCGCAGGAGGACGGCGTGCGCGAGTCGCTGCGGCAGCATGGACCGGCCGGCGCCGTACCGGATGCCGCGGGTGCGTAGCTCGGTGATCAGCTCTTCGGCCTGGTACGCCGCGACCCGCCATCGGTGAGATCCCCTGGGGACCACCAGGGCTTCCTTGGGCAGCTGGACCTGGGACCAGACCGCCCGGCGCAGTACTTCGGCCAGCCGCGCGTCACCCTTGAGCACGTCGAGGGCGGCCGGACCCGGCCCGGCGACCTTCACCCGAGCCACCATCTCCTCGACAGTGGTCTGCTTCGCCTCGATCTCGCCCAGTGCAGGCAGCACGTCGCCGATGTAGCGCAGGAAGCTGGCGTTCGGGCCGATCACCAGGACGCCGGCCCGGCTCAGCTGGTCGCGGTACGCGTAGAGCAGGTACGCCGCGCGGTGCAGGCCGACCGCGGTCTTCCCGGTCCCGGGCGCACCCTGGACACAGATCGTTTCCTCGACACCGGCCCGGACGATGACGTCCTGCTCGGGCTGGATGGTGGCGACGATGTCGCGCATCGGGCCGGAGCGCGGACGCTCGATCTCGGCGTCCAGGATGGTGCTGTGCGCCTCGACGGCGGTGGAGCTGGTCAGGTCCTCGTCCTCGAACGCGGTCAGCTCGCCGTGCGTGAAACCGAACCGGCGGCGGCTCCCGACGCCCATCGACTCGGTCTTGCTGGCCCGGTAGAACGGCACCGAGATGTCGGCCCGCCAGTCGACCACGAGCGGTTCGCCGGCCTCGTCGTTCACGTGCCGGCGGCCGATGTGGAAGCTCTCGGCGGTGGGCTCGAGGTAGTCCAGCCGGCCGAAGAACAGCGGTACGTCGGGGTCGTCCTCGAGTTCCTTCATCCGGCGCCAGATCGCGGCCTTCAGGAACTGGGTGTTGACCGGGTCGGCGCCGGCGATCTCGAGCGAGCCGGTCTTGTCGCGCATCACGGCCAGCGCGGCGCGCGACGTGCTGAGGTAGTCCTTCTCGGCCTGGAGGATCGGATCGTCAGGGGGCATGCGGGGGCCTCCGCGGCAGCGGTCGAAGGGGTCAGGGAAGCCCGGCCACGTTACTTGAGTGCAAGCTCCGGAGCGACTGATTTAGCTGCTACCGGCTTGTCGCTGCGCAGCCCGGGCCGGAGCAGCAGCGGCAGCGTGATGCCGAGCAGGACCAGCACGACCAGCCCGTCGAGCCAGTAGTGGTTCGCTGTCACGACCACCACGCCGATGGTGATGATCGGGTGCAGCAGCCACAGCCAGCGCCATCTCGTCCGGGTGATCAGGATCATCGCCAGCGCGATCAGGGCGGCCCAGCCGACGTGCAGGCTCGGCATCGCCGCGAACTGGTTGGCCACTCCGCCCGAGGCGTCCGGTCCGTAGACCGACTGGCCGAACCGCAGCCCGGTGTCGACGAAGCCCGGCATCATCCGGGGCGGCGCCAGCGGGAAGACGATGTGCCCGACCAGCGCGAGGCCGGTCAGTGCCACGATCGTCCAGCGCACCCGGGGATAGGCCTTGGGACGCCAGATGCTCAACCAGAGCAGGACCGCGGCGGTCAGTGGGGCGTGCACCGAGGCGTAGTACAGGTTCGCTCCCTCGACCAGGTTGGGCACCTGCAGCGCCGCATGCTGGATCGCTGCCTCGTCCGGCAGGTGCAGCCATCGTTGCCAGGAGAGCAGCTCATCCGCGTGGTCGAACGCGGATCCGGTGTGCTTCGCCGCGAACTGGCGGCCCGCCGTGTAGACCAGGAACATGGTCGCGAGCAGCACTGCTTCGCGGACCACCCGCCACACTACCGGCGCGGCCCCCGACGGCGCGCGCCCGTCCTCCCCGGCCAGTTCCCCCTGCTCCAGTGCCTGTGTCCCCATACCCCTCGACGGTACCGGTCGAAGCCTCCGGAATGGCCCAGGCGGAACCCTGATGTTGCCCTGGGCAACCCCTTAGCCACGGATCGTGACCGTCTCGTCACCCCCGTCCACTGGGCCCGATAGTCCTTGTCTGGGGCAACGAAAAACGAGCGGAGCACATTCCGGGCCGGGCGACGCCCGCAAGGTCGGAAGCGACGGCCTGCCGGCCGGTCACCGCAGCAGCAGGTTGAGCACGACCGTCAGGACGAGCGAGGCGACGACCGAAAAGACGATCATCGCCAGGCAGCCGGCAGCTCCGCCGGCGGGACGCACGCGCAGTGGTGACATCAGTCGTCATCTCCGGTCGCGACGCGGGTGAGAGCCGTCGACGAGAGTTGCAGCAGGTCGGCTCCGGTCAGCACGGCCAGCCCCGCGGCGGCAGTGCGGGTGGCTCGTGGGAAGAGGACCAGTCCGGCCGTGTACGTCGTCGCCGTCCACACCGACAGGCAGAAGGGGCAGGTGATCAGCTCGCCGACCACCCGGCGAGCGCCGTCGCCGCGGGCCTCGTCGATGGTCTCGGCAGGGCCACCCGGACCGGAGTACTGGGTGAACGGGGCGCGGATCGGGCTGGTGACGGTGTTCCTGGAGACCAGCTTGCTGAACCGGAACACCGCCGCGGCGCCGACCAGGAGGTCCAGCGGCCGCACCTCGTCGGGCAGCCGCCGTCCCGTCGCCCGGCCGGCCAGCGCGAGCGCCGCGCAGTACGCCGAGAAGACGCCGATCGCTCCCGCGTATCCGCTGAGCGAGCGCTCTGGCGCGTAGCCGTCACTCTGCCGCTGGGCCGCGCTCTTCAGCCGCCCGACCCAGCCCACCGTCGACGGCTCGGTACTCGTCGCTGCGTTCATGCCGCCGCAGTACCCCGAAACGAGCCGCGTTACCCCGCTGTTTTCGGTGTCCGTCAGGCGAAGAGGTTCTCGGCGTCGACGATCGTGTACGCGTAGCCCTGCTCGGCCAGGAAGCGCTGCCGGTGGGCGGCGAAATCGGCGTCGACGGTGTCGCGGGCGACGATCGAGTAGAAGCGGGCAGTGCGGCCGTCACCCTTCGGCCGGAGTACGCGGCCGAGGCGCTGGGCCTCTTCCTGCCGGGAACCGAAGGTGCCCGAGACCTGGACGGCGACGGACGCCTCCGGCAGGTCGATGGAGAAGTTGGCGACCTTGCTGACCACCAGCCGGTCGATCTCGCCGGTGCGGAACGCCTGGAAGAGGCGCTGCCGCTCCTTCACCGTCGTCTCGCCCTTGATCACCGGGCACTCCAGCCGCTCACCGAGCTCGTCGAGCTGGTCGATGTACTGACCGATCACCAGCATCGGCTCGCCCTTGTGGTGCTCGGCGATCCGGCGGACCAGACGGGACTTGGCCGGGGTCGAGGCGGCCAGCCGGTACCGGTCCTCCGGCTCGGCGGTGGCGTAGACGAACCGCTCGGTCTGCTCCAGGTCGACCCGCACCTCGACACAGTCGGCCGGCGCGATCCAGCCCTGCGCCTCGATGTCCTTCCAGGGCGCGTCGTACCGCTTGGGCCCGATCAGCGAGAAGACGTCACCCTCGCGGCCGTCCTCGCGGACCAGCGTCGCGGTCAGCCCGATCCGCCGCCGGGTCTGCAGGTCCGCCGTCATCCGGAAGATCGGCGCCGGCAGCAGGTGCACCTCGTCGTACACGATCAGGCCCCAGTCGCGGGCGTCCAGCAGCTCCAGGTGCGTGTAGACGCCCTTCCGCCGGGTCGTCATCACCTGGTACGTCGCGATGGTGACCGGGCGGATCTCCTTGCGCGCGCCGGAGTACTCGCCGATCTCCTCCTCGGTCAGGGTGGTGCGCTTGAGCAGTTCGTCCTTCCACTGCCGGGCCGAGACCGTGTTGGTCACCAGGATCAGCGTGGTCGCCGACGCCTGCGCCATCGCGGCCGCGCCGACGATCGTCTTGCCGGCACCACAGGGCAGCACGACGACGCCGGAGCCGCCGTGCCAGAACGCGTCGGTCGCCTGCTGCTGGTACGGCCGGAGGTCCCAGCCGTCCTTGATCAGGTCGATCTTGTGCGCTTCGCCGTCGACGTACCCGGCCAGGTCCTCGGCCGGCCAGCCGATCTTCAGCAGGGTCTGCTTCAGGTGCCCGCGCTCGGACGGGTGCACCGCCACGGTGTCGTCGTCGATCCGGTCGCCCAGCATCGGCTTGACCTTCGCAGAACGGAGCACCTCCTCCAGCACCGGCCGGTCGGTGGTCACCAGGACCAGGCCGTGCTCGGGGTGCTTCTCCAGCCGGAGGCGCCCGTACCGGTCGAGTGTCTCGGCGATGTCGACCAGGAGCGAGTGGGGGACCGGGTAGCGGCTGTAGCGCAGCAGTACGTCGATCACCTGCTCCGCGTCGTGCCCGGCGGCACGAGCGTTCCACAGGCCCAGCGGCGTCAGCCGGTAGGTGTGCACGTGCTCCGGCGCCCGCTCCAGCTCCGCGAACGGCGCGATCGCCTTGCGGCAGTCGCCCGATTCCGGATGAGCGGTCTCCAGCAGCAAGGTCTTGTCGGACTGAACGATCAACGGCCCGTCGGTCACTACAGCTTCTCCCGTCACCAGCCACGGGCAGAACACCCCACCCGACCCTCCATTGTGCCTCCTGCCTGCAAATGGCACGGTCCGGTGCCGATCGTCACACCAACGTTTGAACCCGCCCCAAGGTGGCAAGTAGTGCTGTCGGGTGCAGAACTGCCGCCCACCGAACACCACCGAAAGCAGATCCCGTGCCTGCCAGCACCACACTCACCACCCCCGCCTTGACCGAGGCCGCTGCCTCCGAGGCGCTCAGCCCGACCGTCGGGCTCTTCTACCGCACCACGGCGCACCTCCGAGCCCGCTGGCTCAACCACCGCGGCGTCGCTGACGTCGTCCTGGCGGCGATCCTGCTCGTGCTGGCCGTCGCCGCACTGGCCGCATCGCGCTGACCACACCATCGACGAGAGCCCGGCCATCGATTGGCCGGGCTCTCGTCGTCTGGGTTCAGTGCTGGGCGCGATAGTTGACAGTGCGCCCCTGCAGCGGCTGCAGCATGCGGCTGTCGCCGTCCGGGAAGCGGAGCTGCAAGCGGTACAGCGACGCCGCCAGGATCGGCCGGTGGCTGTGGAGGACCAGCCAGGACACCCCCTCCGTGTACGGCGGAGTGGTGAGCGAACCTTCGTACCGGAAGGTCGACAGGTCGTCCGGCAGCCCACCCGCCAGGTCGGCCCGCGGGATCGGAATCTCCGGGCCGCCCTGTTCCGGCACCGCTGCCAGTACCTGGTCCTGCAAGGTCCCGCCCTTGCCGCCGGGCGTGATGAACAACCCGATGACCAGCGCCTCGCCGTTCGGCCCACTGTGCACGAAGTGCTGCTCCAACGGGAACTGCCGCCCGTTCAGCCGGTGCTCGGAGAAGGTGTGGAAATGGAAGTTGACCAGGTCGTACCGCACCCCGCCGAGCGTGATCCACGCCGCGCCGGCCGGGATCGGGGCAAGCACGGTCCGGTCCTTGCTCTCGTACCGGAGCGACAGGTCCAGCGCCGACGGGTAGTGAACCCGCAGAGCGGGCAGACCCGGGCTGTCCACCGCGTGAATGGTGTGGATGTTGATCGGGCTCTGCGGCACGGGTGAAAGGTAACCGACTCGCTGGTGCGGGTCAGTGCTGGGCGCGGTACTTCACGGTGCGGCCGTTCAGGGGCTGCAGGGTGCGGCTGTCGCCGTCCGGGAAGCGGGTCTGGAAGTGTGCCAGCGAGGCGGGGAGGATCTGGCGGATGTGGTTGAGGACGAACCACGAGACCGGCTCGGTGAACGGCGTGGTGGTCAGCGAGCCCTGGTAGCGGTAGCTCGACAGGTCCCGCGGCAGCGCGCTCGCCAGGTTGGCGCGCGAGATGTGGACATCCTCGTCGCACTCCTCCGGCACCGTCGCGAGCACCCTGTCCTGCAGCGTTCTGCCGAAGCCGCCGGTGGTGATGAACAGTGCGATGACCAGCTTCTCCCCGGCCGGGCCGCTGTGCACGAAGTGCTGCTCCAGCGGGAACTGGTGGCCGTTCAGCCGGTGCTCCGAGCGGGTGTGGAAGTGGAAGTTGACCAGGTCGTACCGCACCCCGCCCACCGTCACCCAAGCAGCTCCGGCCGGAATTTCGGCCAGCACCGTCTCCTCGGCGGTCCGCGTCTCACAGCCGCCGCTCTGACCGCCGTCCTTGCTCTCGTAGTGCACCGCCAGGTCGAGCGCGTGCGGGTAGTGGACGTGCAGCGCCGGCAGCGCCGGGCTGCTGACGGCGTGCAGCGTGCGGATGTCGATCGGACTCTGCTGCGGGAGCTGCGCCGAAGCGCTGGACAGCAACCCCGGTGACGCCAGGGCGGCAGCAGTCGCCGGTACTCCGAACAGAACGGCACGACGGGACACAGACAGGGACACGAAGAACTCCGTACTCGGGCGCGAAGATGGTCGGGCGGGTGCCTCAGACACCCGCCCGAGACGGTACGCCGGTCACCTCGGCAAACTGCGCGCAGCCTCCGCGTCCGGCGCATCGGCGTCACCGGAGACCGGTCGGGCCGCCTGGGCCATGGTGTCGGCTACTTCTCCACCGGGCGGGCGGTTGCGATCCGGTGCAGGGCGTAGGTTCGCGGCTGGTCCGCGTCCTCGTCGTACGCCGTGAGCCAGCCGTCGGCCACCCGGACCGGCTCCACGATGCGCTCCGCCGGGGTGCCGTTGTGGTCGACGTAGGAGATCCACGTCCGGGTGTGCGCCTCGGCCGCCTCGCTGAGCACGCTGATGGTTTCGGCGGGCGCGATGGTGTCGCCGGAGGTGTGCTCGGCCGGTCGCTCGGCGGCGACCCGGTCGCCCGAACGGACCTTTTCGATGACCGCCTTGACCTGGTCCTCGGTCAGCTCCATCGCGTTGTCGGCGAAGTCCCGGCTGGTACGCCGCCGCGGTGGCTCGCCACGGCGGTTGCCTGCGGTGGTGACGTGGACGACGCCGTCGAAGCTCTCGCCGAGCGGCGCGAGCCCGGCGTCGCGCAGCCGCGCCAGCACCAGGTCGGGCGGTGACGGCGACACGACCACGGTCGGCGCGAGCCGGCGGAACCGGATGCCGGGCAGGTTGGAGCTCAGCAGGCCGGTGAGCACGTTCTCGTCGTCACAGCGCAGGTACGTCGAGGCGGCGCCGATCCGCAGTACGCCGTGCCGCCGGGCGATGTCGTCGATCAGGTACGTGAGCGGCTGCGGGACCGGGGTCCGCGAGTGCTCCGCCAGCCATTTGTGCAGCTGGTCGCTGGTCCGCCCGAGGTCGAAGGCGCGCCGGATGGAGCCCTCGCTGAAGCGGAAGACCCCACCGCCACCCTGGGACTCCATGTCCGCCATGGCAGCCAGCTCGTCCTGTACTTCGCGCACGAGCGGCCCGGGCGCGACCGCGGTCAGGTCAGCCTGCAGCAGGATCTCCGACACCGGCTCCGGGACCAGCGGCTGGATGGCAGCGGCCAGCTCCTCGATCGACGGTTCGTCCTTCAACAGCGGAGCCGCATGCGCTGCAAGCGTGCCGAGACCGGTCAACCCGAGCAGAGCGGCCTCTGTGATGGTCCACTCGACCAGGTCGTCCCGGAACTGCCCACCGCGCCGCGGCCGATGCCACGCAACCCAGGTGACCACAGACTCGACCGCGGGCGCCGTGCCCTCAGCAGCCTCGGCCAGCGCCTGCAACGTGAGCAGCCGGATCTCAGGAGCCAACAGACGCTCCAGGTCAGGTGCCAGCGCGTTGACGAGCCGTTCACGAGCAGCAGCGGTCGCACCGCCACTGTCGCGCTTGCCGATGAGTCCGATCGCCCGCAGCCCGGTGAACCAGGCATTGACCAGCACAGCCCAGCGGCGGGCAGTGTCGAGCTCCAGCCAGTCGTCGTAGGCGCCAGTGGGCAACCACATCTCACTGTTGGCGACCTCGACAGCGGCAACCAGCCCAGCGGAGTACGCGATCTCCAGGACGGCTCCGGCGGTCTGCTCGTCGGTGCCGACCTTGGTGGCCAGAGCGCGCAGCTCACGGACGCCGATGCCGCCAGTACGCAGTACTGGCGGTGGCTCTGTGCCGAGCTGCTCCAGAGTGCGGTCGACCTGACGCACGAGGTCCAGCGCTGCACCAGCGGCGGCACCGTCAGCGATCGCGTTCGAGACCGGCTTGCCGTCCAGCGGCGGTGGTGTCGGCCGAGTAGTGGCGAGCACTCGTCCGCCACGCAGGTGCAGGCCGATCTGCCGAGGCAGTACGACGGTGGTCGCGTCCCTCGGTACTACGAGGCCGCGGGCCAGCAACTGCTCGATCGGTGAGCGGGCAGAGGCGATGGTGACCGGGCGCTCCGCCTTCTCGACGGTGCCGGTGGGCGGACCCCAGGTGAGCTTCTCGAGCACCTCACGGGCTTCCGGGCCGGCGTCCTCGATCAGCTTGTCCAGGTCACCGAAGTGGCGGGTGGTGAGCGGTCCGAGCCCGGCAGGTGTCGGCCCCAGCAGCTCGTGCACGGCCCTGATCGGGCGCAGGTCGTCTTCGGTGCCCCAGACCAGGGCGAGGGCCAGCAGCTCGGTCACTCGCGGCTGGACCACCTCGACCGGCTGGCCGACCCCCTTGGCCAGCGCGGGAACGTCGACGGGCTCGGTGAGGGCGGACAGTGCTTCCAGCAGATCGACACTGAACTCGTCGAGCCGGTTGATCGCACGGGCCGCGGAGGCGTTGGTGGTGGCACGGGCCGCTAGCTGGCCGGTGTCGGCTGGGATCGGGGTTGCCAGGTCTGGCCGGTGCCGGAGCAACTGGCCGAGGGCATGGTCGTCCCAGCCGCGCAGTGCCTCGGCAAGGGTGCGTGGGCGGGTCCGCTCGGTATTGCTCATCCCTCCAACGGTACGACCCCGAGTCCAGCCGGAGCGATTCGTGGCCGGACTCTTGGCGCTAAACGGCGGATTCGACGGCGCCCGCACGGCCGATCCGCCGGAATCCGACCCGCTCGTAGACAGCGGCCACCGCGTCACTCTCGGCGGACAGCAGGACCAGCTCGACACCGTGGGCGAGGGCGTGCTCGACCAGGCAACTGGTGACGGCGGCACCCAGGCCCTGGCGGCGCATCGCCGGCAGGGTCGCGACACCGACGATCTCGCTGGTGGCGCCGACCGGCTGGTGCAGACCACTGGCCAGCAGACCCTGCTCGCCGAAGACACCGGCCGTGACCGACACACCGGCTTCGGCCCGCTCGATCAGGGTCGCGACGGTCTCCTCCGGCAGCTCGGCGGCGGCGCGGTCACGGGCTTCGATCCCATCGTCGCCGACCGCTGTACCGGACGCCCCGAAACCCACCGAGGCGACCGCGCGCGCCTGCCGCAGTACGTCGGGGGAGGCGGGCAGGATCCGGCAGTCGAGGGAGGTCGCGACCGGGGTGAAGTCGGCCCGCTCCAGCACCAGCAACGGATACTCGTGCACCTCCAGGCCGGCCTCGGTCGCCGCCGGGCCGAGCGAGGGACAGGTCTCGACCACCCACTCGAGGGCCATCGGCAACTCGAGCTCTTCGCAGCGCGCCCGCAGCTTCGCCAGGTCCTCGCTGCCGATGGTGGCACCGGTTCCCGGGATCGGGCGGGCGTAGTACGGCCAGATCGTGGTGGACCGGAACAGCGTGAACGGCCCGACCTGCTGCCCGGTCGCGCCGGACAGTGGGGCCGCGTGCAGGTAGTCGTCGACGCGCGAGAGATAGGACATCACCGCGCAGTGAAGCAGTCTGCTTCACTGCGCGACAACCGAATATCAGTCGGCGACGATCTCGATCGAGACCCGGTCGGGGTAGAAGGCGACGTGGTCGCGGATCTCGGCCACCGCGTCGTACGGGTTCTCGTAGGTCCAGACCGAGTTCGCCGTCGCGTCGCCGCCGGCCGGGATGCTGAAGTAGTTGGCGTCGCCCTTGTAGGGGCAGTAGGTCTCTTGCTCGGTGCGCTGGAGCTGGGTCAGATCGACGTTCTTGCGCGGGATGTACTGCGTCGCCGGGTAGTCCGCCTCCTGCAGCGACAGGGCGTCCCGGCTGTCCGCGATCACCTGACCGGCGACCTTCACCACCACGCGATCGGGGTTCTTCACGACCGTGATCGGGTGGTCGGGACCAGGAATCTTGACCGGCTTGTCAGACATGACTCAGCTCCAAGGGACGTACGGCGTCTTCCTCCATCGACAACCACGGCCAGCAGCAGCGCATTCCTGATCGGCACGATCAGATCGGCAGTAGTTTGACCACCAGGCAGGGCCCGCCGTCGAAGGCGCCGCCGTCGATGCCGAGCACCAGCCCGTTGGCGTACAGCAGCGGCCCGGTCAGGTACGCCGGTGCGATGCCGAGCTGGTCGGCCACGATGCTGTGGCCGTGCACGATCCGGCGGCCACCGAGCCGGCCGAGCAGTTCGGCGGCGACCACCGGGCCTTCCTCGCCGCGGAACGCGTAACGCGAGGTCAGGCGACGCCAGATCTCCCACCAGACGGTGATGTCGCCGGTGTGCAGTTCGGCCGAGATGGCCGCGTTGATCTCGTCGATCGAGTCACCCCAGCCGAGGTACTCCTCGGTGTCGGAGTGCATCAGCAGGTGATCGGCGTCCAGCCCGAGCAGCGGCTGGTCCAGCAGCCAGGCGACGTCGTCGTCGGTGAGCAGCTCCTGGTCGCGGTCCTGGCCACCGTTCAGCGCCCAGCTGCGTTCGAAGCTGCGCGAGGTGATGCCCTCGTGCGGGACGAAGGTGTCGCCGAACTTCCGCATCCCGAGCGCCAGGATCTCGTGGTTGCCGAGCAGCACCCGGACCTCCCCCTGACCCGCCTCGGCCTGCGCCACCAGCCGGCGGACCAGAGCCAGTACGCCGATGCCGTCCGGCCCGCGGTCGAAGAAGTCGCCCAGCACCCAGAGCCTGGCATCCTCGCCGGACCAGTTGCCGTCGACGTCGGTCAGGCCCGCCTCGTGCAGCGCCGCGGCGAGCTTCTCCGGGTGGCCGTGGATGTCACTCACCGCGTACGTCGCGGTCATGCGCCGGTCATCCGCGCAGCGTCAGCACGATCAGTACAACGTTGAGGGCCGTGACGGCGGTGGCGACCAGGCATGCGGTGAGAGTAGTCGGCAACCGGTTGACAAGGTCGCCCATGACGCGCCGGGAGGCGGTGAGTCTGACCAGCGGCCACAGCGCGCACGGGATGCCGAAGCTCAGCACGACCTGCGAAACCACCAGTGCCCGGCTCGGGTCGATGCCGATCGCCAGGATGAGCAGCGCGGGCGCCAGGGTGATCAGGCGCCGGACCGCGAGCGGGACGTGCCGCTTCCAGAAGCCGTCGAGAATCACCGATCCGGCGTAGGTGCCGACCGAGGACGAGGCGAAACCGCTCGCCAGCAGGGCGAGCGCGAACAGCAGCGCTGCCAGCTCCCCGAGCCGGTCACCGATCGCCGCATGGGCGGCGTCCAGCGAGTCGGCGCCACTGCCCTTCAACGCGGCGGCCGCGAGCACGACCATGGCCAGGTTGACCGCGCCGGCCAGGGCCATCGCGACGGCGACGTCCAGCCGGGTGGCCCGTAGTACTCGCTGCTTGCCCTTCTCGGAACGGATCGACTTCCCGTGCCGGTCCGTGACGAGCGCGCCGTGCAGCCAGATCGCGTGCGGCATCACGGTGGCACCGAGCATGCCGGCCGCCAGGACCAGGGACTGTGTTCCGTCCAGCCGGGGCACCAGACCGCCGACGATGCCGGCGGCGGACGGCTGCGACTGCACCGTCGAGACCACGAACCCGATCAGTACGACGGCGAGCAGTCCGACGATCGCCGCCTCGAACGGCCGCTGTCCCCGTTGGGACTGGTAGATCAGCAAGGCGAACGAGACCGCTCCGGTGATCGCGCCGCCGAGCAGCAGCGGGATCCCGAACAGCAGGTTCAGCGCGATGGCGCCACCGACCACCTCGGCCAGGTCGGTCGCGATCGCGACCAGCTCGGCCTGGGCCCACAGGCCGGTCGAGGTGGACCTGCGGAAGTGCGCCCGGCACAACTGCGGCAGCGTCAGCCCGGTCGCGATACTCGCCTTGGCCGCGAGGTACTGGACCAGGACGGCCATCAGGTTCGCGCCGACGACCACCCAGCAGAGCAGGTAGCCGTACGTCGCGCCGGCGGCGACGTTCGTGGCGAAGTTGCCCGGGTCGACGTACGCGACCGCTGCCACGAAGGCAGGGCCGAGCATCAACAGACCCGAGCGATTCAGCTGTCGCCGCAGCGGTGCCGGTGCATACATGAGAAGCAGTCTGTACCCCGGCGCGGAGGGATCAACCGTGGGTTTCTACGGCTGGATCAGCCCCAGGACCACCGGACGTCGAGGGAGACCTCGATCTTCTGATCGCCCGGAGTGACGGAGAGCTCGGAGGCGTAGGCGTCGGAGGCCTTGCCCGCGGCGGCCTGCAGCTGGAAGGGCGCGTGACTGTAGCTCTCGGCAACGGCCGCGATCGGGCCGAGCGACTGCCCCGACAACTCGGCCAGCTGGGCCGCCTTCTGGCTGGCCTGGCGGAAGGCGAGCTCGCGGGCCTGTTCGATCAGCGGTTGCTTGTCCGCGATGTCGAACTGCAGCTGGTCCAGCCCGAGACTGTTGCCTGCGGCATCCACCGCGGCGTTCAGCAGCCGCCCGAAGCCGGTCAGGTCCCGGGTCGTCACGGTCAGCGAGTGCGAGGCCCGGTAGCCCGCCACCGACATGCCGTCGGCGTACTGCGGGAAGACGTTGACCGAGCTGGTCTCGATGTCGTCGGCGGCGACCCCCTGCGCACGCAGCGCGGCGTGCACCAGGTCGGTTCGCTCGGCCACCTGCCGGACGGCGGCGGCCACGTCGGGCGCGTCGTGCCCGACGTTCAGCGTCAGCCGCAGCAGATCCGCCGGGGCGGTGGTCTGCCCGGTCCCGGTGACAGTGATCCCAGAGTCCATGTCCGCCAGTCTGCCAGGTGGGTGGATGAGAGATCTGTAATGTTCGGCTCATGCGGTTCTTCGGGAGGGATCGCAGACTTTGAGGATGCGATCTCCACGCGTGGTCTACGGGCTCGTCGCCGCGATGCTCGCGGTGGCCGGCTTCGTGCTGCCCCGCTACCTGGCCGACCGGTCGGTTCCCGACCTCGGCGACACGGTCGTCATCCCGGCCGGATCGAGCGCTTCGGTCCCACCCGGCGGCCCACCGACCGCGGGTCCGCCGACTGCCGGGCCGACGACCGTCGATCCGACCCTGCCGGGCGCCGACCCGGTCTCGCCGCGACCTGCCCGGACGGCCGGGGACGACGACCGGGACGATGCCGACGACCTGGACGACCTTGACGACGATGACTGACCGGTGGCCCGGTTGAGGCGGCCGGTGATCAGTGCCCGGCTGCGGATCATCTCCTGGATGCTCGGAGTGCTCGTCCTGGCACTGGGCGCCGTCGTCTTCATGACCTGGCAGGTGCTGGCGGCCCGCGCCGACTCCGCCGCCGACAAGGAGCTCGGGCACGAGGCGACCAAGTTCCGCACCTATGCGGCGTCCCCCGCGGCCGCGGCCTACGCCACTCCCGAGAAGCTGCTGGAGCACTACCTGCAGCTCAACCAGCCCAACGACTCCGAGACGTTCTTCAGCATCGTCGACGGGCGCCCCTTCCGGCGCGGCCACGGCTCGCCGCCGGCGCGACTCGACCTCGATCCGGCCTTCGTCCAGCGGGTCGCCGGCGCCACCGGACCGGCGTACGGGTGGGCCGACAGCGTCGCGGGCAAGGTCCGGTACGCCGTACTGCCGGTGCGGACCGGCACGCAACCCGTCCGGGCGCAGCTGGTGGTGCTCGAGTTCCGCGATGTGCTCGCCAAGCCGTCGCGGGACGCGGCGCGAGCGCTGGCCATCATCGGCGCGATCACGCTCGCCCTGGCCGGGGGCGCCTGCTGGCTGGTGACGGGCCGGGTGCTGGCGCCGATCCGGCAGTTGCGCGGTACGGCCGAACAGATCGGTGAGTCCGACCTGCGCCGCCGGATCGAGGTGGTCGGCAACGACGACGTCGCGCAGCTGGCCGGGACCTTCAACACGATGCTGGACCGGCTGGAGGTCGCGTTCGTGGCGCAACGGGAGTTCGCCGACAACGCCGGGCACGAACTGCGGACCCCGATCACGGTGATCCGCGGCCATCTGGAACTGATGGGCGACGACCCGGTGGAACAGGCGGAGACCAAGGCGCTGGTGCTGGACGAGCTGGCCCGGATGAACCGGATGGTCGACGACCTGCTGGTGCTGGCCAAGAGCGACCGGCCCGACTTCCTCGCGCCGGCCGAGGTCAACCTGACCGAGCTGGTGGTCGAGGTGGTCGCGAAGGCGCGGCCACTGGCCGAGCGGACCTGGCGGGTCGACGAGACCGCCGACGTGGTGATCGTCGCCGACGGGCAGCGGTTGACGCAGGCGCTGATGCAGCTGGTGTCGAACGCGGTCCGGCACACCGGGGACGGGGACCGGATCGCGGTCGGCGCGCGGGTGGCCGCGGGGCAGGTGGTGCTGTGGGTCGCCGACTCGGGCACCGGGATCAAGGCCGAGGACGCCGAGCGGATCTTCGAGCGGTTCGTCCGCGGCGACGACCAGACCCGGACCGAGGGTGCCGGGCTGGGGTTGTCGATCGTCCGCTCGATCGCCCGGGCGCACGGCGGCGACGTACGGGTGGTGCCGCAGGCAGGCCCGGGCGCGCGGTTCGAACTGACTCTCCCGGAGGTGCACTGATGGACCGGATCCTGATCGCCGAGGACGAGGAGCGGATCGCGTCGTTCGTCGAACGCGGGCTGCGCGGCAACGGCTTCGTGACCACCGTGGTCGGTGACGGCGAGACGGCGTACTCGGAAGCCGTCAGTGGCAGCTACGACCTGCTGGTGCTCGACATCGGGCTGCCCCGGGTCGACGGCTTCACCGTGCTGCGACGGTTGCGCGAGGCAAGGGTCACGATGCCGGTGGTGATCCTGACCGCCCGCGACTCCGTCGGCGACACGGTGGCCGGTCTGGAAAGCGGCGCGGACGACTACCTGGCCAAACCCTTCGCCTTCGAGGAACTGCTGGCCCGGATCAGGCTCCGCCTCCGCAGCGACGGCACCGGCACCGCGGACACCAACGTCCTGCAGGTCGGCGACCTGGGCCTCGACCTCCGCACCCGCCGCGCCACCGTCGACGGCCGCTCGGTCGACCTGACGGCCCGCGAGTTCCTCCTCGCCGAGGTCTTCTGCCGCCACCCCGACCAGGTCCTCACCCGCGAACAACTCCTCTCCCAGGTCTGGGGCTTCGACTTCGACCCCGGCTCCAACGTCGTCGACGTCTACATCCGCTACCTGCGCCGAAAACTCGGCCAGGACCGGATCCAGACCATCCGAGGCATGGGCTACCGCCTGAAGCCCTAGGCCGCGGCGCTCAGCCCGGGACGTTGCGCCGCGCCACCTCCAACAGCCGGGCCGCCCATTCCACACTCTTGCTCGCATCCGCCGCGGAGATCGATTCCGCCTGGTACTGCGATCTCGACTTCAGCCTCAACAACCGCGAGAAGGTACTGCTGACCTCACGCCCGGCCGGCCCTGTCGCCTTCAACTCCGTGACGGCCTCCGCATGGTTGTCGGCCTTCCGCGTCCTGCCGGTCAGCGCCAGACAGATCGCGTCCTTCGAGTTGATCCCGGAGGTGACGGCACTCGAAGTGGCCGCGTTGAAGAGCTCCAGGTCATTGGTCAGTTGAGCTGCTTCGAGGAACTCCCGCGCTTTGGTGAGGTGAGCTCGGGCGTTGTCCAGTGCCGTCATCAAGCGGTCTTCCGGGTCAGGGTCTGATGGGGTGGGGTGCCGGCGACGGGGACGGCGTCGCGGCGGAGTTCGGTGACGAGGCGTTCGCGGCGGCGTACCAGCCGCTGAAGTTCGGTGCTGCTGTACTCGACGATCTCGCACGGATTGCCGGTCCAGCGGGTGGCATGCTCGGCGAGAGTCTCGAGCTGCGTCAGCCAGCGCGGATCGGAGTCGGAGACCTCGTCCGGGCGCACCACCAAGATGTCGATGTCGCTGTCGGGCCCACCCTGGCCGCGAGAGGTCGAGCCGAAGAGCCAGACCGCCGCGGCGGGCACCTCCCAGGTCTCTGCCTCTGCCTGGAGCCGACTGATGAAGAGTTCACGGAGGCTCGCCAGCTCGCTGATCGCAGCCGCGGCAAGGTGTTCCCGGTTCATCGTGTAGAGCTTCGCGCGCCCGGCCGGCTCAACGAACACCAAACCGCTGCGCACCAGGCCGTCGAGAACCTTCTGTACGCCGCTGTAGCTCGCCGGCGGATGGAGCAGGCCTGCCAAAGCGCGACCGGTCAGCGCCCGCTCGGTCTTCACCAGCACGCCGAGCACCCGCCCGTGAAGCCCGGGAAACGCCGCTGACAGCGGATCCGAGAACTGCATACGAACACCTCCTCATGACCACTATATCGGTCATGTGCCCACTTGAGTGGTCACATGACCACTGAAGTGGGCGATCGCCGATGCCGTCTTGTCGGAACGGTGGTGGCGAGTGACGATGCTGGGATGAGTCTGCCTTCGTATGCGTCCGGGGTGTCCGAGGTTTCGTTGCTGGGGGAGACGATCGGGGAGAACCTCAGGCGGACGGTCGCGGAGTACGGCGGCCGGGAGGCGCTGGTCGAGGTGGTCAGCGGGCGGCGGTGGACCTATGCGGAGTTCGGGGCGGCGGTCGACGAGTTCGGGCGGGGGTTGATGGCGCGGGGGATCGGCAAGGGGGACCGGGTCGGGATCTGGGCGCCGAACTGTGCGGAGTGGACGATCACCCAGTACGCGTCGGCCGCGATCGGGGCGATCCTGGTCAACATCAACCCGGCGTACCGGACGCACGAGTTGGCCTACGCGCTGAACCAGTCCGGGGTGAAGCTGCTGATCTCGGCGACCGAGTTCAAGACCAGTGACTACCGCCGGATGGTCGACGAGGTGCGGGCGGACTGCCGGGCGCTGGAGGACGTCGTCTACATCGGTACGCCGGACTGGGACGCCGTCGTCGAGGCGGCCGGGCGGATCAGCCAGGAAGCGCTGGACGAACGCGCGAGCCGGTTGAGCTTCGACGACCCGATCAACATCCAGTACACCAGCGGCACCACCGGCTTCCCCAAGGGCGCGACGCTGAGCCACCACAACATCCTCAACAACGGCTTCTTCGTCACCGAGACGATCGGCTTCGGCCCGGACGACCGGCTCTGCATCCCGGTGCCGTTCTACCACTGCTTCGGGATGGTGATGGCCAACCTCGGCTGCACCACCCACGGTGCCTGCATGGTCATCCCCGGCCCGGCTTTCGATCCGGCCGCGACCCTGCAAGCGGTTCAGGACGAGCGCTGCACCGGCCTGTACGGCGTACCGACGATGTTCATCGCCGAACTGGGCCTGCCGGACTTCGCCTCCTACGACCTGACCTCGCTGCGAACCGGCGTGATGGCCGGCTCGCCCTGCCCGGTCGAGGTGATGAAGCGCTGCGTCGCCGACATGCACATGGCCGAGGTGGCGATCTGCTACGGCATGACCGAGACGTCCCCGGTCTCCACCCAGACCCGCCGCGACGACGACCTGGACCGCCGGACCTCGACCGTCGGCCGCGTCATGCCGCACGTCGAGGTCAAGCTCGTCGACCCCGCGACCGGCCTCGTCGTACCCCGCGGCGAACCGGGCGAACTCTGCACCCGCGGCTACTCCGTCATGCTCGGCTACTGGGACGACCCCGAGAAGACCACCGAAGCGATCGACGCGGCCCGCTGGATGCACACCGGCGACCTCGCGGTGATGCGCGACGACGGCTACGTGAACATCGTCGGCCGGATCAAGGACATGGTCATCCGCGGCGGCGAGAACGTCTACCCCCGCGAGATCGAGGAGTTCCTCTACACCCACCCCGGCATCGCCGACGTCCAGGTGATCGGCGTACCGGACGCCCGGTACGGCGAGGAGCTCTGCGCCTGGATCAAGCTCAAGGACGGCGCGCCATCCCTCGACGCCGCCGCGGTCAAAGAGTTTGCCTCCGGCAAGCTTGCGCACTACAAGATCCCGCGCTACGTGCTCCTGGTCGACGACTTCCCGATGACCGTCACCGGCAAGATCCGCAAGGTGGAAATGCGCGAGAAGTCGCTCGAGTTGCTTGGACTGAAGTAGCCGCCGCACCGGGCACCACACCTCAGCCGAGCGGCGGGTCACCTGAACGCGGGTTGTGGGCACATCGCTTCAGCCCCAGATATGAGTACGGGCGGGGCTACACCCAAGCATCTATCGAACGGCAGCCAAAGCGGCTGAGTCCTCGTCGCCGAAGGTGTCTTCCAGTTTCTCGGGGGAGTAGTCGAGGTCGATGCCGGTCACGTCGGCGCCGACGGCGGACTCGATGGCGCCGAGGCGGCGGGTCGCGCGGTCGCCGGCGTACGTCATCAGGGCGGTCGGGTCGATCTCCGGCGGGACCTGCGTCATGTTGTCGAGGGCCCACTGGATCTGGGTGAGCGCGTGCGGGAGCAGGTCTTCCATGGTGTCGGTGACGACCTGCCAATTGGAGCGGTCGGCGGCGATGTGGCGGCGGCAGGTGAAGGTGCCCCAGGCCATGTGGCGGCGTTCGTCGTCGCCGATGCGGCGGACGAGTTCCTGCATGCCGGGGAGGATGCCGCGAGCGGTGCAGAGCAGGTTCCAGGCGTGGTAGCCGGTGAGGGCCAGCGTGCCTTCCACCACGTGGTTGTAGGTGACCGAGGCCTTCACCTGGTTGGCCGGGGACGGGTCGTCGGCCAGTGACTTCAGCGCGACCGGCAGTGCCTCGTAGAAGATCGCGCGGTAGCCGGGGTTGTGCTCGATGTACCCGTGCAGGTCGTGCTTGACGCCGACCGCGTCCAGCCACATCCGGAAGACCGCGGTGTGCTTGGCCTCCTCGAAGCAGAACTGGGTCAGGTACATCTCGTCGCCCAGCCGGCCCTCCGCGGCCATCGCGGCCAGGAACGGCTGGATGTCCTCGGTCACCGCCTCCTCGCCGGCGATGAACTGCGCGCACAGCATCAGTGCGGCTTCCCGTTCGTTGTCGGTGAAGTTCTGCCAGTCGATCGCGTCCTGGCTGAAGTCGATGTCCCGCGGGTTCCAGAACTTGCTGTTGCCCTTGTCGAACAGCCGCAGCGGCAGCGAGTCCCAGTTCAACCCGCCTTCCCGCAACGAGTTGAAACCCTGCCGGTGCAGAGGGTTGGTTCGAGGGGGATTGGCCGTCATCACTACCTCCTGGTGGTCAAAAAGGGACCGAGCACCCGCGCGACCTGATCGGCCACCACGGCCGGGGCCGCGCCGGGGTTGACGATGTGACTCAGCACCAGCCGCAACGCGACGTCCACGCAAGTGGCAGAGTCATCGGCCGGTACTGCGGGCCAGTGCTCGCGCACGTGCGCGTCGAGCCGCTGGTGGCACAGTTCGAGCACCTGCTGCCCCCGCGTGGTCAGCAGTTGACTTGCCTGGTCGGAGCCGGGCTGACTCAGCGCAGCCTTCACCAGCGGGTTGTCCGAGGCGAGACTCAGGGCGCGCTCGACCGCGGCTCGCAGGCCGTCGATCGGATCGGGGTGTGCGGCCAAGGCGTCGTTCACGTCGACCAGGAACCGCTCGGTCTCCCGAACCGCGACGGCCTGCAGTACGCCCCACTTGTCGCCGAACTCGTTGTAGACGGTCTGCCGGGACACCCCGGTACGCCGCCCGACGTCGGCCATCCGCAGGCCGTCGTACCCACCGGCGACGACCGCGTCGTACGCCGAGTCGAGCAGTTCGTCACGCAGCCGACGTTTGGTCCGCTCGGCGAAGGAGTCCACGCGACTCAGGGTTTACATCTGAAACCATAATGTCAAGGGGTCAGGCGTCGAGGTCGAAACTGTCAAGTCCTGACCGAGCGCGCTGACAGTTGCCGAGGCAGGAAGAAGTAGAGTTGAGGACGTGTCAACCGCCGAGATTCAGCCCAGCTCCTTGACCACCGACGTGCCTGAACTGGTGGTCGGGTTCGACCTGGACATGACGCTGATCGACTCCCGGCCGGGCATCAAGGCGGTCTGGGACCTGCTGGTGGCCGAGACCGGCGCGGCGATCGACACGGAGCTCGTGGTGAGCCGGCTCGGGCCGCCGCTGAGCTGGGAGATGGCCCACTGGTTCCCCGCTGACCAGATCGACGCGATGATCGCGCGGTACCGCGAGGTCTACCCGAACTACGCGATCACCGGCAGCCTGCCGCTGCCCGGGGTCGAGGAGTCGTTGGCCACGGTGCGGGCGCTGCGCGGTCGCACGGTAGTGGTGTCGGCGAAGTACAAGCCCAGTGTCGAGCTGCACCTCGATCACCTCGGTCTGGACATCGACGAGCCGGTCGGCGACCTGCACGGCGCCGACAAGGGCATTGCGCTGCGGGAGCATCAGGCGACCATCTATGTCGGCGACCACACCGCTGACATCGACGGAGCGCGTGCGGCGGGAGCAGTGGCGGTGTCGGTGGCCACTGGCCCGTTCACGGCCGACGAGCTGCGTGCGTACGGAGCGGACGTCGTACTGAACGACCTGACCGAGTTTCCGGCCTGGCTGGACGCCTATGTGCTCGAGCAGCGGCTGGAAGCGCTCATGGAGCGGCTCGCCGGTTACCCGAGCCTGGTGGTCGCCTTCAGCGGCGGTGCCGACTCTGCCTTCCTGCTGGCCGCCGCGGCCCGAGCAATCGGCCCGGCCAACGTCGTAGCGGCCACGGCTGTCAGCCCGAGCCTGCCGGTGGCTGAGCTGGAGCCGGCCGCTCGCTTCGCGGACAGCATCGGCGTACGCCATGTCACGCCGCACACGCACGAGATGGACCGCGAGGGCTACCAGGCCAACGCCGGTGACCGCTGCTACTTCTGCAAGGCGGAGCTGGTGGAGACGCTGCAGCCGATCGCGGACGAGTTCGGTATCGCGGCGATCGCCACCGGGACCAACGCCGACGACGCGATCGCCGGCTTCCGGCCGGGGATCAAGGCGGCCTTCGAGCGGGGTGCGATCACCCCGCTGCGCGACGCGCGCCTGACCAAGGCCCAGATCCGGGAGGCCTCCCGCAGCTGGGGGCTGGAGACCTCGGACAAGCCGGCCGCGGCCTGCCTGTCGAGCCGGATCGCGTACGGGATCCGGATCACGCCGAACCTGCTCGCCCGGGTGGACCGCGCCGAGCAGGCGGTCCGCGACCACCTCACGCCGTACGGCGTGGAGAACGTCCGGGTCCGCGATCTGGGCGAGTCGGCCAGCATCGAGATCGACGCCGCCCTGCTCGGCACGGTCGACAACGCGGCGCTGGTCGAACTGGTCCGCGCCGAGGGCTTCGCGGCCGCCGCGGTGGACGCCCGGGGCTTCCGCTCCGGCTCCATGAACGAGCGGCTGGCCAACCCCGACCGCTACCGCTGACCCCGGCCGCCCGCCGGGCGGCAGCGCGGTGCCGGGTGGTGGCGACGATTACGAGACCGATGGGTGCGGAATCGTTGCCTCATCAGATAGTTTCCAGAGGCGGGGGCCTCCGGGTTCACGTACGCTGGGTAATCGGCCCGGATGCAGCTCGTCCGGTCCGATCTCCGTCCTGTTCCGTCGATTAACTCCGAAGAGGTTCCCGTGCCTGTTGGCAAGGTCAAGTGGTATGACTCCGAGAAGGGGTTCGGCTTCCTCAGCAAGGAGGAGGGCGGGGACGTCTATGTCCGTGCGGAGGCGCTGCCGGCCGGAGTGGCCAACCTCAAGCCGGGGCAGAAGGTCGAGTTCGGCGTCGTCGAGGGCCGCAAGGGTGAGCAGGCGCTGCAGGTCCGGCTGATCGACCCGCCGCCGTCCGTGGCGAAGGCGATGCGCCCGAAGCCGGAGGACATGGCACTGGTGATCGAGGACCTGATCAAGCTCCTCGACAACATCGGTGAGGGCTACCGCCGCGGCCGCCACCCCGATAACAAGGCCGCCCGCGGCGCCGCCACGGTCCTGCGCGGCGTCGCCGACAAACTCGACGTCTGAGCCGGATCACACCTCGCACGGCAAGCCCACCAGCGAGCTTGCCGTGCTACTCAATTCGAACGAGGCCGCGGTCAGCGCGGTGGACGCCGCCGGCGGAACGGGTTGCGCCGACCGGATGCTTCCGAGGACCGGTCAGCTGAGGCAGCGGGGCGCGGAGGCTGGTTCTCCTGGGTCTTCTCGGTGGCCCAGGTGGCTTCTTCGACCACTGTGTCGTCGGCGTCCTCGTCGGGCTGGCCGCTCCACCAGCGGCCGCTCGGTGGCGGCGTAGCCGGCCGTACGCCGGGACCGACGTCGGGGCGGCTTTCGTCGCGCGGGCGTACGGCGCTGGTGTCGCCGCGCGGTTCAGCCGCGGGCGGATCGACGCGGAACTCCACTGTCGGCTCGCTGACCGTGGGACTCGCGGCGGTGCGGGCTCGGGTCGCGCGGCGTTCGGCGACCGATTCCGGTTCGCTGGTCAGGATGGTGCGGGTGATGCCTGGTTCGTGAGTGGCAGGGTGGCCGCTCGCCTCGTGAACCGTGCGGGTCTCGTGGTGTTCCGACGGCACGACCGCCGTACTGCGGGGTCCGGGATCGTCGCTGCTCGGCGTGCGTGGCGGTGCCGGGGTGTGTGGCGCCGGAGCATGTGGTGACGGCTTCTGGCGTAGTACGAAGAACACCGCGACGGCGAGCACCGCGGCGAGGAAGCCGAAGCCGAGTCGCGGGATCAGCGGCAGCAGGATGCCGCAGCCGCCACCGATCACCCAGGACAGCTGCAGCACTGTCTCCGACCGTGCGAACACCGACGTCCGCACGGTCTCCGGTACGTCGCGCTGGATCATCGCGTCCAGCGACAGCTTGCCCAGTGAACTGCACAACCCCGCGACCAGTCCGAGCACGATCAGCAGCGGGAACCCGTAGAACACCGCGACCGCGACCGCGACGATCGCGTCCGCGAGCAGCACAACCAGCACCACCGCCTCGGGTTTACGGGCCTTGAGCAACGATCCGGTGAGGGTGCCGAGGCTGTTCCCGATCCCGGCCGCCGCGATCACCGCGCCGGCCGCCAGCGCGCCGTCGATCCCGCTGATCGGTTTGTCGCGCAGCAGGAACGCGAGGTACATGGTCAGGAAGCCCGACACGAACCGCAGTCCGAGGTTGCAGCGGATGCCTCGCGACACCGCGGCAGTGATCGCCCGGCGCCGGGCCTCGCGCCCCGCCGTACCGGTCATCTCCTCGCCCGCCGGCGAGTCGACCCGTGACGGCAGCCGGATCGCGAGCACCAGGCCGACCGTGTAGACCAGCGCGGCCCAGCGCAGCGACCACTGTGGCCCGATCGCGGCGAACGCTCCCGCGATGCCGGCGCCGACGGTCGCGCCGGCCACACCGGCGAGCGAGATGCGCGAATTGGCGGTGACGAGGTCGACGTTCTTCGGCAGCAGCCGCGGTACCGCGGAAGCCCGGGTGACGCCGTACGCCTTGGATGCGACCAGACAGCCGAGGGCGGCCGGATACAACCAGGCGGAGCTGTTGTGGATCGAGGCGGCGAGACTCCAGACCAGGAACCCGCGCAACCCGAGCGTCGCGCCGATCGCCCAGCGCCGGCCGTGCCGGAACCGGTCGAGCACCGGACCGATCAGCGGTGCCATCAACGCGAACGGCGCCATCGTCAGCAGCAGGAACAGCGCAACCCGGTCCCGGGCCTGCGAACTCGGTACGGCGAAGAACACCGTCCCTGCCAGCGAGACCGCGAAGGCGGTGTCCCCGGCGGCGTTGACGAAGCCGAGCTCGATCAGCCGCGACAGCCCGGACTCGCGAGCTCCCTGCGCGCCGGTCAGCCCACGGATCCGCCGCCCGGTCGCCTTGCCGGCCCGGCCGGTCACCCCGGCGGTCTTCTTCGACACACTGGCGAAGCCGGCCGCCCCGACCTTCGAGGCCTGCCCGACCTTCTTCCCCGCGGCGCCGACCTTCTTGCCGGCGCTGCCAAGCCGCTCCCCGGTACGCCGCTGCTTCCCGCCACCGCCCGGCTTGCCGCCACCACCCTGCCCGCTAGCACTCTGCCGACCAGTGCTGCTCGGCCCGCCACCACCGCTCGGCCCGCCACCGTTCTGCCCGCCAGCACCCTGCCGACCAGTGCTGCTCTGCCCGCCGCCGCTCTGCCGACCAGTGCTGCTCGGCCCGCCACCGCTCTGCCGGCCACCGCTGCTCTGCCCACCGGCGCCGCGCTCGCCTGAGCCCGGCCCACCGGAGGTCTCCGGGGCCGGACCCGTGCCGGGCTCGCGACCGCCTCCGGCGCCTTGGCGCGGGCGGTTCTCGGGGTCGGCACCGTTCATGTCACCATCCTGCCTTGTGCGGGGGACAGACCGGAGTTCTGACGCGGTTCGAATCGTGGCGGCGGGCGTGCGAGAATGACCGATTGTGACTCCCGTCAAGACTCCGGAACCGGTCCGCGCCAAGCCCGACGCCGTCTGCGTCGCGGCGGTCGAACCCGCCCGCGAGGCGGCGATCGTCGAGGCGGGCGCCGCTCAGGTCGGTGACCACCTCGGTCATTCGGTCGAGGGCGAGCGGCTCGTCACGCACTACTTCGCCTCGACCCACCCGGGGTACCGCGGCTGGCGCTGGGCGGTCACGCTGACCCGCGCCTCGCGGGCCAAGACCGTCACGATCAACGAGGTCGTGATGCTGCCGGGCGACGAGGCGATCGTCGGACCCGCGTGGGTGCCGTGGTCGGAGCGCGTCCAGCCCGGTGACCTCCGTCCCGGTGACCTGTTCCCGACGCTGCCGGAGGACCCGCGGCTCGAGCCCGGCTACACCGACACCGGCGCGGCCGACGAGGTGCTGGCCGTCGTCGACGAGCTCGGACTCGGTCGCGAGCGGGTGCTGTCGCCGATCGGCCGTGAGGAAGCAGCCGACCGCTGGTACGCCGGTGACTTCGGCCCGGCATCGGCGATCGCGCAGGCCGTTCCGTACAAGTGCTTCGCCTGCGGCTACTGGATCCGGCTGAACGACAGCCTCGGCCAGGCCTTCGGCGCCTGCACCAACGAGATGGCCCCGGGCGACGGCCGGATCGTCGCCTACGACTACGGCTGCGGAGCTCACTCCGACGCCGTGATCGACGCGCCCGACCACCCGTCGACCGAGCACGCCTTCGACACCACCGGGTACGACGACCTCACGATGCCGCGCCCCGACCCGCTGGCCGAGCCAACCGAGGCGCAGACCGAAGCACCGGCAGAGCCGGCCGAAGTACTGGCCGAGGTGCAGGCGGAGCTGGCCGAGGTGAAGGCCGAACTGGCCGACGTCCAGGCCGAGGTGGAGGAGGCCGACTCCGTCCAGGCCGAGGTCGAGGCTGCGGCCGAGCCCCCGTCGGACGACGAGGTCTACATGCCCACCGCCGAAGAGATCGCCGCGGAAGCGACCGCCAACTACTAGGCCGAACTACTGGGCCGAACTACTGGGCCGAACTACTGGGCGGAGTACGGCGGCCCAGTACTGAAGCCGAACCACCGGGTCCGCTGCCGGACCGGGGGCTCAGTCCTCGGTCGCGGGCCGGTGGCCGGCCTGGATGGCGGCCCAGCGGCGGCGGCAGTACAGCAGCCCGATCCAGCCGAGCCCGAAGCCCGCGACGGTGACCCACAACCACCACTCTTCGCCGCTCTTCTCCAACTCACCGCGGAAGATCAGCACCAGCACGAACGCGACCGCCCAGGCGACGATCCCGAAGATCACCGTGGGGATGCCGGACAGGTCCAACGGCTTGACCTCGGCGTGCACGATCTCCCCGCGAGCCAGCTGACTGGTCGGGTCGTTGCGCTTCTTCGACGCCGGCACCTGCTCCTGATCTGCCACAGCCCCACCTTAGGGTGTGTCTCCCAATTTCCGCCTACTGCGCGGCACTCTGCGCGGCACCTGCTCGCTACGGCGGAAATTGGGAGACACACCCAAGCCGTCCGATTCACTCGCCACGGGCCGACGTCACCTGACACGATGCCGTCATGAGCTCGCGACAGGGCGCCATCGCCCGCCCCGGTTCCGGTCCGCTCGATGCGTTCTTCCGGATCAGCGAACGCGGATCGACCCTCGGCCGGGAGATCCGCGGTGGCCTGGTCACCTTCTTCACGATGGCCTACATCGTGGTGCTGAACCCGCTGATCATCGGGTCGGTGAAGGACAGCACCGGTCAGTTCGTCGGTGGTGGCACCGACCAGGCGGTCGCGATCGCGAAGGTCGCGGTGGCCACCGCGCTGATCGCGGGGGTGGTCACCATCCTGATGGGGCTGGTCGCCAACTTCCCGCTGGCACTGGCCACCGGCCTCGGCCTGAACGCCTTCATCGCGTTCAGCGTCGCGTCCAAGATGACCTGGGCCGACGCGATGGGCCTGGTGGTGATCGAGGGCCTGATCATCCTGGTGCTGGTGCTGACCGGGTTCCGCCGGGCGGTCTTCGAGGCGGTGCCACAGCAGCTCAAGATCGCGATCAGCGTCGGCATCGGCCTGTTCATCGCCTTCATCGGCGTGGTCGACGCCGGTTTCGTCCGCCGGCCCGCGTCGGCAGGCGGCCCGCCGGTCGAGCTCGGTGTCGGCGGCAACCTTCGCGGCTGGCCGGTCCTGGTCTTCGTGATCGGCCTGGTGCTGATCATCACGCTCTACGCGCGCAAGGTGAAGGGCGCGATCCTGATCGGCATCCTGTTCGCGACGGTGCTCGCGATCGTGATCGAGGCGATCTTCGACATCGGCGGCCGTACCGAGACCAACCCCGGCGGCTGGGGTCTGAGCGTGCCGAAGCTGCCCGACTCCTGGTTCTCCACGCCCAACCTCGACCTGGTCGGCGAGTTCAACCTGTTCGGGTCGTTCGAAAAGGTCGGCCTGGTCTCCGCGCTGCTGCTGATCTTCACCCTGATGCTGGCCGACTTCTTCGACACGATGGGCACGATGACGGCGATCGGCGCCGAGGCCGGCCTGCTCGACCAGGACGGCAACCCGCCGAACTCGCAGCGGATCCTGGTCGTCGACAGCGTCGCCGCGGCCGCGGGCGGCGCCGCCTCGGTCTCCAGCAACACGTCGTACATCGAATCGGCCTCCGGTGTCGGTGAGGGCGCGCGGACCGGACTGGCCAGCGTGGTGACCGGGATCTGCTTCCTGATCTCGATGGTGGTCGCGCCACTGGTCACGCTGATCCCGTACGAGGCGGCCACCCCGGCGCTGATCCTGGTCGGTTTCCTGATGATGACCCAGGTCAAGGGGATCGACTTCGACGATCTGGAGCTGGCGATCCCGGCCTTCCTGACCATCATCCTGATGCCGTTCACCTACTCGATCTCGGCCGGGATCGGCGCCGGGTTCGTCTCCTACGTGCTGCTCAAGGTGGTCCGCGGCAAGGCCCGTCAGGTGCACCCGCTGATGTGGGTGGTCGCCGCCCTGTTCGTCGTGTACTTCGCCATCGGCCCGCTGCAGGACTGGCTCACCTGAGCTGGAAGCCGCTGATGACACCGCGAGAACTGCTAGAATGACAAGCGTCTGGGCTTCCCTCTTCAGGGCCGCCCAGACTTTTGTTTATGGACATCAGCGCATTTCCCGCCCAGTGGTCCCGGACCCGCCGTTTCTCCCTCGGCCTGCCCCGTGCCTTCACTCTGTCGCCCGACGGTCAGCGTGTGCTTTTCCTCCGTACCCGCGGGGCCGAGGACGCCACCAGTTGCCTCTGGCTCCTCGCCGGGACCGAGGAGCACCTGCTTGCCGCCCCTGAGTCGCTCGGCGAGGACGGCCCGCTCCCGCCCGCCGAGGCGGTCCGCCGCGAACGCGCCCGGGAGAGCGCGGCCGGCATCGTCGCCTACACGGCCGACGTGGAGCTGCGGACCGTCGCCTTCGCCCTGAACGGCGCCCTCTGGACGCTGACCCTGGACCCGTCCGCCGACTCCACGGCCGGTTCCGGGATCGGCTCCTCGGCGCAGCCCCAGTGCCGACCCACGGCCGGCCCGGTGGTCGACCCGCGCCTCGACCCCACCGGGCAACGGGTCGCCTACGTCACCGACGGATCGCTCCGGGTCCTGACTCTTGCTACGGGCAACGATCAGCTGGTTGCCTCCGACGACGACCCCGAGGTCACCTGGGGCCTGGCCGAACACGTCGCCTCCGAGTCCATGCATCGAACCAGGGGTCACTGGTGGTCCCCGGACGGCACCCACCTGCTCACCACCCGCGTCGACCTGACGCCAGTTCAGCGCTGGTGGATCGCCGACCCCGCCAACCCGGCTCGACCTCCGCGCGAGATCGCCTATCCCGCGGCCGGCACAGCCAATGCGCTGGTCTCACTCCACGCCTTCGACCTGACCGGCTCGAGCACCCGACTCCAGTGGGACAGTACGGCGTACGAGTACCTGGCCGCCGTTGCCTGGGATTCCCACGGCCCTCTCCTTGCCGTGCAGTCCCGCGACCAGCGCACTCTCCAGGTTCTCGCCGCCGACCCCAGTACCGGCCGGACGCACCTACTGCACGAGCAACGCGATCCCGCCTGGGTCGAGCTCGTCCCCGGCACTCCTGCTCGCACCGCCTCGGGCAAGCTCGTCCACCCCGAAGACCTGGGCGAAACCCGCCACCTGACGATCGACGGCCGACAGGTGACTCCCGAAGGCCTGCAGCTCCGCGAAGTCCTGGCCGTTCAAGGCGAGTCGGTCCTCTTCCTGGCCAGCAACGAGCCGACCGAGTCCCACCTCTGGCTCTATCAGCAAGAGACTCTTCACCAGCTCAGCGATGTCCCAGGCGCGTACGACGGTCTCCGGGCCGGCGGCACTCTTCTCCTCAGCTCCAACACGGAGGCAGGCCGCACATTCGTGGTACGGCGTGAAGGTCAACCGGATCACCCGATCGCCTCCCACCGCGCCACCCCAGTGGTCACCCCACGGATCACCTGGCTGCAAGCGGGAGACCTGAGGCTCCGCACGGCGCTCCTCCTCCCGTCCTGGTACCAGCCGGGCGTCACCAAGCTCCCAGTCCTAATGGCCCCGTACGGCGGCCCCGCCATGTCCCTCGTCCTCAAGGTCACCGCGCCCTGGTTCCACAAAGCTCAGTGGTACGCCGAAGCCGGATTCGCCGTCGTGATCGCCGACGGCCGCGGCACGCCGGGCCGGGGACCTGTCTGGGAGAAGACGGTCCACCGCGACACCCTGTCGGCACCGATCGCGGACCAGATCACCGCGTTGCACGCCGCAGCGGAGTACTCCCCGGATCTCGATCTGACCAGGGTCGGCATCACCGGCTGGAGCTACGGCGGCCTGCTCGCGGCCGCCGCCGTACTGCGCCGGCCGGACGTCTTCCACGCCGCGGTCTCCGGAGCGGCCCCCAGCGACCAGCGCCTCTACGACACGCATTGGCGCGAGCGCTTCCTGGGGCACCCGGACGAGCACCCGGAGGACTACGACCGCTCATCACCCATCAACGACGCCGCCAAGCTGGAGCGACCGCTCCTCCTGGTCCACGGTCTGGCCGACGACAACGTGATCGCCGCCCACACCCTGCGGTTCTCCGCCGCGCTGCTGGCCGCAGGTCGCCCGCACCAGGTCATGCCGCTGTCCAACGCGACCCATCGGGTCACCGACGAAGCCGCGGTCCGGGGACTGATGCTGCACGAGCTCGACTTCCTGAGGACCGCGCTACTCGCCGTGGGGGAGCAGCCGGGCACGTAGTTCGAGGTACTGGGTGCGGGCGGTGAACAGCGCGCGGAGCTCGGTGGTGACGTTGTCGAGGAAGTCGGTCCGGTACGTCGCGTCCGTCATCAGCGAGATCGAGTAGTACAGCCCGGTGAAGTTGGCGATGCCGACGGCAACCTTGACCAGGGCGGCGCTGATCAGCAAGGGGTGGCCGAGCAGCTCGAACCGGTGCGACCAGGCGCCGGGGTCGACGCCCCAGGACTCGTAGATCTCCCCGCTGATCGCGAGCAGGCCGAAGCCGACGAAGAACAGGCCGACGCCGGTGCTGACCACCAGCACCTGCATCCACTGGCGGATCACCAGGCTGACGCTCAGGTTGAGACGCTGGATCCGGCTGAGCGGCGGCTCGGATCCCGCCTCGAGCTCGATCTCGTCCAGCTCCTTCGGCAGCCGCAGCATCAGGAACAGGCTGCTGAGCAGCGTGAACGCGATCGCGGAGAAGGCGATGAACTCGACCGGCATGCCGGCGAAGACCTGCCACATCTCGGTGTTCACGAACAGTACGAGGGAGAACACGAGCAGCAACGGCAGCGCCCGGACCAGGCTGGTCACCGAGCCGGCCAGTTCGGTGCCGAGCCGGCGCAGGCCCCAGAACGTCGTACCGATCAGGCCGTAGCCGACCACCACGTAGATCACGCCGACCAGCAACAGGTTGCCGATGGCAACCCCGGCGAACTGCTTCCACTGGTTGTCGGTGATCACCGGCAGCAGGGCCGGCAGCAGCACGAAGACGGCCAGTTCCGGTGTGCCGAAACGGGTCGGGAAGGACCAGAACGGCCGCCGCCGGAAGCGGTTCAGCAGCCCGAAGCCGGTCAGCAGGATGGCCAGGCCGGCCAGGGCGGTGAGCAGATTGCGCTTGGTCGACCACTCGAACGAGGTGGCTCCGGTCAGCTCGAACAGGAAGACCAGCACCAGTACCGGGGTGGCCCGGCTGAAGATGTCGTGGGTCGGTGAGAAGTCCTCGATGAACAACGGCAGGCCGGCGCGCCGGAAGCGCTGCTCGTACCGCGCCAGCTCCGGTGGTGTCCCCATGCGCGGAACCCTAGGGCATCGGCGGTCCCACTCCCGGCGACCGGGGCTTTAGTTAGCAAAGGTAATGAGTTAAGCTAATGAATATGCCCGAGGTCGTAGCGCAGCAGGTGAAGAGTGACGTAGGACTGGCCAGTGCTCTGAGGTCGTCCACGTTGCGGCTGTCGCGACAGCTGCGCCGCCAGCGGGTGGGGGGCCACGACCTGACCGCCAACCAGCTCGGCGTCCTCGGTGCACTCGGCAAACACGACGCGATGACGATCGGCGAGCTGGCCGCGCACGAGCAGGTCAAGCCGCCGTCGATGACGCGGATCGTGTCCAACATGGAGGAGGCGGGCCTGGTGGTCCGCCGCCCGCACGAGACCGACAAGCGTCAGATCGTGGTCGATCTGACCCCGGCCGCGCACGACCTGCTGCTGGCCAACCGCCGGCGGCGCGACGAGTGGCTGCAGACGAAACTGAAGAAACTGACTCCTGAGGAGCGCGACATCCTGCGCAAGGCAGCACCTGTTCTAGAGCGCCTGGCGGCCACGTGAGCCCGACCTTCCGCGCGCTGAAAGTCCGCAACTACCGGCTCTACGCCACCGGTGCCATCATCTCCAACGTCGGCACCTGGATGCAGCGGGTCGCCCAGGACTGGCTGGTCCTGGAGCTGACCCATTCCGGCACCGCCCTCGGTATCGTCACCGGCCTGCAGTTCCTGCCCGCCCTGCTGGTCTCCCCGTACGCCGGGCTGATCGCCGACCGGTTCCCCAAGCGCCGGGTGCTCACCATCACCCAGATCGCGATGGGCGCCGTCGCGCTGTTCCTGGGCGCGCTGACCGTCTTCGGTCTGGTCGAGGCCTGGCACGTGTTCGCGCTGGCCTTCGTGTTCGGGATCGGTACGGCGTTCGACGCGCCGACCCGGCAGGCGTTCGTGGTCGAGATGGTCGGCAAGGACGAGTTGTCCAACGCCGTCGGCCTGAACTCGGCCTCGTTCAACGCGGCCCGGCTGATCGGCCCCGGCCTGGCCGGCCTGCTGATCCACTGGATCGGGACCGGGCCGGTGATCATCATCAACGGTCTGAGCTACGCGGCGGTGATCCTGTCGCTGCACCTGATGCGCTCCAGTGAGCTGCACACGCCCAAGGTGGCGGCCCGGGACAAGGGCATGATCCGGGACGGGATGCGCTACCTGTGGCGCCGTCCCGATCTGATGATGGTGCTGGTGACGGTGTTCTTCGCCGGCTGTTTCGGGCTGAACTTCCAGATGACGTCGGCGCTGATGGCGGTCAGCGAGTTCCACAAGGGCGCGGGGGAGTACGGCATCCTCGGCTCGATCCTGGCGATCGGCTCGTTGGCCGGTGCGCTGATGGCGGCCCGCCGGGTCCGCACCCGCGGCCGGCTGGTGATGGGCGCGGCCCTGGCCTTCGGGGTGATGGTCATCGTCAGCGGCCTGATGCCGACGTACCTGACCTTCGCGCTGGTGCTGCCGCTGGTCGGCTTCACCGCACTGACGATGCTCACCGCGGCGAACGCGACCATGCAGCTCGGGATCGAGCCGACCATGCGGGGCCGGGTGATGGCGCTCTACATGACCGTCCTGATGGGCGGCACCCCCATCGGCTCGCCGTTCATCGGCTGGGTCGGCCAGGAGTTCGGCGCCCGCTGGTCGCTGGTGGTCGGCGGCAGCCTGACCCTGCTCGGCACCATCGCCTCGGTGCTGTACTTCTCCCGTCGCCGGGGCCTGGCGATCCGCCCACACCTGCTGCCGCGGCCACGGCTGGACATCCTCAGCCCGACCACGGACCTGCTGGGCGAGAAGTCGACGCTGACCGGCTCGTCGACACCCACCGCCGCAGACTCCACTGCTGTAGCCGCCACGCCGACCGAACCAGTCAAGCCTCGCGTCGCTTAGCCGCCGGAGGTGCCCCCGCACTCGAGTTGCGGGCTGGGGCGTTTCCACCAGGCGATCTCGTTCGCGGGAGGTAAGCGGTGCCGCCTGGGGTCAGGTTGCGTGCCACGCGCACAATGGGGCGTGACTCATTTCGACTTGGTGGTCGTCGGCAGCGGTTCGGGCAACACGATCGTGACCAAGCAGTTCGCGGACCGGAAAGTGGCGATCGTCGAGCGCGGTACCTTCGGCGGTACCTGCCTGAACGTGGGCTGCATCCCGACCAAGATGTTCGTGCACACCGCCGACCTGGCCGCCGTGCCGTCGCACAGCTCCCGGCTGGGCGTGGACGAGCAGCTCACCGGGGTGCGCTGGCCGGACATCCGGGACCGGATCTTCGGCCGGATCGACCCGATCTCGGCCGGCGGTGCGGAGTACCGGGAACAGCATCCGAACAACGTCAACGTCACCCTGTACCACGGCACCGGGCGGTTCACCGGCGAGCGTGAGCTGACCGTGACGGCGAACGAGGGTGGGCAGGCCGAGGTACTGACCGCCGACCGGTTCGTGCTCGCCGCCGGCAGCCGGCCGATCGTGCCGTTCGTCCCGGGGCTGGAGGAGACCGGCTTCCACACCTCCGACACGATCATGCGGCTGGACGAGCTGCCGCGCCGGCTCGGCATCATCGGCAGTGGCTTCGTGGCGGCCGAGTTCGCGCACGTCTTCTCGTCGCTCGGCGTCGAGGTGACGATGATCGTGCGCTCCGACCACCTGCTGCGGCACGAGGACAGCGAGATCGCGCAGCGCTACACCGAGCTGGCCAAGCAGCGGTACACCGTCCTGACCCGGCACGAGACGATCGGCGTGCACCGGAACTCCGAAGGCATCGCGATCCGGATGCTCTGCCCGGAAGGCGCCGAGGATCTGGTGGTCGACGAATTGCTGGTCGCGGTCGGCCGTGAGCCCAATTCGGACCTGCTGAACGTCGAGGCCGCCGGGGTCGAGCTGGAGAAGGACGGCCGGGTCGTGGTCGACGAGTACCAGCAGACCGCGGTCGAGGGCATCTACGCGCTCGGCGACATCTGTTCGCCGTACCAGCTCAAGCATGTGGCCAACCACGAGGCCAAGGTCGTGCAGCACAACCTGCTGCACCCCGACGACCGGATCAAGTCGGACCACCGCTTCGTCCCGCACGCCGTCTTCGGTTCCCCGCAGATCGCCTCGGTCGGGCTGACCGAGGAGGAAGCCACTGAACAAGGTGTCCCGTACGTCGTCGGCCGCCAGGCGTACGCCGACATCGCCTACGGCTGGGCGATGGAGGACACCACGGGATTCGCCAAGGTCCTCGCCGACCCGTACACCGGCCAGATCCTCGGCTGCCACGTGATCGGCCCCCAGGCGTCGACGGTCATCCAGCCGGTCATCCAGGCCATGAGCTTCGGCCTGGACGCCCACACGATGGCCCGCGGCCAGTACTGGATCCACCCGGCGATGCCGGAGCTGATCGAGAACGCACTGCTGAACCTGAAGCTCAACAAGCCGTAAAGCAACAGACAAGAGCAACAGACGGTGCCCCGGTTGGCGTGGGGTGCTGCTGGGTGCCGGGGTGACTGCATGGCGGGTCCGGGCCGCCAAGATCCAGTGACCGAGCAGGCACTCAGATGACCGGAGTTCATCCTCGGAATCACCAACTCCCAACCAGACCGGGGTTTCCGGCGTCTCATCTTGTGAAGTGGCCGGGAGGCGCTTCGCGGGGAGATGTTCGGTGATTCACGGGGGAGAGCGTCATGGTCAGCAAGCTCGGGGCGTTCATCAACACCGGTATCGGGGTCTCGGCGGCGTTCGTGGTGGCTGGGGTGGTTGCCTTCGGGCTGGCGCAAGCAGACCATGCCTCCGCCACCACGCCGGCCGGCTCCGTGACACCGGTAGTACAAGCCTCGGCGCCACAGGCATCAGCAGCACCGATCAGTACTCCGCGCAAGCCGATCGCCGACCCGACTGCAGTGGCCGGAGGCAACAAAGTCGTCTTCCTCACCTTCGACGACGGACCCGACCCGGTCTGGACGCCGCGAGTGCTCGAAGTACTGGCGAAGTACGGCGCCCACGCGACCTTCTTCGAGCTCGGCGGCATGCAGAAGGCGCACCCCGAGATCCATGACCAGATCCTTGCTGCAGGCAACACTGTCGGCAACCACTCGATCTCGCACGCCCAGCTGACCAAGACCTCGGCGACGAAGCGCCATCACGAGATCTTCGACGGCCCGCGATCGAAATGCTTCCGCCCCCCGTACGGCGCCGCCAACGCGAGCGTCCGCGCCGACGTCAAGGCGGCCGGCATGACTCCCGTGCGCTGGGACATCGACACCCTCGACTGGCAACGCCCGGGCAAGCAGGCCATCGTGAACACCATCCTCACCCAGGCCCGCAGCGGCAGCGTCATCCTGATGCACGACGCCGGCGGCGACCGCAGCCAGACCGTCGCGGCCCTCGACCAGGCGCTGCAAACCCTGACCGCCCGCGGCTACACCTTCCCTGCCATGGACTGCTGACGCAGCCGCAAGCTGAGTTCGGCGAACGCGGCGCCCATCAGGATCAGCCGTGGCCAATCCCCTGGACGGCGCCCTCTAGGATCGAAGGATGCGACTTTTTGTGGCGGTGGTGCCGCCGGTGGAGGTGGTCGAGCATCTGGCCGAGTTCGTCGGGCCCCGAAGAGATCATCCGGACGAGGACATCCGCTGGGCGGCGGACGAGAACTGGCACATCACCCTGGCGTTCCTGGGGGACGTGCCGGAGTACAAGACCGGCGAGTTGAGCGAGTGGCTGGAGGCGGCGGCCGGGCGGCAGAAGCCGTTCGATCTGCGACTGGCGGGATCCGGGGCGTTCCCGAGTGTGGCGGACGCGCGGGTGCTCTGGACCGGCGTACGGGACGAGTCGGAGGCGTTGCCGCATCTGGCGATGACGACGCGGTCGGCGGCGAACAAGGCCGGCGTGACCGTCGACGGGCGGAAGTTCACCCCGCATCTGACGCTGGCGCGGCTGCGGCAGCCGATGGACGTCGTGCGCTGGGTGCGGGTCTTCGACGAGTACTCCGGGCCGGCCTGGACAGCCGAAAGCATCGAGCTGATCTCGTCGCGTCTTGGGGAGGGCCCGAGCCATGGTGCGGCGTACGACACTGTGGGGGAGTGGAGCTTCTCCGGCTGACACTCCGGAAGGTTCGACCGTGGTCTAACTGAACGGCGGCGGGCCGGGGCGTCGGTAGGGTCGCCCGGTGGCCAACTACCAGCCCCATCCGCAGTACCAGCAGTACCCGCCGTCGCCTCCGCCGCAGCGCAGCTACAAGGTGTTGACGATCGTGTTCTGCACGGTGGTGGCGCTGATCGTGGTGGGTGGCGGTGCCTTCATCGTCAGCCGGTTCGCCGGCGGTTCCGGCGACGACGCGACCGGTACGACGGCTCCGTCGGCAAGCCGGACCACTGACGACGCCTCGACGCGGCCGAGCGAGGCGCCCAGCACCAACGGCGAGAGCCCGAGCTCCCAGCCGAGTCAGCCGGCTGCCAGCCCACCGGCCAGCTCGGCGCCGGCCACTTCGGCGCCGTCCGCGTGCGGGCGTTCGTGTCTGCCCGGTGTCACTCTCAACGGCGTGACCAAGCGGCTCCAGGCCAAGGGTTTCGTCTGCAAGTTCGACCGAATTCTGGGGATGCGCTGCGAGAAAGGCATGCTGGAGGTCGGCATCCGGCCCGTCTACAAGCAGACGACCTACGTCGAAAGCATCGACGTGGGCGGGCGGGCGACGGGCAGCGGGAACTACCCCGAAGGTCCAGGCAAGGCGCACGCGGCCCTGCAGGCCGGGCTGTCGGGAGTGCTGCCGCTGTTCATCACCGACGCGACTGCCCGGCAGCAGATCGTTGCCTTCACGGCGAAGAACTCCGCCCACGCTGCCACCGGTCCCGAAGCGGTACGCAACGCCAAGGTCGGCGGCTTCCGGCTGTCCTGCCACGGGATCAGCGGCGCCACCGTAGGCAAGAACGGCCGCAGCTCGTCCAGCTACTCCACCTCGGTGGACATCTACAGCGCGTCGGAGTACTGAGCGGTTGAGGTTCTGCCCGGAACAGCGAGCCCGGACAGAACCTCAACCGGCTGCTACTTGACGGCTCCGGCGGTCATACCCGCCACGAAGTGGCGCTGGGCGAGCAGAAAGCCGATCACTACCGGGATGCTGACCACCAGAGCGGCGGCCATGATCTGGTTCCAGTAGATGTTGGTCTGGGTGGAGTACTGCCGCAGACCCACTGACAACGTCCGGTTCGCCTCGGTCGTCATCACCGAGGCGAACAGCACTTCTCCCCAGGCCGTCATGAACGAGTAGATCGCCACCGCGATCACCCCCGGCCGGGCAGCCGGCAGTACGACGCGGAACAGCGCGCCGATCGGCCCGCACCCGTCGACCAGTGCCGCCTCGTCGAGCTCGCGCGGGATCGAGTCGAAGTACCCGGCGAGCATCCAGATCGAGAACGGCAGGCTGAAGGTCAGGTAGGTGATGATCAGGCCCAGCCGGGTGCCGACCAGCTGCAGCCCGGTGGAGTTGGTGATGTTGACGAAGATCAGGAACAACGGCAGCAGGAACAGCACGCCGGGGAACATCTGGGTCGACAGCACCGTGGTGGTGAAGACCGTCCGGCCGCGGAACCGGAACCGCGACACCGCGAAGGCGGCCAGGATCGCGATCGCGACCGAGCACACCGTCGCTGCCACCGACACGATCGTGGAGTTCACGAAGTACCGGGCCAGCGGCACCGTCTTCCACATGTCGGTGAACGGATCGAGGGTGAGATTCGACGGCCACCAGGTGAAGGCTCCCTGGACGTCGCTCAGCGGCTTCAGCGACGAGGTCACCATCACGTAGAGCGGCAGCAGTACGAACAGCCCGAGCACCGTCAGGACGACGGCCCGGTAGACCTTGAATCCTCCTGTGTCACGCACGACGAGACCTCCGGCCGGTGATGATCAGATAGGCGCCGGTGACGATCATCAGGAAGATCAGCAGCAGCACGGACATGGCCGCGCCGGAGCCGAAGTTCCAGGTCAGGAACGACGCGTTGTAGATGTGGAAGGTGATCAGGTCACCCGCGGGCGGTTGCGCGGTCCCGAACAGCACGTACGGCGTGTTGAAGTCGCTGAACGTCCACAGGAACAGCACCAGGACGAGCACCAGGTTGACCGGCCGGAGCGCAGGCAGGGTGATGTTGCGCCACTGCCGGACCGTTCCGGCGCCGTCCACCGCGGCCGCCTCGTAGATGTCGCGCGGAATGCTCTGCAGGCCGGCCATCAGGGTGAGGAAGGCGAACGGCCACAGCTTCCAGACCGCCACCGTGATCAGCGAGACCAGCGCGTTGCCGCCGATCAGCCAGAACGGCCGGTCGGTGCTGAGCCCGAGGTTCTCGACCAGGATGTGGTTCACGGCGCCGGTGTCGCGCTGCAGCATGAAGTTCCAGGTGAGGATGCCGGCGTACGCGGGCAACGCGTACGGCACCAGGAACAGGGTCCGGACCACGCTGCGGCCGCGGAACGGTGGCTGCAGCGCGACGGCCGCGGCCATCCCGAGCCCCCAGGCCAGGGCCAGGGTGATCAGCGAGAACGCGATCGTGACGCCGAACGACTTCAGCAAGCCCTGGCCGACCGCGCCGTCGAAGTCGACGGCGACCCGGTAGTTGTTCAGGCCCGCCGAGGGCGCCGCGGCCCAGTTGGCGATGAAAGCCCTGGTCAGCTTGACGAAACTCATCCAGATGCCGACCAGCATCGGAACGATGTGGATCAGCAGTTCCAGCAGGACGGCGGGGGCGAGCAGCAGATAGGGGAGCTTCCGGCTCAGCCCGGGGCGGCGGTCGAGCCCCCGCTTCCCCGACGGCTTGGAAGCCGTCGGGGAAACGGGGGCCTCTTCGGTGACGGTGGCGGATGCCATCAGCTACTGGCCGCCACTTGGTCCTCGGCCGTCTTCAGGGCGGCCTTCACTTCGTCGGCGGTGACCGTGCCGCCGGTGGCGATCTTGGCGAACATCGCGTTCATCGCCTTGCCCACGGTGCTCTCGTACTGGTCCTCGGCCGGCACCAGCGGCAGCGGCTTGGACTTGGTGTTGTAGATGTCCTGGAAGGTCGCCGCCTCGGCCGCGTCGGTGGTGAAGACCGGCTTGGCGTCCTTGAGCACCGGCAGCGACGCGAACGGCTTGCCCAGCGTGGTCTGGGTCGGGGCGTCGGTCATGTACTTGACGAACTTCAGCGCCGCGTCCTTGTTCTTGGTGTTCTTGAAGATCGACAGGTTGATCCCGGCCACGTGGCTGGCGACCGGCGCGGCCGCGTCCTTCGGGGCGGGGAACGGCACCACGCCGTACTCGCCGGGCTTCATGCCGTTGGCAACGATCGAGGAGTCGGCGTTGTTCTGGTTGATCACCATCGCCACCTTCTTGGTGGCGAAGTCGTTCACCGACTTGGTGCCGTTGTCGTACTGCGCGTTCGACGGGTTGGCGACCTTGTCCTTCTGCATCAGGTCGAGGTACCGCAGCACGCCCTGGACGTTGCCGTCGGTGGTGAAGGTCGGCTTGCCGTCCTTGTCGAACCAGTCGGCGCCGTTCTGGGCGCCGTTGATGAAGGCGAAGTGCACGTTCTCGGTGTAGCTGCCGGCGGCCAGCGCCATCCCCCAGGTCTTCTTCGCGGGGTCGGTCAGCTTCTGCGCGGCGGCGACCATCTCTTCCCAGGTCTTCGGCGGCTGCAGGCCGGCCGCGGCGAACATCGCCTTGTTGTAGTACAGGCCGTAGGCCAGACC